>CAYYJF010000026.1:21862-24250 GCA_964472175.1 uncultured Bacteroidales bacterium | reverse complement strand
CCGAAATCAGCGTTGTAACCGAGTCGGTATACATCGCCGGCACATTGTTTCTGTCTTTAAAATTGGAGACAAACTGAGGCTTTTCTTTATTGCAAGAAAGTGCGAAAAGCAATACAGCCAACAAACCGATATACCGTTTCAACATGCTAAATTTCAACTAAGAAAAATCAAAGTTTGGAATCGAAGAACCACAACTCGTTGAATGTCACCCCTAGGGACATCTTAAAATAAGTTTCCTGAATCAACGAACGGTTTGGTGTAATCAATTTCCCCAATTCAAAGCTGAGGTTCAACAAGGAGCGGTTATTTCTAAGCGGCAACCCAAACCCAAAGGTCAATGCCAGCGATTTCAATGCACCCGGGACTTTTAAATACTGGTCGGAATAACGAAATCCTCCACGATACCTGATGGATTCCAGAAATTTAACCGATTTATTTGAAGGAAGATATTCAACACCAATAGCCAAATCAGTTGCATTTTTCAAACTGTCTTTAACCCCCATAAACGGGGAATTTTCAAATAATTTCTTTTGAAAATCCATAGACACAGACAGCCGTTTATCATATTTATAGGTAATGCCTATGCCAAGTGCATCAGCCATTTTAAAATCATAAAATTGAGAAGTTTCAGCCGTATCAGATGAGATGATCGTGGTAGAAAACTCATTTTTCACTTTGGGATACATCGCATACGAGGCCCCAAGTGTCAACGAACTCTTATCCGACATTTTCAGATCATATTGAAAGCCCAAATCCAAACCAGGATACCGCATAAACAAATACTCATAATTGGATTCGCTGCTAATACCGGAAGTTTGATATACGGTGGTCATTGAGTTGTATAAGTTACCAAAAGAATATTTGGCATTCACCCCAAGAGACAAGCCATCAAACAACCTAAATCCGGTACCCAAAAAAACGGTGCTGATTCCACCGGAACCGGTGTAATGGTTGGTGTAATCCAAATCTCCGATTTGTGTATCGTCAATTTCATGAATTTGATAAAAATCAAAACCTGTTTTAGAAGTAGAATACAATCCCAAAGCCATTCCCCAATGTGGTTTGAGGGCAAACTTCATGCCCACATGATCAAAATACAAATTGGAAATGGATTGTTTCATCCCATTCTCCGACATTCTGGTCATTTGAGAGGTCATACTGATGTCATACAACATGTTCATCGTATCCACATCGGCTTGAGCTGCAGGATTTAACACATTCAACAACTTACCCTCGTGCAAAGAGAATCCGACACCAGCCATAGATTTGGAGGAGCCCATAGCCGGTTGGTCGAAAATACCGTAACCGTAACGACTATATACAGAATTGCTATTTTGTGCACCAAGCGAGGTGTACAACACAGCAACGAGCAATAAAATAAAAAAACGTTTAAGCTGGATCATGGAAGCATAAAATTCGATTAAGTCCAAGAAGTACCAAATTTTCGTGCACAAAGATGCTACTTTTTAATTTGTCGACAAAGTAAATAGAGTCCCCACCTGTTAAAAAAGCGAAAAGACCGGGAAACTGTTGATGAAACAAATCATAGTAAGCATCTGTTTCCAAGACGATTCCTTGCATAACTCCGGCACAAATCGCCGAATCTGTGTCAACACCCAAGCGTAAAAAATTTGAATTTGGTTGAACCAATGGAAGCTTTTTTGTAAAAACATGCAGAGATTTAAACCGCATTTGCATTCCGGGGGCAATATTTCCACCTAGAAAGTTCCCATTCGAATCAACCACATCATACGTGATGGCTGTTCCCATATCCACGATCAACAACGGACATCCCGGTTTCAAAGTCCAGGCACCCACGGCAGCTGCAATCCTGTCCAATCCCAATGATTGGGGTGTCCGGTAAGTGTTTTTTAAAGGAATGGGGGTTTCATGATTGAAAAAGATGCATTTTTTGAGTTTGGATTGCAAATAAGCCAGGACATCGGAATTTAACTCAGATACGGTCGAAACAATACCACATTCAGGTTGATGACGCTCAAAATACGGCAGGAGAAATGGCACATCTACCGTTGGAGCTATGACACGCTCCACCAAAACATTTTCATCGTTGAAAAAGCCTAGTTTTACACGCGTATTACCCTGATCTACAACCAGATTCATAACAAAATTGATTTTTGTGGAAATTGTTTCAATTCGGTATATAATTGATGCACCGGCAAACCCATGACATTGTAAAACGATCCTTCCATTCGTTCAACAGCCACATAACCGATCCATTCCTGAACGCCATATGCACCTGCTTTATCGAAGGGCTTAAAAACATCTACATAGTGATGTATCTCGTTGATATCCAACTCGGAAAACCAGACTTTGGTTTCAGACACAAAGGTGGTTCTTTTTGTTTTCGTAGACAAACAAACACCGGTA
>CAYYJF010000026.1:0-21762 GCA_964472175.1 uncultured Bacteroidales bacterium | reverse complement strand
GGACATGCAGCCAATCCCACCATTTTCATCACCTCATAATCCGGAATATCATCGCCCATATAGGCCACATCCGCGGCTTCAAGTCCTGTTTTTTTCAAGAAATCATCAAACTCTTGTTTCTTATCGTGCGCACCCAAATAAATGTGATGAATGCCCAAATTTTCAAAACGAACCCGGACAGCCTCGGTTTTACCACCGGAAATAATTCCAAGAATCAGCCCTTTTTTGGCGGCCAAATTCAAGGCATATCCATCTTTAATATTGATGCACCTCATCGGTTCCCCATTGGGAAACAAAGGAATGGTATCGGTTGACAACACACCGTCAATATCAAAAACGACGGCTTTAATGCTGGTCAAATCATGTGGAATGGTACTCATACAGGTTTATGATTAATGCGCTCAAAAATACCCTTTGTAAGCATATTATATGTTTCTAATAACACGTCCGAATGCGACAAAAGTTCCTTGTGTTTTTCAATGATCGAATAATCCATCCGAACAGCAGGTCCCGTTTGCGCCTGTACCGGTGTCAATGTCTGAATCTTGGCCGCAGTTTCCTGAATGAGCGGTTGTAAAAATTTAAAATTCAGATTTTCATCTTTCAAAATATCAGAAGACAACACGTACAAATAATTGACAAAATTACAACAAAAAACGGCGGCAACGTGCAAGGTCATGCGTTGCGCCGCATTCACCATTTCCACCCTGTCTCCTATCCTTTTTGCAATAGAAATCAATGTTTCCTCCACCTTTGGTTGAAGGGTTTCAATAAAAATCGGAATATTCCTGAATGAAACAAGCCTGTCCTTACTGAAAGTCTGTAAGGGATAAAAAACAGCTGTCTGCGCAGCATACGAAGACAACACGGACATATCCAAACTACCTGAAGTCAGTGCAACAATCCCTTGACCAAAGGAAAACAAAGGCAAGACGGATGGCAATACTTCATCTTTCAAAGCCAAAAAATACACATCGGCATCCGACCGAATCGCTTTTGGATCATTGGTTGGTTCGGCTTGTATTTTGGAAGCCAACATGGCCGCAGATTCGTTGGTTCTGCTATACACCTGAGTCACCTCATAGCCGGTAGCATACAAAGCCAAACCCAGTTGCGTTGCCAGATTACCGGCACCAATTAAAGCGATTCGCACGATGATTCCTCTTTTTGGTTCGATTGATAGACTCCGATATGCACTTTCTCCCACTGAAGAGAATCCGGATCGAAGGGATTTTTTTCTTCCGCTTTGACTCCAACGGCAACAATGCTCTCCACCCTTAAATGATCCGGAATTGAAAGCAGTGATCGTACCACCGCTTCAGCATCCGCTCCGGCCTCATTTTGACGGCAACGAATTTGCACCCAGCAAGAGCCCAGACCCAAATCTTCGGCTTCCAGCTGAAGCAGCAGGGTGGCAATGGAAGCATCTTCAATCCAAACATCACTTTTTTGAGGATCGGCCAATACAACGATAGCCAAAGCTGCGTTTTTCAACAGACCGGCTCCATGTTTTTTGGATTTGGACAATGCTTCGAGCATATTTTTGTCATCTGTCAGCACAAATTGCCATGGATTTGAACTCTTTGATGCAGGTGACATCAGCGCCGCTTCCAACAGTTGCTGAACCAACTCAGGCGATATTTGCGTGTCCATAAACTTTCTCGTACTTCTTCTATTTCGAAGCAAATTCAATAATTGATCCATCCTAATACTTTGTTGTTGACAATATCACAAACAAAGATACGTTATTTCCTTATATTTTTGGTAGATTTGTTCCCATTCAACCCGTTAAAATGTCTCTGATCAGAGTGGTCTTCTTTCTAGCAATGTGCTCTTTCGCATGGAATACACTGGCGAATGAGTCCATCGTGATTTCCGGAAAGGTAACCGACCAAAATGGCAGTCCTTTGGATTTGACAACAGTGCGTGAAATGCACAACGACAAAACAACGACCACCGATAGCAAAGGTCATTTTCAGCTCACTGTACTCAAACAAGACACCCTTTCCATTCAATTTGAATGCATGTCATTTATGCCTCTGACGCAAGTGCTCCTTCATCAGGAAAAAGACATTCAAATTCATGCAATTCTTCTGCAAAAAGCCAAATTCATCAAAGAATTCACCATCGAAGGCAGTATACCGACATCTCCCACTTTTGAAAAAATTGATGCGACCAAAGTCCGCATGATACCAGACCCAAGCGGAGGAAGTATTGAAGCCCTGCTCACCACCTTTCCCGGGGTAAGTACCAACCACGAAATGAGTTCACAATATTCGGTAAGAGGGGGAAACTTTGATGAAAACCTGGTGTATGTCAACGGCATAGAAATCTATCGTCCCCTGCTCATCCGTGCAGGACAACAAGAAGGAATGAGCTTTGTCAACCCTGAATTGGTCAAAGAAGTGCAATTCTCTGCAGGTGGATTTGAATCCAAATACGGGGATAAAATGTCCTCCGTTCTAGACATCGTTTACAAAAGACCGAAACAATTAGAATCGGTGGTCAACGCCAGTTTGTTGGGTACAAACATTTATTTGGGTCAGTCTTCTAAAAACGGGAAATTCTCTCAGATTCACGGATTCAGATACAAATCCAATTCCTATTTGTTGAAGACTCTGGATACCGATGCTTCCTACAACCCAAATTTCATGGACTATCAGACACAACTGTCATATCAAATGAGTCCTGCACTGGAATGGAACTTTTTGGGCAATTTTTCAAGAAACACGTATCTCTTTTCGCCAAAATCCAGCGAAACCGTATTTGGAACCAGCAATCAGTTGTACACGATGTCTGTCGATTTTGAAGGCAAAGAAAAGGACGCATTCAACACCATTTTTTCAGCCATCATACTAAACATAAACAAACAATCTGCTTTCTCTCAGTCCCTTAAAGCCTCATTTTTTGAAACCAAAGAGGATGAAAACTACGACATCACTGGCACTTATTGGCTGAGCGAAACACCTCCCGACAAAGACCATCCGGAACGCATCAATGAATTTTTGCTTGGTTCCGGAATGTATCACGAACATGCCAGAAATCATCTGATTGCTCGCGTTTCCAATCTGGGTTACGCCTCATCACTTCAAAAGGAAAACCACCATATTGAATCCGGCATCAGTTATCAACTGGAACAAATTGAAGACCAACTCAAAGAATGGAAAATGTTGGATTCAGCGGGGTATTCACTGCCTCACAGAACTTCCAGACCCGATCTTTCATACGCCTTAAAATCTGAAGTATCTCTGAAATCGCATCGTTTTCAGGCATACATCCAAGATTATTTGCGCTTTCGCACCGAAAAAGGCTTGTTTGGAATCACCTATGGTTTGAGAAGTCAATTCTGGAGTTTCAACCACGAATGGCTGTGGAGTCCAAGAATTTCGGTTTCATACAAACCCACCATCGAAAAAGACATCTCATTCCGTATCTCCGGTGGCGTTTATTATCAGGCGCCATTTTATAAAGAATTGAGAGATACAATCACGACAAACGGCTTGACAGAAGTCTTTTTAAACCATGACATCAAAGCACAAAAATCCGTTCAACTGGTGGGTTCCATCGATTACAGATTTTCCGCGCTCGATCGTCCATTCAGGCTCACCACCGAATTGTACCACAAACAGTTGAGCAACGTCAACCCTTACACCGTCGACAACGTGAGAATCCGATACGCAGGCAAAAATATTGCCAAAGGATTCACCAGCGGTTTGGATTTCAAACTATTTGGAGCATTATTGCCCGGAAAAGATTCCTGGCTGAGTCTATCCTTGTTGCAAAGCAAGGAAAAAATTGGTACCAAAACCGTCTCCAGGCCAAATGAAAGCAGATACAACATCTCCATGTTTTTTCAGGATTATTTTCCAAACTACCCCAAAGTCGTCATGAATCTGAAAGTCATATGGGCAGATGGACTTCCAGTCAACACTTTTCGTTTGCCTCCATACAGACGCATTGACATCGGCTTATCCAGAATCATCGTTCAGAAATCGAACAAAAGACCCAACATTTGGATTGGATTGGATTGTTTCAACTTGTTAAACATCAGAAACACGAACTCCTACTATTGGATCACGGATTTATCGAACAACCAAAGAGGAATACCCAATTATTTAACAGGAAGATTGTTGAATATAAAAGGCAGCATAGAATGGTGATTATTGTCCATTCAAATGAAATGTATTTTTGTAACACGTATGTCACATCTTTTTGAATTTGTTTGTTTATTTTTGCGATGCTAAAAAACTGTCACACCCCTGACATGCAAATGTCTTATTTGTTTCAAACAAATACAATTATATAGAATGAACAACATTTTCAGCAAATTCACACCAAAAGAACCTAAGTTTTTTCCGGTACTTCAAGAAATGGCCGGGGTGATGATTACAGCATCAGAATTGATGATTGAGTGTGTACAAAAGGGAGATCACGAGTCTGCAACAGAGTACTATTTTAAAATCAAGGAACAGGAACGAAAAGGCGACGAACTTTCCAATCAGATTTTTGACCAACTGAACAGCACCTTCATCACACCTTTCGATCGGGAAGATATTCACCTGCTATCCAATCGATTGGACGATGTCACCGATTTCATTTGCGGTGCAGCCAAAAAAATCATGCTTTATAACCCGGAAGAAATGCCGGGATCGGCAGAATCCATAGCCAACTTTATTTTGGAAGGAGCTTTAACCATTCGCAAAGCCGTAGAAGAATTGGATGTTCTAAAAAAAGACCCAAAACGTATTGCTGAATATTGTAGAGATTTGCACGACATTGAAAACAAAGCCGACGATGTTTACGACCATTTCATCAAGGACTTGTTTCAAAGTGAAAGAAGGACCATTGAAATCGTGAAACTAAAAGAAATCATGAGCGAATTGGAAAAAGCCACCGATGCTGCAGAAAGTGTCGGTAAAATCATTAAAACCATCATTGTTAAATACGCTTAATACAGATAGGTGAATGGATGCTTCAACAGGCGTTCAACAAACAATAGACCAGCATCCACTTACCTTCGTCCCTGATAAAGCCCAATTCGTAAAGAATACCAAAATCTTTTAAAACACATCGAAAAAACAACTTGTTTTCGCCCTGTTTTAAATCATTGTTATACCTGGAATCTTCCATCATGGTCCTAAAATCCCATTGAAGGAAATTCCAGGTTTTTTCATCCCAAATGGCGGTTGAATCACAAGAACTAAAGCAAACACCCTTTAAAGGAAAGCGAATATGTTTTTTCTGGAAAGAAGCATCTGATTGAAAACGATCGTAAAACTTCAGAAAATCGGCCGACAAGCCCGTAAAGTCTGGCACTGGTGTTAAATCCTTCATGAACAGGCTGTCGTATAAACCCACCTCGAAAAGCTCCTGATCCAGGGTGATGCTTTCCCGCACCACTTTTTCCTTCTTATTTTCAAGCAAAAGAAACAAGAGTGTAACCACCAAAGGGAACAGATACAGCAGTCGTTCCTTATGCTTCATCTTTACATTTTATTTTAACCACTTAAACACCGTGTTGATTGTTAATGGTATCGTCAGTCCATTTTCCAACTGTTCATTTGCTTCAATGAAGCCACTCCCTGTCAATTTTTGGTCAATTTTAGCATCGATGGGCCAGCCGCTTGTTAAATCAAATGTCAAAACAGAAGAAATTTGTCCAGTCAAATCCATTTGCATCGTTGCACCAAAAGAATTGTCATCTGATTTTTTGTCTGCAGTCACTAAAACAGCTTCTGTCTTCACCGTCATTTTCCCATCCGCAATAGACTGTACTTCAGCAGTCGTTTTGGCATTCGTAGACATGACTGATTTTAAAAATTGTTTTGAATTCCACTTGCTGCCCACATCCACTTTCTTACCCGGCAATTGTTCAGTAGTCAACTGAAAACTCCCTTTGATGGCTTCAGGACCAAACGATTTTGAAATCAGGTTGCAAATATATTCTTTTTGTTTTACACTCACATCTCTATACGACTTGACAATTTGGTCATAGTTTTCTTTAAACCCGACAACAGAAGCAATCTTTCCGTTTTTGTTGATGACAACCGTGAAAGGCTTTCCTATCATTTGTTTTAAAATAAAGGAAATAATGTCGTTGGCAGAATCTTTTTCTGAGCTAAACTCCATCATGCCGGATTGGGCTTGCATGGCAAACAGCATCTTCTCAAAAGTCGCTTTGAGTTCATAGCCATCCTTGAGTTCAGACTGTACCTGATACGACGCAATACCTTCTGCTTTGGAAAGCATATTCGTTTTTTGTTCAAAAATTGTTTGCGTAGTAACCATTTGATATTCAAATGATTGTTTGTAGACCTTGTTTGGTTGAAGTTTCAATTCCACCAAAACAGTTTCCGATTGAGCCAAGGCGGTTGAAAGCAACATTGCAATCAGTAATAATCTGTTTTTCATATCGGTAAGGTATTAAGGTTGATTAAGGCATACCCAAATATACGAGCAACTAATCAAAAAAGCAAGCAACTTGACTTTCGATTTAAGTCATTTTATTTCAACTCCTTTCATTACTTTTGCAGCAGCAATAGAAAACTCATGACAACACTTAAGAAAAAGTTCAACCGCATCCGTAAAAAAACGATGCAAAAACTCACCAACAGTCTAACCGGCTTTGATCCATATCGGGCAAAAATGATTCCGGTTGCATCCGTAAAAAACGTGTTGATCGTCCGACCCAATCACAGACTCGGGAACCAAATACTGACATCACCAATCATTCAGGAAATTGAAAACACCTTCCCCAATGCAAGCATCGACTTGTTTTCAGGCAAGGTTTCCCCCATTTTGTTTTCAAACTACAAATCACTGAATCAATGCATTCGAGTGCCAAGAAAACCACTCAAAGAATTCAGGGCATTTGTCAAAGCATGGCTTCAACTTCGGGCAAAAAAATATGATTTTGTATTGAATGTGGATCAAGGATCCTCCTCAGGCCGTCTTGCTACAAAGTTTTCCAAAGGAAAAATTAAGTTGTATGGTGAAATCACCGAACACATCCGGAACAATTTTCCGGATCATGTCCACATAGCCAAAATCCCCATTTACTATTTGCGTGAAATGATGGAGAAAATGGGCTATACGCCCAATACCTCTCCCCTTCCGTATTTAAGCATCAAATTAAGCGCGGAAGAAATTGCAAAAGGAAAAGACATACTGAATAACCTGATACCGAACGCATCAAAACAAACCATTGCGCTCTACACCTACGCGACAGGTACAAAATGCTATTCAAAGGAATGGTGGAAAGCTTTTTATGAAACACTAAAAGAAAACTACCCTTCGTTCAACATCATTGAAATACTGCCTGTTGAAAACATCTCCATGATCGATTTTCAAGCGCCTGCGCTATACAGCAAAGACATTCGTGAAATGGGTGCTGTCATGGCCAACACGGTTGCTTACATCGGCGCAGACTGCGGCATCATGCACCTGGCAAGTGCCTCAGGTGTTTCCACCATTGGCCTGTTTTCCGTAACAGATCCGGGAATATATGAGCCCTACAACCCCGGAAGCATTGCCCTGACAACAAACAATCAGGACTTCAAAGAGATTTTGGACGCTTTTGACCAAATAAAAATGCTGAAAAACAATTGATGTTTTTCAGCATTTAAACCCATTAAAACGGCTCTTTAATAATAGGTAATCGTTCTCGTTTGTGCAACCGGCGCAGTCCATTGCTCCCCATTTTTGTAACTGTAGTTGCGGGATATCCAGTTGCCATGTGCATCATACACATAGTCTGAATAAGCTTGCTGATAGCCATCAGAATATACTTCTGAAACGAGATCACCTTGTTGATTGTAGCTATATGTTGTAGTTATCGGAGAGCGCTGGAAATTGTTCTGCATCATTGTTTCTGTTGAACTAGACATGCGTTGTGCCCCGTTAATCGACACAAAATGGTACACCCTTGTCGTTCTAGAACCTTCTCCATAGGAACCCTCTGAATAGGTTGAAAACATGCCATTGGCTTGCATAGATATTCCTTCAAAGAAATCCCATTGACCTACATAAGATGCAGGATAAGCACCGGAATATGTTATAATGGCGGTATCCGAAGGAATCCATTCTTCGCCATACTTTTCGTAAGAAATCATGTTAAGATTGTTTCCATCGAAAACATAATCTTTTTTTACAAAACGACTTTCCATCGAAGACAAGCCTGGAATCAAACCGCCAATATGTAAATGAAATCGATCCACAGGAACAAACTTCCCAGCATTTTCGTAGGCATAGGTTGTTGTTTGGGTCAACTGGTTACTTGTTAGTGATTGAGAGACCAACAAACCATTCTGATATTGATACACCGTGGAATCGCCCAGATTCGTATCATATTCAGAAGCAATGTTTCCATCCAAATTAAAGGAATAGAGAACATTCGATTCATCCATAATAGTTTTCACCGAACCCTTCAAGTTCATTCTTGTCAGGGCATTGGAATACCAGTAACTCGTATCCGTACCTGACCCGGTGTCACCAGTATCACAGGAAACAAATAAAAATAAAGCCATAAAAGTGGCCATAAAAAGTAAGGCGTGTTTATTCATCTTTGAAAATTTTAAAATTTCTGCTAAAGATGAGAAAATACACGCCAAAGGGATGGGGCAAAATATAAAATTTCGCTTCGCAAATGGTACAAAGGCTTATTCCAGCTTAATTTCCCAGGTCACCGGCATGCCCTGCCTGAATGTGGCGGCAACACCACAATACTTTTCCTGAGACATTTCCACAATCTTTGTCAGTTTATCCAAAGGCAAGTCATTGCCTTTGAAATAATAAATCAAATGCATGGAAACATAGTGTTTTGGATGCTCTTCCGTCAACTCCGACTCCACAGTCATGCGGAAGTTTTCCACCTCAATACGCATTTTTTTCATCAGGGAGACCACATCCATTCCTGTACATCCGGCCAAGCCCATCAACAACAAACGTTTTGGCCCGGGAGCTGAATCATCTCCACCAACCTCGGTTGAGGCATCGACTTTTACCAAATGATTGCCAATCACAGATTCAAATTTCATGTTCCCTTTCCAATCGACATCTATGTGCTGTTTCATTACTTTCTAATATTAAATGTTTACATACAAAAATAATAAACATTTGGTCGAAAACAAGTGTTTTGCAGTATATTTGTGTTCCAACTCTACGGACCATGTTTAGAAAAATCGGAAAGATTGTGCGCCTCGCTTTGTTGATTTTCTTTTCAACAACATTGTTTTTTGTTCTAATATATAGATTTGTACCTGTTTATGTCACACCACTCATGGTGATTCGAACTGTCGAACAAGTATTTACAGGGGAACCCATCGTTTGGAAACACCATTGGGTTTCATCGGAGAAAATCTCCAATCATTTGAAAAGAGCCGTCATCGCATCTGAAGATCAACGGTTTTATGACCACTGGGGATTTGATACCAAACAAATCAAAAAAGCTGTCAGGCAAAACAAATACAGAAAACGCCCAAGAGGAGCCAGCACCATCAGCCAACAAACAGCCAAGAATGTTTTTTTATGGCCAAAGTCATCCTGGTATCGAAAAGGGTTTGAAGTCTATTTTACGGTGCTCATCGAATTTTTATGGAGCAAAGACCGCATTTTAGAAGTGTATCTCAACTCCATGGAGACAGGAGTGGGCATTTATGGGGCTGAATCCGTCGCCAAGGCACATTTTAACACCCATGCTAAAAAGCTGACCCGATATCAATCGGCCCTGATTGCTGCATCCCTGCCGAATCCAAGGAGGTTCCATTCAGGAAAACCAAGTCGTTACATTCGGAACAGACAACAACAAATTTTGCATCAGATGCGGTACATTCACCTGCCCGATTCAGATTGAGACATTCGCCCATTCATAGAAACAACAAACCCTAAAAGCAAGATACTTTTAGGGTTTTGTTTTATAGTAGAAATGCTTTCAATGCTGATTCCATGAATGAATCAACAGGGCTTTATAAGCTATCTCCGAAATCTTTTCTGAATTTTTTCATGAGTTTTTCAGGCCAATCAGAGGTTGAAGTCAGTTTACCCATGAAGAAACGCAATACGGTTGGTTCATACGTGAATTTCAAACCACCAATCAAAGATCTGTTGTCATACAACCATGACAAGCGGTCAATGACATAGCTGATTTGTGACAAGGTGAAAACTCTTCTGGGAACAGCCAACCTCAACAATTCCATGTCTGCATAGGTTTCGTTGCCTTCTTCATCACGTTGATTGGACACAGAACCTCTTTCCATACCACGAACGCCTGAAATCAAGAAGAATGCAGCAGCCAAAGCGCCAGCAGGATATTCTGTTTGGGGAATATGTGCACAGAAACTCATGGCGTCGACATGTGCGCCCAAAACCCCGGGAGGTGTGACCATAGGAATGCCTTTCTTCGCAGCTTCTTCTACCAAATATTTGATGAAGGACGGGCTTTGTGAAATCATCGTTTCATCAAGGGTTTCGTACAAACCAACGGCCATGGCTTCTACTTCACGAATGGAAATACCACCATAGGTCAGGAAACCTTCATACAGAGGAACCAATGCTTCCATTTCTTTGTAAATGGATTCATTGTTGGTACAAATACCACCACCTCTGGAAGAGCTCAATTTTCTGGCAGAAAAATAAACGATATCGGCCAAACCTGTCATGGTTTGAATGATATCCAACATGGATTTTTCCTTAAACTCCTCTTCGCGTTGTTTTACCAAATAGGCATTTTCTCCCAAAAGACTGGCATCCAGAACCAAACGAATGCCATATTTATCGCAAATGGCACGAACACCACGCAAATTTTCAACAGAGAAAGGTTGTCCGCCAATCAAATTGGTAGAAGCTTCCATACGAACATAAGGAATGTGTTCTTTACCAGTTCTCACAATGGTATCTTCCAGATCTTCCAGATTCATGTTCCCTTTAAAAGGATGCACAGAATCGATTTTGTAGGCTTCAGGATACAACAATTCAACAATACGACCACCTTTATCGGTGATGTGCGCCATGGCCGTCGTAAAGTGGTAATTCATCGGAACCAAACTCGTCTTATTGACATAAGCAACACTTAAAATGTTTTCAGCAGCACGTCCCTGATGAACAGGCAAGAAATACGTTTTTCCCAAAACATCTTCAACGGCTTTTTGAAGACGTACAAAACTTTGTGATCCGGCATAGGCATCATCTGCTTGCATCATAGCAGCCAGCTGATTGTCGCTCATGGCGTTTGTTCCAGAGTCTGTGAGCATATCCAGATAGACATCTTTGGTGCTTAATTGAAAGGTGTTGAATCCACCTTCTTTCAATGCTTCCAATCTTCTTTCAATGGGAACCAAATTTAATTTTTGCACGATGCGAACTTTGTGTAATTCAATGGGTAAGTCCTGACCCGAATAAAATTTAACGAATGGTTTGGATGTAGTTGAACTCATGGTTTCGATTTTAATAAACAGAAACGCAAAAATAAAAAACTCCTGCTATAAAACCGCAATAAAAAGTACATTTCTTCCCCTGGCGTTGTATATTTGTAATACAGCGATCTTTTACTTCCGTTCCACCTTAACACTCAAAATGCCTTATGAAAAATTTAATTTTACTTTCCGTTTTGGGTATGATCGCCCTTTCCGGATGCCAGAAACGGCCTGACTCAACCATCAGCAACATGCAACAAGCCGTTATTGACGAAGCCACTGCTTCAGTAACTTATACGGCTTTTGAAGTCAAGGCTACTGAAGAAAATCTGCCGACCATTGCCAAAATGTTTCAAGCACTGGCTCGCTCTGAACGCAACCATGCAGAACGATACAAAGAATTTTTGGACGAATGGGACGTAAATGTGCAAGATTTTGATCCCAATTACGCATTGAATGACACCAGAAAGAATTTATTAAAAGCCATTGAAATGGAATCCTATTGCGTTGATTCCTTATACCCAAAATGTTTGAAAGATGCTCAGGCCGAAAGCCAAACCGAAATTTCTGAAATGCTGCAATGGGCTTCCAATGTTGAAAAAAAGCATCTGGAGCTGCTTCAAAATGCATTAAAGATGTACGATACCCAACGTGATTCTTTACAAAATTTACCCAACGGATATACTGTTTGCCCCATCTGCGGATGCACCAAAGAGTTGTCCACACCGGTTGACAACTGTAAAAACTGCGGTACCAGCGGTAATTTGCTCATTCAGCTTTAGCCTGTGCTTCAGTAGCCATTTTTTTGATTTGATTTTCTGCATCTGACATCAGTTGAGTGGCTTTTTTCTGAGCTTCTTTCACCAATTGGGCAGCCGTTGTCTTAGCGGCTGCCTTTAATAGTGGGTTTTTGGCCTTTTCAACCAGTTCTGCCCCTTTCTTTTCAGCTTCCGATATGAGTCGGTCTCCTGCACTTTTGGCCTGCTCCCGGATTTTTTTTGCCTGAAAATCAATCGATTCCTGAATTTTTGCTTTGGTTTCACTCAAGTTTGTTCCGATGGCTTTCACCAAGGTTTTATCCACCAAATCTTTGGCTGCTTTTTGAGCGACTTCAATGGTATTCAACTGCACTTTGGGTTGATCAAACGTACCCCCAATGGTGCCTTTCAACTCGTTTGCGCCAACAAATGACAACTGCTTGGGCAAGTGTACCATCAAATCATATTTGATGCTCTTGTCAAATCCGGTTACGCCCCCCAGAGTCAAACCAATACCAGAGATATCCACCCGAAAAGGCTTGGTCGTAATTTTTCCGTCTTTGATGCTAAATGTGGTCGCCAAATCGCGAATGGTGGGTTGTTTGAATGCGTCCATCTTCAATGTGGATGCAATCACATCCAGCACGCGAATGCCTTTCATGCCCACATTGGCCGATTTTAACAGACCTGCACCTGAAATATCATTCAGGTTTGGATTCAAATGTCCATCAAAAGTGGTTGAAAAATCCATTTTAACAGAATAATCTCCGGATAGTTTCTCAAAAATTGGGGCCATTTTTTTCAAGAAATCAAAGGTTTTAACCGTTTGATTATAAGAGACTTCCTTTAAATCCATTCCAAACGAAGCTACGGGTTTGTCCGCATTCAGGGTTTCGTAAAAACCATTCATTACAATACGACCACCCAAAGCATTTGCAGAAAGCTGCTCAATGTTCAATCTGGATTTTGCCAAAGACAAATCAGCTTTGGCATTGTTTAAAACGATATTTCCATACGTAACCGTATTCCCGATGGCATTCAGCTTAAACCGGATGTTGTCCGGAATTTGAAAAGCCGTCATTTGCTCCGTTTCAGCAGCGGTTTCTTTGGCAGTCTCCGTCTTTGGCATCAGCTCATTCAAATCCAAACGATTGGAATACAAAGACAACGAGCCATTCAACACCTGATCATGGAAAAACCATGCCAAATAATTACCCACCACGCCATCTGCTTTCAGATCGTTATCTCCAAATTTGAGTTGCAAATTGCTGATGGTCGCTTGTTGAGGCGTAAAACGCATGCTACCGGTCGAAACCGACACATCGGGCACATCAGCCTGCTTCACAACCACATTTTGAACACCGAGTGAACCGGCCACCTTCAACTTTTCATAACGTCCCTGGTCCACGTAAGACATGCTGCCAGCAGCATCAGCCAACATTTGGATCACACCGGACAGCTTCATTTCATTGGGCAAAGGATACACATCTTTCACCATGCCCAAATCCAATTTTCCTTTTAAACCCGCTTGAAATTTTGGGTCATCAATGACATTGGAAACACGTGCTTTCAGATCAAACGGATTGCCTCCCATATTAAAATGAAAACGGCTCAAATCCACAACGGTATTGTTGAGCGAACCACCAGGGTTCTGTACCAATAGAGCAATCTGAATATCCTGAATGGATTTGGGCAATTCCGGATATCGGATTTGACCATCCGAAACACGCAGATCCACATTGAATCCCGGCCAAACCGAATCGTTCATCAGTCCTTTTAAGGAAGCTTCCAATTGCATTTTCCCATCGGCCTGAAGGGATTTAAAATCATTGGTATAAAAGGCAGGAACCAGGGATAAAAATTGTTTAAACGTAACCGATGGCGTTGACAATTTCAAATCAAATCTCATGCCTTCATCCGGCATGGCAAAGGTTCCTGCCAAAGCCAGCATCATGTCATTCAGGCGAAATTGATTGTCCCTCAGCGTAAATATAAATTTATTCAAATCGGCATCGGCTTCAATGTCCGCATCCAGTTTCACTTTTGACAATAGGGGCATACCAAATTGCGTGTATGTCAATTCATCCATCGAAAGGGTTGAACGAAGCGTGGTGAAAGCCGATGAAAACTGCCCTTTCAGCATGGCATTCATTTGTTTGCAGGCTGCATACACATCCAAACTGCGATCATCGTATTCAAGACGCACATTTTCCAATTCAATTCTATCCACATCAAAAATCATGGCAGTAGTATCTGTCTGTGAATCTGCCGGTTGCTCCTGAGTGGTATCCGGTTTCATGATGTCATAATTGGCCAAGCCCGATTCCAAGACTTTTATTTTCAAATCTGCATCCTGAATGGAAATTTTTGTAAGCCGAAAACCGGTGTCGGTAAACAAACTTTTCAATTGGATGGACACCCCTATTTCAGCTGCTTTCAACAGGGTATCCGTGGCAAAGGAATCCACCCCAACCACAGTCAAACCTTCCACGGAAGCATGGATATTGGGAAAATCCTGAAACAAATTTACGCCAACATCCTGAAAATCAAACCTTGCATTCAGGCGCAATTCAGCTTGCTTCATGACTGCCGATTTGATCTTATCCTTAAAAGCAAAAGGCAAAACAATCATGGATACCAATAAAACTGCCAATACAATGGCGGTGATTCGAATAGTCTTTTTCATGAGGCAATCGGGTTGATTCAACATCGTTCGTTCCACAAAATTAAAAAAGAAATTCTCCATTTGAAGAAAACACTTTACATTCTCGAAATATATTCCGAAATTTGTCTCTTTAGATTGTGCAAATACAACCGATGGAACTATTTATAATACTTGGACTTATTTTTTTAAACGGCTGTTTTTCACTGGCCGAAATGGCGTTGGTTTCATCGCGTAAAGTACGCCTGGAAAACGAATCCAAACGCGGTGACAAGCGATCGAAGAAAGCATTGGAGCTATCCGGCAATCCGGATACGTTTTTGTCTACGATTCAAATTGGCATCACCGTCATCGGCATTTTAACCGGGTTCTTCTCCGGCAGCAGTATTTCGGAACAACTGACAGCGCAACTAGAGAAAATTCCCTGGCTGTACGAATATGCTTCCAGTGCCTCTGTGGTCATCATCGTCGTATTGGTCACCTACTTGAGCCTGGTTTTGGGTGAATTGTTACCCAAAAGAATCGCACTCAGCAACCCCGAAAAATACGCAAAAATCGTTTCTGGTCCCATGTCGTTTATTTCCAGGCTCAACGCCCCAATTGTCTATTTGTTATCGTTGAGCACCAAGGGATTGATGAAATTGTTCGGTATATCCAGCAACACCACAGGAAAAGTAACCGAAGAAGAAATCAAAGCCATCCTTCAGGAAGGAACAGAAGAAGGTCAGATTCAGGAAGTGGAACACGACATCGTTGAAAGGGTTTTCAATCTAAACGACAGAGACGTGGACACCCTGATGACCCACAGAAACGATATGATTTGGCTCGATGTGGAAGACAGCATGGACGAAATCCGAAAAGCAATAGAAAAACGGGTTCACAGTGTCTACCCGGTAGCCAGCGAACAGTTGGACGAGCTCCTGGGGGTTGTTTATTTAAAAGAATTTTTCACCACCTATCAAAGTCCGGAGTTCAATCTCAGAACATACATCCGCCCTGCGCAATTCATTCCTGAAACCATGAATGGGTATGATGTGTTGGAACATTTCCGCAAAACACAACAATTCTTCGCCTTGGTAACGGATGAATTTGGCAGCATTCAAGGCATCGTCACCTTAAACGATTTGACAGAAGCACTGGTTGGAAACATCATGGAACCAGAGGAACATGAAGAACAAATTGTCGAACGCGAGGACGGCACCTGGCTGGTTGACGGACAGTATTCCTTTTACGACTTTCTCGCCTATTTTGATTTGGAAGATTTGTATCAGGAACACGATTACAACACTTTAAGTGGTTTAATTCTGGACATTCTGGAACACATTCCCAAAACTGCCGAAAAATTGACCTGGCGCGATTTCGAAATGGAAATCGTCGATATGGATGCCGCACGAATAGACAAAGTGTTGGTAAAAAGATTAGAAAGCAAAACTGAATCTTAAATTGATTCAAAAAAAATGTTTGAAATTTGCAATTGGGGGAACTAAAATGTATTTTTGTTGACAAAATTGGTGGATCATGACTGAAGAGGACAAACGAAAATTGACCAATTTCGAGACTAAAGTGCGGTTACTTTTGATGCAATGTGATACAATTTCTAAAGAAAATGCTTCTTTGAAATCCAGACTTCAAAAAATGGAAACCGACTTGATATCAACGAAGGAAGAAATGCGTTTGGCCACCACCAAATACGAGAACTTAAAGCTGGCAAAAATGTTGTCGAGGGATGAACAAGACATCAAAAAAGCGCAGCAAAAAGTCTCAAAAATTGTGCGGGAAATAGACAGATGCATTGGACTTATTTATGAATAAGAACAATGGAAGATACATTCAGCATACATTTAACAATTGCCGACAAGCGTTACCCGCTTCGTATAGATCGAAAAGACGAAGAATTGGTTCGTGCAGCGGCAAAGATGGTAAATGATTGGATAGCCCAGTATAGAAACCGGTTTAAAATGGAAGAAGCCGGACTTGATAAAAGCGACTTGTTGGCAATGGCTGCATGTCAGTTGGCTATCAGGGCGCTAAAAGCTGAAAAAAACGAGGATGGCAAACATTACGCATCCGCAATCGAACAGTTAAACAAGGAAATCGACGATTTTCTTGCCTGACAGTTGATATCAAAACAAACCGCACAACTGATTGAAAGAGATCCTTTCAATGGTTGTGTTTTTTTATAATATACCATAAACAAAACGTACATGTCAAACGTACTGATAACCATCATAGCTGCAGCATCGGGCAGTGCCGTCACGGGCATTCTGTTTCGATACGTGACAAATGCCCATTACAAAAAGACCATTCGGGAAGCAGAAACAGAAGCCGAAGTGCTACGTAAGAACAAAATGCTGGAAGTAAAGGAAAAATTCCTATCCCTAAAGTCCGATTTAGAAAAGCAAGTCACACAAAGAAATGCCAAAATTCAGGCATCCGAATCCAAGCTAAAACAAAGAGAGCTTCAAATCAACCAAAGATTGGAAGAATTGCAACGAAAGAAAAATGAAGCTTCCGTTGTCAAAGAAAATCTGGATACCCAGCTCGAAATCATCGAAAAGAAAAAAATTGAACTGGACAAAATCCACAAACAAGAAATTGAAAGACTGGAAGCGTTGTCCGGATTGTCGGCAGAAGAAGCCAGAGATCGTTTAACAGAGTCCTTGAAAGAAGAAGCCAAAACCCAGGCTGCCTCCTATATCAACGACATCATGGACGATGCAAAAATGACGGCCAACAAGGAAGCGAAAAGAATCGTGGTTCAGACCATTCAAAGGGTAGCGACCGAAACCGCCATCGAAAATGCAGTGACCGTTTTCCACATAGATTCCGACGAAATCAAAGGAAGAATCATTGGACGCGAAGGAAGAAACATCCGTGCTCTGGAAGCCGCAACAGGCATTGAAATCATTGTTGACGACACCCCTGAAGCCATTGTTCTTTCAGGTTTTGACCCCGTGAGAAGAGAAATTGCCAGACTGGCATTGCATCAATTGGTCACGGACGGACGCATCCACCCTGCCAGAATTGAGGAAGTGGTTTCTAAAGTCAAAAAGCAAATTGAAGAAGAGATCCTTGAAACCGGAAAACGCACCACCATCGATTTGGGCGTTCATGGACTTCATCCGGAGCTCATACGCATGGTAGGAAGAATGAAATACCGCTCCTCCTACGGTCAAAACTTGCTCCAACACGCTCGTGAAACAGCCAATTTATGCGCAACCATGGCTTCCGAACTTGGATTGAATCCCAAAAAAGCCAGAAGAGCCGGACTCTTGCACGATATAGGCAAAGTACCCGATGATGAACCGGAATTGCCACACGCACTTTTAGGCATGAAGCTGGCCGAAAAATACAAAGAGAAACCAGAAATATGCAATGCCATCGGTGCCCACCACGATGAAGTCGAAATGACCACCTTGCTGGCCCCCATCGTACAGGTTTGCGATGCCATTTCAGGTGCAAGACCAGGAGCAAGAAGAGAAATAGTCGAAGCCTACATCAAACGATTGAACGATTTGGAACAATTGGCTTCCTCCTACCCAGGCGTAATCAAAACATATGCCATTCAAGCCGGTCGAGAGTTAAGGGTCATCGTTGGTGCTGACAAAATTGATGACGCAACCACCGAAAGTTTGTCCGCCGATATTGCCAAAAAAATCCAGGATGAAATGACCTATCCCGGACAGGTAAAAATCACGGTAATCCGCGAAACCAGGGCAGTAAGCTACGCCAAATAAATACAGCATCAACCCGCTGATATCAATTTACGTTAAAGTGATTGACAAGCGGGTATATTTGTTGTATCTTTGCAGAAAAATGGGGATGTCTGGATTTGACAGCGGTCAGGACAGGTATGTAAGCATGCAGTGCATTCATTCTAAGCACTTTAATCCTAGGTTGAAAATTATAACTGGCGAAAATAACTACGCTCTCGCTGCTTAATCGAAGTATAGTAGATCAGCTTCATCCTTGTCACAGTGGCAAGGACGAGATATCACCCCAAGCTCACTTCCTGAAGCTAAAAGGATAAGGTGGTACAGCAATATCGGGAATAGATAAGGGTATGTCCGGTACCTTGGTCGAAACTTAACGGAATAAGGGACAGATAGGTGGCTTCGGTCCGGTTTGTCCACGAAAATTTAGGCGAAGATAAGCATGTAGAAAGCATATTGGTTCACTGTTTGGACGAGGGTTCGACTCCCTCCATCTCCACCATAATGGTATAATACCCACTTAATCAACAGATTAGGTGGGTATTAATTATTTTGAAAAGAAAAAATTACAAAATAACATCATGTCATACAAACACTATTCTCATCTCCTACTCTTATGTGCCATTCTGATCGGATTCACCTCTTGCTTTGAGGATGAAATCGAGCCCTATTATACCCAGCCAAACAGAGATGACTTAGCATTCCTACATTTTAACGAAGACAGCATTTTGTTTACCGGCCAAACCATTCAATATCTGGATACCCTTCACTACAACTACAACGACAGTGTTTCCATACAAGCCGTTGCAAAAACAACACTTTATTACACCAACAACCCCTGGGGCAATCCGGCCATAAAAAGCATGAACGGAAAAACAACGTTGATGTTTGATACATGTTCAGCCATTAAATCTGCTGAAATTTCATTCATCCGATATTATGGCGTCCAAGCCTCTACCAAAAATTTTATTGTAAAGTCCAATGGCATCAATGATTTTAACCACATGCTAATGCCGGGGTACGACGATTCCACATTTATGGATACGTCAAGTGTCAGAGGCGTTTTGTATCCATCTGTCATCAAATTATATCCATCCGAAGAATTTGAAACCAACCTCAAATCGGTTTTTTTCGCCAAAGGACATGGCTTCATTCGCATTGAAACCAATGATGGTGATCTGCTGGAATTGACTTCCTCAGAGAATTGATCGAATTCAACGCACCGAAAAAGTATATACCGTTTTAGATTTGAATTTTTTACCCCTTTCTAAGACTGTTGAAGGAAAGGAAGCATGGTTTGGGCTGTCCGGGAAATGTTGTGTTTCGAGGGCAAAACCACCTCTTGGTATACGAACCTGCTGATTCTCGGCCAGTGAATTCTTCCACATCATGCCATTGCCGGTATAAAACTGTAAGCCAGGTTCGGTGGTATAGACTTCCATACATCGTCCATTTTTAGGTTCATAAACGGTGGCAGCCTGTTTTTTATCCAGGACCAAATTGTGGTCATAACCACTAAAAGCAATCTCATTGAACGACTTTCCAAGATCTTCACCCATGGTCTTTGGTGTGGTAAAATCGAAAGGCGTTCCACGAACCGGCAAGATTTCTCCGGTCGGAATCTGTTGTTGATTCAAAGGGGTATAATGGGAGGCATGAATGGTGAGCATATGCTCAAAAAAGCTCCCTTTTCCCATCCCGAACAGATTGAAATAGGCATGATTGGTCAGGTTGATGATGGTCTTCTGACTGGATTTTGCTTGGTATTCAATGACCAACTCGTTTTTATCTGTCCAGGTGTAGATCACGGCGACTTGCACCTCACCCGGAAAACCTTCATCCATATGCGGACTCACCAACGAAAACCGAACAGACGCACGCTTTTTGGATGCAATTTCCGCATCCCAGACCTTGGCATGCCAACCAGTCCTGCCTCCATGCAAAGAATTTGGTCTGTTGTTGATATCCAGTTTATACTCCTGATTGTCCAGCTTGAAAGTACCATTGGCAATACGATTGGCAAAACGTCCTATGGTCGCACCGCCATACATATCCCCACGAACGATGGACTGCAAATCAGTGCCACCACTTGTGATGTTTTCTTTGACACCGTTTTTATCGGGAACCGATAAAAAAACCAATCTGGCACCATAGTTGGTCAACTTCACTTCATTACCCTGCTTGTTGGTCAACGTAAACAACTTAACTTCTTTCTCATTGTGATCGCCCAAGGAGACAACAGTTACGGTTGAAGCACCGGCAGCGCTGACATGTCCCATGAACAGCAAAAAAAGTAAGGCCAAAGACACTTGTTTCATTGTATGCTATTTTTATTCAAGATTTTCAACAGATCTGAATGTTGCAATTGCAACTTTGTTAGTCCCCTTAAAGGCTGAACAGTGGTTTCGGTTCGCCAGGCATCCGGATTGGCCGAAGTCGGTTTCAAAAAACCGACATGCCATCGGTCAATTTTCCAACCCGGAGCTTTCAAGCCAATTTTCTGTTCGTTCGACTCCATCATGATATTGATACTATTCATCAACAAACCGGCCACCTTTAACAAAAGCGTGTCTCCAGTCATTTGAGACAGTCGAGCCAAACCCGGGATGGCATAGGTCAAACTTTGGTCTCTCAATCCGAAACCATCCTGATGTACAGACTGCATGCCGAAAGTTGAAAAATTCGAGCCCCATTTGACCGTATTTCCCGAGTAATCGAACGAAACGGGTGCATTCCATGTTTGAATCCAGGATATGGTATAATAAGCAGCCGAAAGTGCCCTGTCCAGCCAAATCTTATTCTTGGTTTGATCATACAAACTCAAAAAGGCTTCCATCGCATACATTCCAGATGCTTTATCCACACGCAATTGGCCCTGATCGAAACCCATGTAGCTGGATTGCCCCCCCTGGATTTCCCAAACATAAATGGCAACATTCAATGCAGCAGCCAAATACTTACGATTTCCGGTAACCTTTGTCAAAGAAACCAAAAACGGGATGGAGGCATAACTCAAATCGCCGGCTTCTACCAGTATTTCATTGGTTCCATTTTTCATAGACAGCGGAAAGGATCCACCAAATTGCTGATTAGCCAGCAACCAGTCTCCATAGCTTCTGACCCATTCCAACCAGGGAATGTGTTGTCGGCCCTTGGTCATTTCATATTGAATCAAATCCATCAACGCATTCATTTCCAATGACAAATGATGCACATAATAA
>CAYYJF010000025.1:7705-26697 GCA_964472175.1 uncultured Bacteroidales bacterium | reverse complement strand
CAGGTTTCTTATACAGGAATACCCAAAAACCCATCCAGATAAAACCGGACACCCCAATGATGATGAAAGCCATTTCCCAA
Organism: uncultured Bacteroidales bacterium; assembly: GCA_964472175.1. GTDB lineage: Bacteria > Bacteroidota > Bacteroidia > Bacteroidales > UBA1402 > UBA8389. Next base: position 26,617 of record CAYYJF010000025.1, on the reverse strand, counting down.
CCGTAGGCTTTCGCCAACAGAGGAATGGTCAAAGGCGCAACGAAAGAACCCACAGAAGCACCTGCATTGAAAATACTGGTGGCATACGCACGGTCTTTTTTGGGGAAATACTCAGCAGTCACCTTGATGGCAGCAGGGAAGTTTCCGGATTCACCAATGGCTAGGGCAATACGCGCACCCAGGAAGGCATACATACTGATGGTTGAAATCACCACAGCCGTATCGCCGGTGGCCTGCATCAATTCAGCAGCCGTATGAAGACCTACAAATTGCTCGGTGATGATGCCGCAAAGTGCATGCAAACATGCACCGACCGACCACACACCAATGGCCCAAAGGAAACCCTTTCTGGTACCCATCCAGTCAATAAACTTGCCCGCAAACAACATGGCCAACGAATACACCATAGAGAATACCGAAGTGATGGTACCGTAGTGGTTGTCGTCCCAATGAAATTCGGGCTTGATAAATTCACTCCTTGTCAACGATAGCACCTGACGGTCCAGATAGTTGATGGTGGTGGCAAAAAACAGCAGGGCACAGATGGTCCAGCGGAAATTTGTCATCTTTTCTTTAATAACACTCATGTTTTTCAGTGGTTTATGTAAATTTAAGAATTTCTCACATTTCGGATGATTTCCAAAGAGTCACTGCACAATTTGGAAATACCAGCCCAGTTTTCAGTTTTAAGATATTCGGCAGGGAACAAATTGGAGCCCATACCCACACAAGTAACACCGGCCTTGATCCATGCAGAAAGGTTCTCCTGAGTTGGTTCAACCGCTCCGGTCACCATGAGCATGGCCCATGGCATCGGGCCTTTCACATTTTTCACGAAAGAAGGACCGCCAACATTGCCGGCAGGGAATACCTTGCACAAATCGCAGCCCATTTCCTGAGCGAAGCCGATTTCAGAAACCGATCCGCAACCCGGACTGTATGGAACCAAACGGCGGTTACAAACCTTGGCAACTTCCGGATTGAACAAAGGTCCAACCACAAAATTTGCACCCAATTGCAGGTAAAGCGCAGCCGTAGGCGCATCGACAATCGAACCAATGCCGATGATCATTTCAGGACATTCTTTGGCTGCATATTTCACCACTTCGGCAAACACTTCATGCGCGAAATCACCCCGATTGGTGAATTCAAAAGCACGAACGCCACCTTCATAACAGGCTTTCACCACTTTTTTGGCTACTTCCACATCTTTGTGGTAAAACACAGGCACCATGCCGGTTTGTTGCATGGCAGCCAATACTTGAATCTTAGAAAATTTTGCCATTGTATTCAGACTATCTGGATACGCGACCAGATGCATCGCCTCCCATTAATTTTTCAACTTCGTCAACTGTCACCAAATTAAAATCACCATAAATGGTGTGTTTCAGACAAGAAGCAGCTACAGCAAATTCCAGCGCCTTTTGATCGTCGTTGGTATAGGTGAGCAAACCATAAATCAAACCGCCCATAAACGAGTCACCACCACCCACACGATCAACAATGTGCGTAATATCGTAACGTTTTGAACTATAGAGTTTTCCGTCTGAATACAACACGCCGCCCCAGGTATTGTGGTTGGCATTGATGGACCCACGCAAAGTAATGATCACCTTCTTCGCTCTGGGAAAACGCTTCATCAATTGCGTGCAAACACTTTCAAATTCAGCAGCATTGACATCGCCACCGGTATGAGCCACTTCAAAACCCTCAGGTTTGATGCCAAATACCATGTCGGCATCTTCCTCATTGCCCAAAATTACGTCACAACCTTCCACCAAAGCAGGCATAACTTCAGAAGCTTTCTTGCCGTACTTCCACAAATTCTTTCTGTAGTTTAAATCGGTCGAAACCGTAATGCCCATTTCATTGCAAACCTTGATGGCTTCCAAACAAGCATCAGCAGCACCTTGAGAAAGGGCAGGAGTAATGCCTGTCCAATGGAACCAGTCTGCACCTTTCAGTACCGACTTCCAATCAATCATACCGGGTTGAATATCCGCAATGGAAGAGTGCGCACGGTCGTAAACCACTTTACTGGCACGAGCCACAGCACCGGTTTCCAAAAAATAAATCCCCAAGCGTTCGCCACCAAAAACCACATTTTTGGTCGAGACACCATATTTATGCAAATTCATCAGGCAAGATTGCGCAATATCATTGTTCGGCATACGCGTCACAAATGCTGCATCCATCCCATAATTAGCCAGAGAAACTGCAACATTGGCTTCACCACCACCAAAAGTAGCAGTAAAAGCGGTTGCTTGGTTGAAGCGTTCGTACCCCGGAGTCGCAAGACGCAACATGATTTCTCCGAAAGTCACAACTTTTTTACTCATAAGAATCTGAATTGTACGTTGAAAACGGTTAAATAGTTGTATTTATGTAATAAGTGCCGCAAATTAAATCAAAAAAAAGCAAAAAACCTGTTTTACAACATTAAAATTTGAAATATTGCCTGGCATTGTAATAAGAGATTCCTTCAACCATTTGGCCCAAGAATTCCATTTCACTTGCAGGAATTTCACCTTTTTCTACATCGGTACCAATCAGATTACACATAATGCGTCTGAAATACTCATGACGCGGATAAGACAGGAAGCTTCTGGAATCGGTCAACATGCCCACAAAACGACTGAGCAAACCCAAAGCAGACAACGAATTCATTTGCGCCTGCATGCCAAACTTCTGATCCAAAAACCACCAACCCGATCCAAACTGAATCTTTCCCGGCACAGAACCATCCTGGAAATTTCCAATCATGGTAGCCAGCATCTCATTGTCCTTCGGATTGATATTGTATAAAATGGTTTTTGGCAATTCGCCGGTTTCATCCAAACGATTCAAAAAAGCACTCATGTTTTTAGCCACATTCGGATCACCCATCGAATCAAAACCAGTATCTGCACCCACCTGCTTGAACAAACGGCTGTTGTTGTCGCGAATAGGTCCGTAATGCAACTGTTGAACCCAATTCTTCGCAGCGTCCATTCTGGCAAATTCAACCATCATGGCCGATTTGAACACATCAATTTCAGCCTTGGTCAACGCAGCGCCACCATATACCTTATTAAATAGGTCGTCAATTTTGTTTTGCGTATAAGTTTCCGCATAAAACTCTTCCAAACCGTGATCGCTCAATTTGCAACCCACAGAAGCAAAGAAATCATGTCTCACCTGCAATGCCTGTATCAAATCGGAAAAAGTCGAAATGCTTACGCCCGACACCTCCGACAATTTTTCAACATACGCTCTGTAAGCCGTGGGGTTTTCCACAGCCATCGCCTTGTCCGGACGCCAAGTAGGCAACACCTTGGTTTCAAAACCCTCTTTTTGCAAAGAAATGTGGTGTTCCAGCGAATCAATGGGGTCGTCTGTGGTACAAACAACCTCCACTTGAAACTTACGCATCAAACCACGGGCCGAAAATTCAGGCGTTTGAAGCTTTTCCGTGCAAGCATCGTAAATCTCGCGCGCAGTCGAAGGATTCAATATCGTGTCAATGCCAAAAGCCTTTTGCAACTCCAGATGCGTCCAATGATACAAAGGGTTGCGCATGGTATAAGGGACCGTTTCCGCCCATTTTTCAAATTTTTCCCAATAACTCGCCCCACCGGTCACAAATTTTTCTGAAATACCGTTGGTACGCATGGCGCGCCATTTATAGTGGTCGCCTTCCAGCCAAATCTGTCCCAGATTCTCGAACTGACGGTCTTTGGCAATAAATTCAGGGTTTAAATGACAGTGGTAATCAATGATGGGCAAACCGGCCGCATGTTGGTGGTAAAGGATGCGCGCAGCTTCATTGTCAAGCATGAAGTCTTCATCCATGAACTTTTTCATGATCTCTTCAGTATATAAGTTGATAATCGTTTTTTTGCTATTTGGCGTCTAAAGATAGGAGATTCTCATGAAAAACAAAAACGCCGCTTTTCACAAAGCGGCGTTTTTATAGGTTTTCAATAGGTATTAGTTCTTAAGGTAAAAAAGATTGTATTAGGTTAACGGCAGCAAAGATTCACCTTTTTTCACAACTCTCCAAATAAAAAAAGATATTCTAAAACATATTTATAGAATATAATAGTTGAAAAATGAATCCATTCTGCGTAAATTTGTTGCGACACGCAAATATAAAAAAGTTTAAAAGAAAATAAATCGATATGATGAGCGAAAATTCCAACATTGAAGAAAGCAACAAAAAAACGCTCAACTTCATTGAACAACTTGTTGAATCAGACTTGAAAGAAGGAAAGAACGATGGGCGCATTGCCACCAGATTTCCGCCTGAACCCAATGGCTATCTGCATATTGGTCATGCAAAAGCCATCTGTCTGGATTTTGGAATCGCCAAAAATTACGGTGGCACCTGCAATTTGCGTTTTGACGATACCAACCCCGTGAAAGAAGACGTCGAATACGTTGATTCCATCATGGAAGACATCAAATGGCTTGGATTCGAATGGAACAACCTATATTATGCATCCGATTATTTCGACAAATTGTTCGAGTTTGCCATTGAAATGATCAAACGCGGGCTGGCATACGTCGACGACCAATCGGCCGAAACCATTGCTTCCCAAAAAGGCACCCCAACTACTGCCGGCACCAACAGTCCCTTCAGAGACCGAAGTGTTGAAGAAAACCTAGACCTCTTCCTGCGCATGCAAGCCGGCGAATTCGAAGAAGGCAGTCGGGTATTGCGTGCCAAAATTGATATGGCGCATGCCAACATGCATTTTCGCGATCCACTCATGTACCGCATTCTAAAAATGGATCACCACCGTACCGGCGATAAATGGAAAGTCTATCCGCTCTACGATTTTGCCCACGGACAAAGCGACTTTTTCGAAGGCATCACCCATTCACTCTGCACCCTGGAGTTTGAAGTACACAGACCCTTATACGACTGGTTCATCGATCAGTTAAAAACTGGCAACTACCGTCCACGACAAATCGAATTCAACCGATTGAACATCACCTACATGGTCATGAGCAAGCGCAAAATGCTGCAACTGGTCAAAGAAGGCAAAGTTTCAGGGTGGGACGATCCCAGAATGCCGACCATTTGTGGATTGAGACGCAGAGGTTACACGCCCGAGTCCATCCGCAACTTCATCGACAAAATCGGCTATACCAAATTTGACGGCATCATCGATTTGAGCTTGCTCGAACACAGCATCCGCGAGCACTTGAACAAAAAAGCCCCCCGCGTGTCCGCCGTATTGGATCCCATCAAACTGACCGTCACCAATTATCCCGAAGGTCAGGAAGAATGGAACGAAGCCATCAACAACCCCGAAGATTTAAGCGCCGGGACCCATTTGGTGCCCTTCACCCGCAACCTGTATATCGAACGCGACGATTTCATGGAAAATGCCCCTTCCAAATATTTCAGACTTACCGAAGGAAAAGAAGTCCGTTTGAAAAATGCCTACATCGTGCAATGTACCGGTTGTTTGAAAGATGCCAACGGCATGGTCACAGAAGTTTTGTGCGAATACCTCCCCAACACCAAATCCGGGCAAGAAAATGCCGACCGCAAAGTCAAAGGAACCATCCACTACACCACCGTGGAACATTCCCTGACTGCAGAAGTCCGCTTGTACGACCGTTTGTTGGAAGTCGCCAACCCTGCCGAAGAAAAGGAAAAAGAATTCACCGAACTGTTGAATCCAAATTCTTTGGTTGTATTAAATAAGGTACAGGTCGAACCCCATTTAAAGAACGCCAATATATTGGATCACTTTCAATTTCAACGCATTGGCTATTTTAACGTCGATCCCGATTCCACCCCCGAACATTTGGTGTTCAACCGTACCGTATCTTTAAAAGATACTTGGGGTAAAATAGCAGATAAAATGACAAAATGATTATATTTGTGCCATGCGGCTTGACGAATTGAATCCAAAAACCGAAGAACTTGTACAAAAGTACGAGAAATGCCTTCAGGAGGGCAGTCCCTGTTATTTTGACGTGGACGAGTTCGAAGACATCTCCGACTTTTACATCAAAAAAGGCCAGAGCAAAGAATCACGCGATGTGGTCGAAGTTGGTTTGCGCGTGCATCCCAACAGCAGCATCCTCTGGTTGAGAAAAGCCACCCTCTATCTGGAAATCGGTGAATTTCAACGGGCATTGCGCATTTTGGATCGATTGCCCGAAAAAGACGATGCCGATGCCAATTTGGTGCGGGCAGAATGCCTTTACCGGCTCAACAGAAACGAGGAAGCACTTATCCTGCTCGATAAAATCATGGCCGAGGAAAGCTCAGAACGGGCTGAAATGGCCCTCGATATATCAGGAATTCTGGTGCAAGTAGGTGATTATCAGAACGCCATACGATTTTTAAAGGACGCATTGAACGAATCGCCAGACAACATCGATGTCTTGTACGAACTGGCTTACAACTACGAACAGCTCAATCAAACACAGGATGCAGCAACCGTCTATCATCAAATATTGGATTTAGATCCCTATTCAGGCGAGACCTGGTTCAATCTGGGGCAAAGCCTGTTCAACGATCAAAAATATACAGAAGCGGTTGAAGCCTACGACTTTGCCATGGTCGTCAATCCATCCGACACCCTTTCCTTGTTGCAAAAAGCGCATGCATTGTTTCAATCCGAAAAATATGAAGAAGCAACAATCGCCTATCTGGAATACGCAAAAGAAACCGGAACAACTTCGGCCATCTGTGTCTATATAGGTGAAACCTACGAAAAACTCGGACAATTGGAGGCAGCCATGGCACAATACCAGGAAGCCTATCAATTGGAACCCACCAACATCGACGCCTTGACAGGCATGGGCATCTGTTTGATGGAACAGGAAAAATTCAGAGAAAGTCTCATCTGGTTTGAACGCTCCCTGAGACTGGATCAACAAATCAGCGAAACCTGGGTTTATGTGGCCGAAGTCTTCATCAACATTGACATGCCCGAAGAAGCCATGTTGTGCTACATACGCTCGTTGGAACTCGATCCCCTGCAAGCCGATGTACTCGCAGCCATCGGCAACCTACATTTTGATGCAGGAACCTACGAAAAAGCCCTCTACCATTACGAACAAGCCGAGTTGATCAACCCCGATTTACCGGGACTAGACTTATTTTTTGCCCTGGCATACACCAAATTAGACAACAAGTCTGAGGCAATGAAACATCTCGAAGCGGCCATCAACAAAGAGCCTGAATCCAAAAAAATGTACGACGATATCATCAACGAAGACGAAACACCAAATCCCAACCAAACCACTTCCTAAAAAATGAAAAGATACGGCTTAATCGGTTTTCCCCTTTCACATTCCTTCTCAAAAGAATACTTCACAGATAAATTTCTGAAAGAAAACATCGACGCCGCCTACGAACTCTTTCCATTGTCCAATATCGATCAATTTCCCGACCTCATGCATTCACAGCCCGATCTGTGTGGATTGAATGTCACCATCCCATACAAACAAAGCGTCATTCCCTATCTCAATGCACTCGATTTTCAAGCAAAAGCCATTGGCGCAGTCAATGTCATACGCATCGAACACAAAGCCGACGGCAGCAAATACCTGAAAGGCTACAATTCCGATGTATTCGGATTCAGAGAGTCCATCCGGCCATTCATCCAACAGATGAAAAAACAAGGCGATACCAAGCTGAGTGCCCTCGTTTTAGGGTCGGGAGGAGCCAGCAAAGCCGTGGTTTACGGATTGGAACAACTGGGTATTTCAACCCATCTGGTTTCCAGAACACCAGCAGATAATCAATTCACATACAGTCAATTAAAAGAAACACACTATCAATCAAACCACATCATTGTCAATACCACCCCGTTGGGCATGCATCCGAATGTAGATGCCTGTCCCGATTTGGATTATTCGCAATTGGGTCAACAACACCTGTTGTTTGATTTGGTGTACAATCCCCAAACAACCGCTTTTTTGAAACACGGTGAAGCACAGGGTTGTATGCTGAAAAATGGTTTGGAAATGCTTCATCTACAAGCAGATGGCGCATGGAAAATATGGAACGAACCCCAATAGATCTATTAACCATAAAAATTATTAAACATGTTAACGCCAATTTTTTGGATTGTGCCCCTCGCCGCACTGGTGGCGCTTGCGTTTGCACTATTTTTTTACAAACAAATGATGAAAGCCGATGAAGGATCGGACAAAATGAAAACCATCGCCGGATATGTACGCGTCGGTGCCATGTCCTATCTAAAACAACAATACAAAGTTGTCGGCATCGTGTTTTTATGTTTGGTCGTCGTTTTTTCCATCATGGCCTATGGATTTGACATGCAAAATCCCTGGGTTCCCGTCGCCTTTTTATCCGGCGGACTTTTCTCCGGACTCGCCGGTTTCTTAGGCATGAAAACAGCCACCAATGCATCGGCCAGAACAGCCAATGCAGCCATAGGTTCCCTCAACAAAGGCTTGCAAATAGCCTTTAGAAGTGGCGCCGTCATGGGTTTGGTCGTTGTCGGACTTGTGCTGATCGATATTTCAGCCTGGTTCTTTATCCTGGATTACTTCACCGATATGGACGTGACCGATCCAACCCACAAACTCAACATCATCACCACCACCATGTTGACCTTCGGCATGGGCGCATCCACACAAGCCCTGTTTGCCCGCGTGGGAGGCGGTATATACACCAAAGCAGCCGACGTTGGCGCCGACCTGGTCGGAAAAGTTGAAGCCGGCATTCCCGAAGACGACCCCAGAAATCCAGCCACCATTGCCGACAACGTTGGTGACAACGTAGGCGATGTCGCGGGCATGGGCGCCGATCTGTACGAATCCTATGCAGGCGCAGTCCTGGCAACAGCAGCCCTGGGCGCATCCGCATTTGCCTTCACCAACGACACCACCATTCAATACAAAGCCGTCATCGCACCCATGCTTATTGCAGCAGTCGGTGTGATTTTGTCCATCATCGGCATTTTCTTTGTCAAAACCAAAGAAGGCGCCAACATGAAACAATTGATGTCGGCCCTAAACAGAGGCATCAACCTAAGTTCCATTCTGACAGCCGTATCAGCCTACCTGATCCTCTTTTTACTAGGCATTGAAAACTGGGCTTTGATCGGAACATGCGTGGTTGTCGGCTTGTTGGTCGGTATCATCATCGGAAAATCGACCGAATACTACACCTCACATTCCTTCAAACCCACACAGAAATTGGCTGAAGCCGGAAAAACCGGCCCTGCAACCGTCATCATCAACGGCATAGGCCTGGGCATGATTTCAACAGCCATCCCTGTAATCACAGTTGTAATCGGCGTGGTCATCTCCTTTTTGTTGGCTTCCAATGGCGATTTATCACAGATAGGACAAGGACTTTACGGCATCGGCATTGCCGCCGTAGGAATGTTGTCAACCCTTGGCATCACCCTCGCCACAGACGCATACGGCCCCATTGCCGACAATGCAGGCGGCAATGCAGAAATGTCAGGCCTGGGCAAAGAAGTGAGACAACGCACCGATGCGCTCGACTCTCTGGGCAACACCACAGCTGCCACGGGTAAAGGCTTTGCCATTGGTTCAGCCGCATTGACAGCATTGGCACTGTTGGCTTCCTACATTGAAGAAATCAAAATTGGTTTGATCAGGGTAGGAGAGACCACCCTTCAAGTAGGCGACGAAGTTTTACTGACAGCCAAAGCCACATTTGCCGATTTCATGACCTATTACAACGTCACCTTAATGAACCCACTGGTCTTGGCAGGCGCATTTATTGGCGCCATGATGGCCTTCCTGTTTTGCGGTATGACCATGATGGCCGTTGGACGTGCAGCAGGCAAAATGGTCGATGAAGTACGTCGTCAATTCAGAGAAATCAAAGGCATTTTAACCGGTGAAGGCGTGCCCGATTACCAACGTTGCGTTCAAATTTCCACCAAAGGTGCCCAACAAGAAATGGTCATTCCATCCATTTTGGCCATCGTTGTTCCCATTGTTGTCGGTCTTGTTTTAGGTGTAGCCGGCGTTATGGGATTGCTACTGGGCGGATTGTCTTCAGGCTTCGTTTTAGCCATCTTTATGGCCAACTCAGGCGGCGCATGGGACAATGCCAAAAAGTTTGTTGAAGAAGGCAACCTCGGCGGAAAAGGATCCGACACCCACAAATCCTGTGTTACAGGCGATACCGTTGGCGATCCATTCAAAGACACATCCGGCCCTAGTTTGAACATCCTGATCAAATTGATGAGCATGGTTTCCATCGTCTTTGCCGGACTCACCCTGGCTTACGGACTGTTCTAAAACCAACCACATAAAAGAAGTGGGCATCTAAGGCGTAAAACCCATAGATGCCCACTTTATTTTTTCACCACCAAGCTCTTAAAGCTTCAAAGTCTGTTTGAGCAATCGATAGCCTGTCTGACTGGCCTTCAACTGATGCCCCGTTTTGAGCGTAATGCGATAATTCTGTTTTTCATACAACTCAATGCGGGAAATAAATTCCACATGCACAATGCAAGAACGGTGAATCCGAACAAACGACTCAGGCGACAAATTTTCCTCAAAATACTTCATCGTCTGCTCCTTCAAAAAGCGTCCATCCACCGTTTGAATCAGCACATAATCGCCTTCAGCCTGAAAATACAGAACATCCGACATTGAAATCATTTGAATTTTCTGACCCGTCTTCACCGAAACGGTCGTCAACAATTCACGTGTCGGCGCTTGTTTCAAAGTTACCGGCTGAACCAAGGCTTGCAGGGTTGGTTCCCGAAGTGCACCGTTGGAAATAGCCTGCAGCGGAGAGCTGTTCGTGCGTTGATTTTCCAGATTTCGCAAAGACTGAATGGGCGTAGCCACCGTTTCATCATCGTCATCCAGCTCATCCAAAGCCATTTGCTTCAAATGCTTTTGTCCCAAAAGCAGCAACAACATCAACAGCAAACCAAAAACCGTTTTGATGCGAATGAGCTGATTCAACAAATCCCAATGGTCGCTCCAAATGATTCTTTCAAAAAACACCGGAATACCAACCCAGGCCAAAACCAGAATCACCACCAAAGCCACATGATTGATCAGAATCTGATAGGGTGCCGTCGTCGATAAGTCCGCAAATTGCACCACAAACCACAGCAAATAAGCCAATAATCCGAAAACCATTGCATGTATGATGTTATCCCAAATCAACACGTCCATCGGGATTGGCAACAAGCCGTATTCAGCCCACAGCAAAGCCACCCCCGTAAGCAGACACAAGACTGCAAAGAGGATGATTCTCATGGTAGATTGAAAAGCCGGATGTTGCATAAAAACAAATAATCTAAGTAATACTAATCACGAATGCGACACTCTCCAAACGAGCACTCACCTTCAATCAATAACATGCTTTCTGAATCGGGGTTGAATGTTGGATTGATTCTTGCATCCACAAACGAACCAAAAGCCGATTGCCCCTTCAACTGAACATTCCAATCCATCGGTACAATGATTTGAGCCTCCCCGAACGACACCTTCACCTTTAAATACGTTTTTCCGACAGGCAGATTGGTTTTCCTCAAATCGACCACCACTTCACCAAAGCCGGTTTCAATGTGGCCACCATGAAATACAGGATCCATTACAATATGTCTTCTGCTGTCAAAGCTGGATTTGATTTTCAAATAACCATCCTCAGAATCAAACGACGATGTTTTCACTTCAGAACAAAAGGTTCCACAACAGAAACCATTTTTCGATTTAAAAACAATCTGTATCAATATATACAAACCGGCAACAACCAAAAGCAAAGGCCAATAAACCTGTGTAAAGTTGTCCGGAATATTCAGATTCGGATTGATGGCATGTATTTGCGGGATCAAGTAAAAAACACCGATCGACAACATGGCGATCGCAAGGAACCATACCCGTTTCAGCAGAAAAAACAATCCGCCAAAAAACACCCATAAAGGCCAGGATTGGAACAGTGGTTTGTATATCATGGGAATCCAGCCTGTGTTGACCCCCAAAAATATCAGTCCGACAATAATTAAAAACACCGGAAAGCTAATTCCGGTATGTTTGTGTTTCACAAACACATGTCGATGAATCGAATCGTCGTGATGCATAGTCGTAAAAATTAGTTAGAACTTGGTTTAATTTGATGATGCTGCAAAAATAAGGCAAGCATTCGGGTCATAAAAGTAAAATCCGATGAATACACCCCTTTTTGCCGACCAAATCAACTTTTTTACGTTTTAAAACAAGGCAATCGATGCTTAAATAACCTTATTTACACTTTCGATTGCTTCTTTTTGTCTTAATATAAAAATTAATCTAGAAAACGTTTGGAAAGATCATAAAAATCTATTCGGCGATCACGCAAAAATGGCCACCACCTTCTCACTTGTTCCGATCTTGTCAAATCGATGTCGACCAACAACAAAGCAGCATCGGTAGAAGAAGCTTCTGCCAGCATTTCACCTTGCGGACCAGAAACAAAACTGCGTCCCCAAAACTGGATGCCGTTTGTCTGACCACTTGGATCCGGCTCATGCCCAACCCTGTTTACAGCAACAACAGGCAAACCGTTGGCAATCGAATGCCCACGTTGAATATGCACCCAGGCATCCTGTTGGCGTTGCTTTTCATCGGCTGCATCGCTGCTTTCCCAACCAATGGCAGTCGGATAAATCAACATCTCGGCACCTTTTAAAGCCATCATTCTGGCAGCCTCAGGATACCACTGATCCCAACACACCAGCACACCAAGCTTTCCAACCGAAGTCTCAATGGGCTCAAAACCCAAATCTCCGGGCGTAAAATAAAACTTTTCGTAGTAAGCCGGATCGTCCGGGATGTGCATTTTACGGTATTTTCCCGCCATGGAACCATCTTTCTCAAAAACCACCGCCGTATTGTGGTATAAACCGGCAGCCCTTTTCTCAAACAAAGACGTCACCAGCACCAAACCCGTTTCAGCAGCCAGCGCACCATAAAAATCGGTGGAAGGCCCAGGAATGGTTTCCGCCAAATCAAAAGCATGCACATCTTCACACTGGCAAAAATACAAGCTGTTGTGCAGTTCCTGCAATACAACCAATTGCGCCCCCTTTTGAGCAGCAGCACGAATCAATTCGGCCAATTTTTCTTTGTTTGAAACAATATCCCGGGTCAAAGATGTTTGAATCAGGGCAGTTTTTAGGATGCGGTTTGTCATTGTTCAATATAATTTTCAACCAAATTTTTCAACGCTTTGCGGTTGATTTTACCCGAGTGCGTTTTGGGCAAAGCATCAACCGAATATATTTTTTTTGGAATTTCTGATGAAGGCACCTTGTCCGCATGCATGTTTTGAAGCAGCAAGTTTTCGTCAATCGTACCCTCAACCACCAGGACCACAATTTCTCCAAAAACTTCATCTGGTAAAGAGGATATGGCGTAAGGTGTTGAAATATAATCACTTAACAAACTCTCCAGTCTTTCAGTCTGAATCTTAACACCGCCCGTATTGATGATGTTGTCCGTGCGGCCAATCACCACAAAATTCCCGTCCTTAAAAATAACAGCAACATCGTTGGTTTCAAGCTTTTCATCACTCACCAGAGGCGCATCAATCACCAAACACGAAGCACGATTCAACGAAATGGACACATTGGGAAGCGGCGTATAACATTCAGACGCTTCTTCACCATTGATCCTTCTCAAAGCAATGTGCGAGAGCGTTTCCGTCATGCCGTACGTGGAAAATACACGGTTGGGAAAATCTTTGATTATCATTTCCAAAGAACGTGAAACAGGCCCACCGCCAACAAGCAACGTTTTGATATGCATCAATTTATCACGGTCCTGCATGCGGGAATAACTGTTGTACACCTGCATGGGCACCATCGAAACCAAATCAAAACTGCCCTCAATATCAGAAAGGGGGAACCCACTTGGTTGAACCACCGTCAATTCCAATTCAGCCACCAAAGCACGGACAATCATCATTTTACCGGCAATAAAACTGGTCGACAAACACAACAAAGCCCGATCACCCTTTTTTATACCAAGAAAGGAACAAGTCGCCAAAGCACTTTCAATCATTTGGCGCTTCTTCACACGAATCAGTTTGGGCGTACCGGTCGAACCCGAGGTCTGCACCGTCATTTCATCCGAACTGTTGAACCAGTCTTTCAGAAAAAGAAACAAATTGTGGAATTCAGAATTGGTAGAAAAAGAAAATTCTGCCAATTCATCCAGAATATGTTCGTAGGTATAAACTTTACCGTTTAAATGTAAAACCTGTTTTTGAATGTCCGTCTGATACATACACAGCGTATTGATTCATGCGAAGGTAGTTCAGACACTTCAAATATGCAAATCAGGGTCGATACCAAAGGCGTCCACCTTCAATTCTCAGGGGGCTTTCCACATTGTCCGTATACAATGCTCCGGTACCCAAACCCTGATGCAAGGTATTGCCCAAAGTCGCTGTCCATTGCGCCACGGCACTCAAACCCACATTCGATTCCAAAGCAGAAGTAATCCACCAGCCAATGCCACGAATGGAGGCCAGTCGTATCCATTCCATACAGCCGGCAATTCCTCCGTGCAAAGTAGGTTTCAATACCAGATAATGCGGTTTTAAAGTGTCCAGCAATTTGTCTTTTTCCTCTATGGTGTGGTGTCCGATCAATTCCTCATCCAATGCCACAAGAATGGGAGAGGCGTGAATCAATTCAAACATATCAGACAGTTGACCGGGTTTGATGGGTTGTTCAATAGAATGCACATTCAATTCCGATAAGCGCATCAACTTGTTGAAAGCCTCCTTGGGAGAAAAAGCACCATTGGCGTCCACCCGAATCATGAGCTTATCACCACATTTTTCACGAAGTTCCCAAAGCAATTCCAACTCTTCATTAAAATTTAACGCACCTATTTTCAACTTGATACAGGTATAACCCGCTTGGAGCTTGTTGCAAATCTGTCGCTTCATTTCTTCAATGGGCCCCATCCAAATCAACCCGTTGATGGGAATGCCCACTTTCCCCTCTGTAAAGTTGCTTTCCCACAAAACGGGACTATTTTTTTGAAACGACAAAAGCGCAATTTCCAAACCAAACAACATAGAGGGAGTCGTTCTGAGCCGATTGAGACAAAATATCCTTTGTTTAGCGTTGGTCAGATAGGGGTGTTCAACAGCATCCGCATCCAAATCCAAATCTGTTTTGACTGAAGAAGGATGCCAAAAAGACTTATCTAAAAAATCAAACCCATCTGTATCAATTTCTTCCGACAATTCCAAGTCCCGACACAATTGCATCAGTCTATCTTCGTAATCGTCACCACCATCACAACTCAAGTCGGGCAAGGGTGCACATTCACCAATTCCAACGCGACCCGGATAGTCGTTCGAACGTATTTGAAGATACCAAATCTGATGGGTATGGTACACACCACGAGACGTCCCTGCCGGGTTTTTGAAGTGCAGGGTTTTGGATTCAATGCGCGCTTGTATGTTCATATCTATATGTTTAAGGCATATAAATATAGCTAAAAAAATGTAATATTGATTACGGGAACTTGGGAAATTTGCTAAAATCAGGCTTTCTTTTTTCGAGAAACGCTTTTTTGCCTTCCTGGGCTTCGTCCGTTAAATAGTACAATAAGGTGGCATTTCCGGCCAATTCCTGAATCCCTGCCTGGCCGTCCAATTCTGCATTCAGCCCCATTTTGATCATCCTCAAAGCCATCGGACTGTGTTGCATCATGCCATTGGCCCATTCAACCACTTCATCTTCAAGATTTTCCAAAGGAACCACCTTGTTGACAAGTCCCATGTCCAAGGCTTCCTTGGCCGAATATTGTTTGCAGCAAAACCAAATTTCCCTGGCTTTCTTCTGACCCACAATTCTGGCCAGATAGGACGATCCAAATCCTGCATCAAAGCTCCCTACCTTAGGTCCAGTCTGCCCAAAAATGGCGTTTTCGGAAGCAATACTGAGGTCGCACAGCACATGCAACACATGTCCGCCACCTATGGCAAAACCGTTCACCATCGCGATGACAGGTTTGGGCAACGACCGGATTTGCTTTTGAACTTCCAACACATTCAACCTGGGCACACCGTCAGAACCAATGTATCCGCCTTTGCCTTTGACATTCTGATCGCCACCCGCACAAAAAGCCATATCACCGGTACCTGTGAGCACAACCACACAAATCTCGTTTTCTTCCCGACAAATACGAAGGGCATCACTGATTTCCATGGTGGTTTTCGGGCGAAAAGCATTGCGGAATCTTGGACGATTGATGGCAATGCGTGCAATGCCCTGATGATAATCAAACAAAATATCCGAGTACGTTTTGATGGAAGTCCATGCTCTGTCACTCTTAAAACCATGAATGGACACACCTGCCTGTGGGCTTATCTGACCGGCCACATCCGGATTTCTTTCATTGGACATACGTCGTATTATTTATGTTCTTGAATTATTTCTGCATATTTTTGTTGCGCTTCTTTCGCATTATTCTCTATATTGTTGACTTCCAATAGAATACCATTCCCATCAAAGGCCATAAAACGCTTCAATCCGGCTTGAATGGAAGCCTTATCGTTTGCCTGAACCACTTCCAGTCCGGCTGCATTTGCCCAAGCCACTGCTTGTGTTGTATGCTCGGCAGCCACAAAACTTTGATAAGCTTCTTTGGGTTGTTTCTCGTACAGCAAATCAAAAATACCACCGCCGCCGTTGTTTAGAAGCAATACTTTCAGGTTTTTCGGGAAGGGCTTGACAGTCAGGATGTTTAAATCATAGAAAAAAGCCAGATCGCCAAGAATGACATACAAGGGGCGGTCTGAAACCAAAGCCATGCCAAAAGCCGTCGACAAAGTCCCTTCAATCCCATTGGTGCCCCGATTGCAATACACCCTGGTGTTTTTTGGCAGGGGAAAAGCTTGTACATGTCGCACAGACGAACTGTTTGCAACCAATATCGAAGCATTTTCAGGCAGCAGTTCCAGAAATTTTCCCACCGCATACAAATCGGAAAAAGGCAGATGCTCGCAATAGTTTTGACGCATGTTTTCTGAGTCAAAAGACAGGGCAGAAGCCGCCTGCGTCCACTGCGAATAATAAGAACCCAAACCACTGAATGATATATTATTATATGCTGCTTTCTGAAGTAATACTTCAATAGTCTTTTTCAACACGGCCACCGGATTTTGACGCAATACACAAGTCAAAGCCTGATAGGTATCCGGCGCTTCCAAATCGTCGGAAAAGAGGATATGTTGATCGGGTTTTTGCGCCCTGAGCAGTTGCTTCAATCTTTTGGAAACCAGATGACCGCCCAACGTGATCAACAAATCAGGAGCCTCCATCTTGTTGTGTTCCAAAATGGCATCGAATGAAGCAATGGCATGATCCACATTGGCCAAATGTTCAGCCAAAACAACCACCCCAAACCGCAAAGACAATATTTCCAGGAGTTCAGACAAATTGTCCGAAGCAGGCAGACGCTGTCCGACCACCAACATGGGTCGTTTCGCTTTGACCATGGCTGAAGCCAATAAAGCTGCACCATCCGCATCGGCTTCAGTTGGGTGAATCATCGTTATTTTGCGCACTTCAGGCAATTGTTGCACCGAAAAATCCGACAGCGGTTCATCAATCGGCATGTTGAGGTGAACAGGCCCGCCACCGGCCATCAAAGCCGCATTCAAAGCTTCATTGATCAAACGGTTGGCATGCCACAAATCTTCATCGGAGTGCACTTCGCGAACATGCACAGAACGCTTCACCAAAGCGCCAAACACCTGATACTGAGGAATCGTTTGACCATCCATTTGGCCAATCCAAGCCTCCGTTCTGTCGGCCGAAACCACAATCAGTGGCAACTTCTGGTAAAAAGCTTCCGCAACAGCAGGGCCATAGTTCAACAAGGCCGATCCCGAAGTGCAACAAACCACCACCGGTTGCCGGCTGGCCTGAATCATGCCCAAAGCCACATAGCCTGCACTGCGCTCATCCACAATGGAATGACAACGAAAAAACGGATCCGCAGCAAAGGACAGGCTCAAAGGCGCATTTCTGGAACCCGGCGACAACACCACCTCCCGAATGCCGTGGGCCTTGATTAAAGCCACCAGCTCCAACACAGATCTTTTTGTTGTAAACATGATTTCAGCAGTTCGATTTTTTACCAACCAACGACAAAAGGGTTTGCAGTTTGGATTCTGTTTCATCCCATTCCGATTCAAGCTCAGAATCGGGCATCAACCCACCACCGGCAAACAAAGTCATTTGGTTGGCTTCTATTTTTGCACAACGCAAATTGACATACAAATGTGTCTTCTTTTCCAAATTCAATGGGCCGACAAAACCGCTGTAATAGCTTCTGTCATAGCCTTCTTGCGCTAAAATAAGCCGATAGGCCTCTGTTTTTGGATAACCGCAAACGGCAGGCGTGGGGTGCATAAAATCCAGAAAATCACCCACATTCAAGTCGTTTTCAGGTTCAAACGTGACATCGGTTCGCAAATGAACCACCTGTCCGGCTCGAACCGTGTAAGGTTTGGAAATCACCGTCTTCAAATTCTTGATACACAACTGTTTTTCAATATAAGCCGTCACAATGTGCTGTTCTTTGATGTTTTTGGCATCCCATTCCACCCGCTCCAAATCCTGATTTTTTTGATCGCCCAACTTCATGGTGCCAGCCAAAGCCACTGTCTGCCACGAATGACCGTTGCCTGCAAGCAACAATTCCGGCGTAGAACCCAGCCACAAACCGGTGAGGGGCGTATAACAAACATAAACCATCGCTTCCGGATAAGCTGCACAAGCCGAACCAAACAAATGACCAAAGGAAAAATCATCACCCAATGGTTGTTTGAACGTTCTGGAAAGCACGATTTTATTACAAGATTCCGCCATCAAAGCTTTTTTAAAAAGCTCAAAGGCAGCAATATACATTTTATTTGGCTTC
>CAYYJF010000025.1:0-7605 GCA_964472175.1 uncultured Bacteroidales bacterium | reverse complement strand
TTTTCAAGCCGATTCAGATATTGAATCATATTGCCTTCACCCTTCACAATCAAATCCGGACGAATCAAAACAATGGGATGTTGCCCATTGATGCGAAAAGGAGCCATGACAAAGCCCGATTGACCATTGAGCTGGCTCATTTGCTGAAATGTATCCGGTTGGGTATAGCGCTGCACATACAAAACCGGCGAACGGTCTGGCAATCTGCACAATGCAAAAGAATAACCCGTATCCAAAAGCAAATCCAACAAAGCACAATTCAGCGGCATGGGCGTAAAATCGAATAATTAAAACAAAAGTATGGAAAAAACGTTGAAGCCCCAATACAAAAAGTACTGCCATCAAATCTTAAATCCGTATATTTGTGTATTCAACCTGAAAACATGACACTGCAACAACTTGAATACGTGGTGACGGTAGACCGCACCAGACACTTTGCCAAGGCCGCTGAAGAATGCCGGGTAACACAACCAACACTCAGTATGATGATCCAAAAGCTCGAAGAAGAGCTGGGCGTCAAACTCTTCGACCGCACCAAACACCCCATTGTCCCCACCAGAACAGGGGAGGAGATCATCGAAAAAGCCAAAAACATCTTATTGCACGCCAACAAACTTCGGGAATTTATCGTTTCTGAAAAGGACGGTCTGGCCTGTGATTTGAAGCTCGCAGTGATTCCCACGGTCGCACCCTATTTGCTGCCAAAATTCTTCCCGACCTTTGTCAGCAGCTATCCCGACGTCAACCTCCAGGTGTCCGAATTGCGCACTTCAACCATCATAGAAAGCCTCACAGCGGGCAACATCGACGCCGCCATTCTGGCCACGCCGCTCAATCACCCGCAAATCCTTGAAATACCACTGTATTACGAGAAATTCGTGGCGTATGTCAATCCTGAAAACGCATTATACACCGAGCAGGAACTCAATTCGGTCAATCTACCATTGGAAGATCTTTGGGTCTTGCAAGAAGGCCATTGCCTGCGCAATCAAATCTTCAATTTCTGCGAAGACAAAACCCCCAGAAACTACCTGTACGAAGCCGGAAGCATTGACACCCTCATCCGCATTGTCGATACCAACGGCGGCTACACCGTCATTCCCGAACTACACCTGGATTACCTCACCGAAGCCCAGAAACAACACATCCGGCCCATCGTCAGTCCGGAAACCGTACGGGAAATATCGCTCATCATCCACATGGACTTCGTCAGAGAAAAAGTCTTAAACGCTGTGGCTGACACCATTAAAAAGCTCATACCCGAACACATGCTCGACGGAAGACTAAAAAAATATGCCATCAGGCTATAAACTTTGGCTTATACAAGCAGTATCATTACTTTTGTACACTTTTGTTCATTTTCTAACATATCAGACATGTCTAAAACAGCATTAATTACCGGCATCACCGGTCAGGACGGCGCCTATTTGGCCGAATACCTCATCAAAAAAGGCTACACCGTTCACGGAATCAAACGCAGATCGTCCATGTTCAATACCGACCGTATTGACCACTTATATCAAGCACCATCGGAAGAAAACCGCAATATGATCCTGCATTACGGCGATTTGACCGACAGCATGAACTTAACCCGCATCATTGGCGAAGTCAAGCCGGACGAAATCTACAACCTGGCCGCCATGAGTCATGTGAAAGTCAGTTTTGATACCCCCGAATACACCGCCAACGCCGACGGCATCGGCACCTTGCGCATTCTGGAAGCAGTCCGGTTGTTGGAGTTATCCAAAAAGACCCGCATCTATCAAGCATCCACCTCCGAATTGTACGGATTGGTGCAAGAAGTACCGCAAAAAGAAACCACCCCGTTTTACCCACGCAGTCCGTATGCAGTAGCCAAACTCTATGCCTATTGGATCACCGTCAATTATAGAGAAGCCTATGGCATGCACGCCAGCAACGGCATCTTGTTCAACCACGAATCGCCCCTTAGAGGTGAAACCTTTGTCACCAGAAAAGTGACCCGCGCCGTTGCCCGCATTGTTTTGGGCATGCAGAAAAACGTCTTTATGGGCAACCTCTCCTCCAAACGCGACTGGGGACATGCCAAAGACTATATCCGCGCCATGTATCTCATTCTGCAGCAAGATGCACCCGACGATTACGTCATCGCCACAGGCGTCACCACCACCATCCGCGACTTCATCCGCATGGCCTTTGAAGAAGTAGGGGTAGGCATTGAATTCAAAGGAGAAGGCGTGGACGAAGTCGGCCTCTTGTCAAGCATCGACCGTGCCATTTTTGAACAAAAAGTCGGAACGGAACACTACGAAGCCTTTGCAGCCAGAATCGGCGATAAATTGGTGGGTGTGAGCCCATCCTATTTCAGACCCACAGAAGTCGAGTTACTGATTGGTGATGCCACCAAAGCCAGAACCAAACTCAACTGGGAACCCCAATACGACCTCAAAGCCCTGTGTCAGGACATGATGCAGAGCGACGTCAAACTGATGAAAAAAGAAACCTACCTCAAAGAAGGCGGTTACCGCATTCTGAATTATTTCGAGTAAAAAGATGGAAAAAAACGCCAAAATATATGTTGCCGGCCACCTGGGATTGGTGGGCTCTGCCATTCTAAACAATTTAAAATCAAAGGGGTACAACAACTTTGTACTCCGAAGTTTGCAAGAACTCGACTTGACCGATCAAAAATCCGTTGCCGATTTCTTTGAAACCGAAAAACCCGAATACGTCTTCCTGGCAGCAGCCCACGTTGGCGGCATCATCGCCAACTCCACCTATCGGGCCGATTTCATTTACATCAACCTGCAAATTCAAAACAACGTCATCTACCAATCCTGGAAAAACGGCGTGAAAAAACTCTTATTCCTGGGCAGTACCTGCATCTATCCAAGAGATGCACCACAACCCATGCAAGAAGACTCCCTGTTGACTTCACCATTGGAATATACCAACGAGCCCTACGCCATTGCCAAAATTGCGGGTTTGAAACTTTGCGAAAGCTTCAATTTGCAATACGGAACCAACTTCATTGCCGTGATGCCCACCAATTTATACGGACCAAACGACAATTTCAACCTCGAAAAAAGCCACGTATTGCCGGCCATGATCCGCAAAGCACATTTGGGCAAATGCCTCATGTCGGGCAATTGGGATGCCATTCGGGCCGACTTCAACAGTTATCCGGTCGAAGGCATTGATGGTCAGGCCGATGAATCCGATATCCGTCAGATCTTGGCCAAATACGGCATACAGGAAGGAAGCATCACCCTTTGGGGCACAGGCACACCTTTGAGAGAATTTTTGTGGAGTGAAGACATGGCCGATGCCTGTGTGTACATCATGGAAAGGGTCTCCTTCAAAGACCTGATGCCGGAAAATGATCCCGAAATCAAAAACTGCCACATCAACATCGGCACAGGCAAAGAGGTTTCAATCAGACAATTGGCCGAAACCGTAGCCGAGAAAGTCGACTATAAAGGGCGCTTGATTTTCGACAGCAGCAAACCCGATGGCACCATGCGCAAACTCACCGATCCAAGCAAATTGCACCAATTGGGATGGAAACACAACATAGAGCTCGACGAGGGCATTCAACACATGTACCAATGGTATCAAAGCAAATCACAAAAACAGTAAACACGCTCAAACTATGAAAGGAATCATCTTAGCCGGAGGAAGTGCCACCCGATTGTACCCGCTATCCAAAGCCATTTCCAAGCAAATCATGCCCGTTTACGACAAACCCATGATTTACTATCCTTTGTCCACCCTGATGTTGGCCGGAATCAAAGAAGTTCTGATCATTTCAACCCCCAGAGATTTGCCCATGTTTCAAGACCTTCTTGGAAGTGGGGCAGAACTGGGCATGTCCTTCGAATACATCATCCAGCACGAACCCAACGGATTGGCCCAGGCCTTTGTGCTGGGTGCGCCCTTCTTAAACGGAGAGCCAGGCTGTCTCATACTCGGTGACAACCTCTTTTACGGACAAAATTTCTCTGCCATGCTCAAACGCGCAGCCTCCATCAAAAAAGGCGCCTGCATCTTTGGCTATTATGTCAAAGATCCCCGAGCCTACGGTGTAGCCGAGTTCGACGCAAAAGGCAAAGTCATTTCGCTCGAAGAAAAACCCGAAAACCCCAAATCCAACTATGCAGTGCCCGGACTGTATTTCTTTGACAGCAGTGTCACCGAAAAAGCAGCCAAATTAAAACCCTCACCAAGAGGCGAATACGAAATCACCGACCTCAACAAAGTGTATTTGGAAGAAGGAACGCTGCAAGTCGAACTCTTCGGTCGTGGATTTGCCTGGTTGGATACAGGCAATTGTGACAGCCTGCTGGAAGCCTCCAATTTTGTGGCCACCATTCAAAACAGACAAGGATTTGCCGTCTCCTGCATCGAAGAAATTGCCTGGAGAAACGGTTGGATCAACAACGACCAACTCAAAACACTGGGTCAAAAACTAGAAAAAACCGCTTACGGACAATACATTTTGTCCCTACTATAAAAAAACAAACAACATGAAAACATACATCGTTACCGGAGGAGCCGGATTTATAGGTGCCAATTATGTCAAGTATGTGTTGAACAACTTCAACGATGTGAAAATCATCGTGCTGGATGCGTTGACCTATGCAGGAAATTTAGGCACCATCGCCTCCGATGTGGACGACAAACGCTGCTTCTTTGTCAAAGGCGATATTTGCGACCGCGACACCGTTCGGAACATATTCAAACAACACGACATCGATGTCATCGTCAATTTTGCCGCAGAAAGCCACGTGGACAGAAGCATAGAAAACCCACGTTTATTCCTGGAAACCAACATTTTGGGCACTCAAAACCTCATGGATGTTGCCAGAGAATTCTGGACAACAGGCAAGAACGAACAAGGCTATCCCACCTACAGGTCCGGCATCCGTTTTCATCAGGTTTCCACCGACGAAGTCTATGGCTCGTTGGGTGCAGAAGGCTTTTTCACCGAAAAAACACCGCTCGACCCCAGAAGTCCGTATTCCGCATCCAAAACTTCAGCCGATTTGATTGTCAAAGCCTACATGGAAACCTATCAATTTCCGGCCACCATTACCCGCTGTTCCAACAATTACGGCCCCTACCACTTCCCCGAAAAACTCATTCCGCTCATCATCAAGAACATACTGGAAGGAAAATCGCTTCCTGTGTATGGCGATGGCAGCAACGTGAGAGATTGGTTGTATGTGGAAGACCACTGCAAAGCCATCGAACTGGTGGTGCGGAATGGCAAACCCGGCGAAGTGTACAATGTAGGTGGACACAATGAAAAGCAAAACATAGAAATTGTGCGCCTAACCATTGAAACCATCCATAGAATCCTATCACAGGAGCCTGAAAAACAAGCGGTTCTGAAAACAACCATGGACAAAATCAACGACGGTTTGATTACCTACGTGGCCGATCGTCTGGGACACGACAAACGCTACGCCATCGATCCGGGCAAGATACACAGCGAATTGGGTTGGCTGCCTGAAACCAATTTTGAAACAGGCATCGAAAAAACCATCCGCTGGTATCTAGACAACCAATCCTGGGTAGCAGACGTCACCTCGGGCGACTATCAAAAATATTACGACAACATGTATTCCAACCGTTGACATAGCTCAACCAAGCAATTTTTCAATCAATGAAATTCATAGAACAATCCGTTTCCGGCGTATTTGTCATCGAGCCCAAAGTATGGGGCGACGACAGAGGCTATTTCATGGAAACCTGGAAAAAAAACCTGTTTCAGGAACACATCGGTGACATCGAATTTGTCCAGGACAACGAATCCAAATCCGATTTTGGCGTCTTAAGGGGCATGCATGCGCAATCGGGCAGTTCCTCCCAATCCAAACTGGTTCGCTGCCTGCAAGGCGTGGTGATGGACGTGGTGGTCGATGCCAGAAAAAATTCACCCACCTTCGGACAATACGTTGCCGTTGAATTATCGGCCGAAAACAAGCGTCAGTTATTCGTACCCAAAGGCTTTTACCACGGATTCATCGTCTTGAGCAAAACCGCCGTTTTCTCGTACAAAGTCGACCACTTGTACGATCAGACCTCCGAAGTATCCTTCCATTTTTCCGACCCGACCATACAGATAGAATGGCCGCTCAGCGCCGAAGAACTCAAATTATCGGACAAAGACAAACAAGCACCTTTATGGAATGACGCCTATCATTTCAACCTATAACCTTCTCAATACCAATGAAATGAACAAACGTGTTTTTGTATCCGGCTGTTATGATTTGCTCCACAGCGGACATGTTGCCTTTTTCAAAGAAGCAGCCGGCTATGGCGATTTGTACGTCGGCATCGGTTCAGACGCAACCATTCGCGATTTAAAAGGCAGAAATACCGTCAATTCCGAACAAGAACGGTTGTACATGGTCAAAGCGGTGCGTTATGTCACCGGTGCATGGATCAATCAGGGCAGCGGCATACTGGATTTTGAAATTGATTTAAGGCAGTTCAAACCCGATATTTTTGTCGTCAACGAAGACGGGCATTCACCGGCAAAAGAAGCCCTCTGTGCAGAATTGGGTATCCAATATCAAATACTGAAACGCATCCCGGAAGCAGGCCTTCCGGCCCGTTCCACAACGGGATTGCGCAGTGGGGAAGCCTCCTGTCAACTGCCGTTCCGCCTCGATTTGGCAGGAACCTGGATTGACCAGCCCTATGTGTCCAAATACCATCCGGGTTGGGCCATCACCATGTCGCTCGAACCCACCATCGAATTTATGGAACGTTGCGGCATGTCCACTTCCACCAGAAATGCAGCGCGCAAACTTTGGCCCTACCAGTTGCCTTTGGATCATCCGGAAAAAATATCAGAAATGCTGTTTCGCTTTGAAAATGAGCCCGGAAGAAAAGAAATCAGTGGAGCACAAGATTCCATCGGCATATGCATGCCCGGTTTAAACCGACACTATTACGACAACAAATACTGGCCCACAAAAATAGAATCCTGTCACGACGAAGCCATCCTAACCTGGTTGGAAGACCACCTCTGCATGGTGCTCTTATGGCCCCGTGAAGCCGGTTTGAACCTTCTCAACCACACCTTCATCAACGAAACCAACGTCAAAGCACTCACCGAAGCAGCCGCTCAAGCCTGGGATGCCATCATGAACCGCGACCTGACAGCATTTGCACAAGCCTATAAAGCCTCGTTTGAAGCCCAAACCACCATGTTTCCAAAAATGCTCAATCCGCGGATAGAAGCAGTCATTGAGCAATATAAAACACAATATCCGGAACAGATACTGGCATGGAAAATGCCCGGGGCAGGGGGTGGGGGTTATCTCGCCTTTGTTTGCACCGAGCCCATCGAAAACTCCATTCGATTGAAAATCAGACGCAAAGGGATGTAGTTATTTCTTGTACCAAAAGAAGTAGCTCCTTTGTTTTTCCTTTTCCTGCCTGGTCTTGGCCGTAAAAATGGGCTGCATCGTGTAGGGATTCAATCCCGTATAATACATTTCGGTTGCCAACGTCATGGGCGTAGGCGTGAAGTCCTGAATTTGCTCCAACTTGAAGTTGAGTTTGCGCGTTTCACCAGCCAGTTGCGACATGTGCTTTTCCATACAGCCCGGG
>CAYYJF010000024.1:22220-28199 GCA_964472175.1 uncultured Bacteroidales bacterium | reverse complement strand
ATGTCTTGGCCGTTGTTTTCCAGGAACTGAGAGAGGCTGGGCAATCCGTTTGTGTAACTTCCGATTTCCCGAATCAATCGGTTTTTGTTGTAAATGGCGCTTTGAATGTTGTCAAGAATGTATTTTCTGGCCAGTTTTTCCATTACAATGCTGCAGCCGTGTGGCAAAAGGGTAAAGCCTTCCTTGACTTGATGGGAAATGTTCTTTTCCGGATACAGGCTTAGGGCACGAAAGCGGCTGGCGAAATCGTATTTTTGATTGGCCTGAGCCACAAAGTCGAGTACGGTTAGCTCGGTTTTGCCTGCCGAAAGGCGCAAACCGCGGCCCAGCTGTTGCAAAAAGATGGTCAAGCTTTCGGTCGGGCGCAAGAACAAAACGGTGTCAACTTCCGGTATGTCAACGCCTTCGTTGAAGATGTCGACCACGCAAAGATAATGGATCTGCCCTTCACGAAGATCTCGCGCCAGTTGCTTGCGTTCTTCGCTGGGTGTGTCGGAAGTGAGGCTCTTTGCAACGAAGCCATATAGACACAATTGCGCAGCCATGAAGTCGGCGTGGCGTTTGTTCACGCAAAAACACAGGGCGCGGCAACGGTATTCATCGGCAAGATACTTTTGTATGGCATGGACGATGAGGCCTGCTCGCTCTTTGTTGCAAAGACGATCGGCCAGGCGTTCGGTGTTGTATTTTTGGCCAGACCAAAGGGATTCGTCGCTCAGGTTGGTGTTGTCGGTCACGCATAGGTATTGAAACGGAGTGAGCAAGCCCGCTTGAAGGGCTTGCGGAAGCCGTATTTCAGCACTGATGCGATCTCCAAAATCGGGGCGCAGATCGCGTCCATCCATACGTTCTGGAGTTGCCGTAAGCCCCAAAAGAATGCTGGGCTGGAAGTGGCTAAACAATTTGCGGTAGCTATCTGCTTGGCTGTGATGCGCTTCGTCAATAACGATGTAGTCGTAATAATCGCTCCCCAACGATTCAAAAAAAGATTCGAACCGGGTGTTAAGCATGGTAATGGATACAAACAGATGTTCGTAATCGCTTTCGCCTTGAGGCTCCGAATTGCCTACCCACAACGAACCAAAATTGCTGTCGTTTAATACGCTTCGATAGGTGTTCAGTGATTGACGAAGAATTTCTTCACGGTGTGCGGTGAATAGGATGCGGCTGCGTTGGTGGTTGCGTCTGAAATCCTGGTAGTCAAATGCCGAAATAACGGTTTTCCCAGTTCCGGTAGCTGCTACGATGAGGTTTTTAAAATTCAGCATTTCCTCACGTTCCACGCGCAGTTTGTCCAGGATTTGCTTCTGATGGGGAAGAAGCGTGAAATGTTGATACACAACCGCATCAGAGTTCGATTTAAACGCGTTTCGCTGTACTTCTTTGTTGAATTTCTCGATTCCCCCTTCGCGAAAATCTTCGAAATTGGGACTGTTCCAGTAGAGCTCAAACGTAGCCAAAGCCGTTTTCAGGATGTGTGGATTTTCGGAACTCGTCACGCGGACGTTCCACTCTAAACCATCTGTCTGAGCCGATTTGGAGAGATTGGACGATCCGATGTATGCGGTATTCATGCCCGAGTTTCGGATGAAAATATAGGATTTGGCATGGAGTCGTTCGATGTCCGTATTGTACGAAATCCGAATGTCCGTATTGGGTAGCGAAGCCAGTTGTACAACGGCTTTTGCCTCCGTGGCTCCACAATAGGTTGTTGTGATGATGCGCAGACGCTTGCCCTCCTTTTGGCAAAACTTACTTAATTCGTCGAACAAGATTCGAACTCCCGATACCTTCAAAAAAGAGACGATGAAGCAGATTTCATCCGCACTGGCAATTTCACGTCTTATCTCTTCGCCCAAGGGCAACGAGCTGTTGCCACCCGTAAACAGGTTGCTCACACGAAAACCCGAAAGTGGCCTGACGGTATCACTGCTACTTGCCGTTTGCAGCGTTCTTTGTTGCGCACTCATGACTTCGGTCAACAAAGCTTTGGGTTCGACGATTTCACGATCTTCCAACAGCCCTGCAGTAGCCAGAATGTTGTTAATGAGCTGAATGCGATCTTCTTGCTGTTCGGTTTCCTCTAACTTTTGGCGGATTGTTTCTGCCAAATAATGGGCCAGCATTTGTGGAGATTCTGCGGTATCTACTTCTTGACGGATGCACACCAACTGATTCTGTTCTGTTTCTTGAATGAGACGTTCCGTTTCTTGATTGATGATGTGCTCGTAGATACCCGTTTTCAGCATAATGTGTTTTTCATTACGAAAGTGATGCTTCAAATGTAAGACGAATTTTTCTATCGTATGGAATTCAACTGGATAAATCGCACCATCAATCGTTAATAGAATTAATCTGAAATTGAAATAAATTTTGAGATAAAACCAAAAATCGCTTACTTCACATTGTCTTGTCCAAAATCTCCTATATACCTCCCCCTCATGAAACCCTCACTCCCTTTTTCCCTGCTTGCTTTGCTCACCCTATCCACCGCGCTGTGGGGCAAGGAGCCATCCGAAACGTTGATTAATCCCGAAATTCGTTCCGGCATTGCGAGGATTGAGGGACAGGTGCTCAACTACAAGCCAAAAGCCGGAGAGAACGGTTTGACGATAAGCATCGGATATACCAACATCATAACCGGGGCGCGTGTCAACATTGAAAGCAAGGTAAACGCGTCCAACAAATTCGCGTTGAACGTGCCGCTATATCAAACGGTCATTTTAGTCGGCTTTAATGTTGCCACCAATCTGCACGATTATGGTTGGCGTACCATTGGCTTAAATCAAGATAAGCCGCTGCAGCTGACCCTTAAAATTAAAGATTCAACGGACTTTGAGCTTAGCGGCAAAGGGGGGCTGGAGCTTTCAATCGATGATATGTTGAATGTGGACGCAGCAAGAAGCCGTTTTTTTGAGTTTAACACCTGGGATGATTATGCCAAAATGACCCCTGAGGCGTTTTTTGAAAAGACCAGGCATGCCGAATTTTCCAAAAGATTTGAAGCTTCGATCGATTCATTAACCATCTCGAAATCAGCCCGTGCGTTTCTTCTTGACGACTGCACGCTGCTGTTTCTCAAAGGGCGTGTGCTCGTTTATAAAATCGTAGCCGAACAAGATTTCTCAAACAATGGAGTCAAAACACAGTATGCCGACTTCTCGGCAGTGGAGCCCGATTTGACAGCGTATTCCTTTCTCAAAGAGTACGACTTGAACAATCCCAAGTATCTGTATTGCTTCACTTACCCAGAATTTTTGCGTCGATTCTTAGCCATCGCGGCATTTAAAATTCCCATCATTGGGGAACAAAACATCGACGATTGGCTCAAAGTAGTAACGAAATCCACCAAAGAAGTGGTTGGTTTTGATTCGGGCCTATTTTACGACCTGTTGGTTGCCAATGCCTATGCCATTCAGGTGGAAGACGAAAAAAAGCCTTTGACGGAACGCCAAATCGAAAACATCAAGATCTATTTCAGCACCAAGAATACCACTTTTGCTACGATTCTACTGAAACAGAACGAAGAGCTGGTACGCGTGATAGCACACAACAACGATTTAAACGTCTGCGAAGTCCCTTCGGTCGGAAAAGAAGCACTAATGGATTCGATATTAGCCAGATACAAAGGTCATGTGGTATTGGTCGATTTTTGGGCAACCTGGTGTAGCCCCTGCATCGAAGGACACAAATCGATGAAACCACTCAAGGATGCGCTTAAAGACAAGGGCGTCAAATTTGTGTATTTCACCACGGTATCCTCGCCCAAAACCTTGTGGGAAGGCAAAATAAAGGAGATTGGTGGTGAGCAGTACTACCTTTCGAACGAAGCCTGGGAATACCTTTTAGACAAGTTTGGCTTTGAGGGAATTCCCTCCTACTTGATCATCGACAAAGCTGGAACCCTAAACTCAAAATTCACGGGTTTCCCCGGCGTCGAAAGGATGCGAACCATGCTCGAGGAGCTCAATAAATAACACGTGCATTTGCCAATACTAGGATACTAAAAATTCTGTTTTTACTTTTAAACACAATCGTTCTGTTTGGAATGATGTCTTGTTCAACAATTCCCAAAGGAGTAAAAGCGGTTGAACCATCAATAGTACGCTTTTGTGGGATGAACCAGGGGTATCTTCCCGGGTTCTATGTGTTGCCCATGCAGCATCTGAAAATGGGTGATGATGGTTTGTCCTTTGATTTGCTTCCAACGCCCGACGATTTGTTTAGTCAACCCATTCCCTTGAAATACAGAGCTTCGGGCGCGGAAATGGAGTTCAAAAAGAAATAAAACCCCTGAAACCGCAGCGCATCAGGGTTGTTCGGGTTTGATTTTTTCGTAAAGACCCATCAGCTTGGTTCGGTACATGTCGGAGATTTCGGCCTCGTGTTCGCCGATGGGTTTGACCGGGATTAAGTCGATGGCTTTTTCTGGTGTCAATCCGGCATCGAAATACAGGGAAATGGCTCCCTGGAGGGTTTCTTTGAGGGCCTCGGTGCATTCGGATTTGTTCAATCCCATTTGTTCACCCAATTCGGCAATGGTTTTCCATTGAAACCAGAAATAGGTTGGGAGCATGGCCGAGATAAGGGCGTATGCTTCCAATTTGTTTTCGGCCGTTTCGATGAGGCTGCCCATGGGTTTGAGCAAGGTTGTGAGCAGGTCTTTTTTGTCTGAAGCCAATGCCGGTGAAAAGTAAATGGGATTGAAACCTGCTTGTACAAAGGAGGTGGCGTTGGGAATCATGCGGGCTATTTGGGTGGTGTTCAAGACCGATGCCATTTTTGAAACGGTGATTTTTGGGGCGAGAGAGACCACCAGGGTGTCGGGCTGCATGAAAGCAGCCAGTTCGGACAGCATTGGCCCCATGACAGGTGGGTGCAGGGCAATGAAAACGAGGGCTTGTTTGGCCGCTTGCTCCGGTGTGGTTTGGATGCTGATGTAGGGATACGCTTTTTTTAGATCGTTTAGAACGTCCGGGTTGGTGTCGCAAACGACAACGTTTAGGGATTCTTTCTGTGATGCGAGTGCCTGAAGAAAGATGTTGGTGATTCGTCCACCACCAATAAAGCCAATTTCGGTTGTTTTCATGTTAGGATGATGTTAAATAGATAACCAAGTATGATGATAAAAACGGTGATGGTTCCGAAAAAGATGCCGATAAGCTTCCATTTCATGACTTTTTTCAAGAGGGTTGCTTCGGGAAGCGAGAGTCCGACAACGGCCATCATGAAAGCCAGCGCGGTACCCAGGGGGACACCTTTGACCACAAAGACTTGGATGACCGGTACAATGCCTGCCGCATTTGCATACAAGGGTACGGCAACGATGACAGCCAAGGGTACGGCATACCATTTGTCTGACGATAGATATTCGGTGAAAAAGTTTTCAGGCACATAGCCGTGCATGGCTGCTCCGATGCCAATGCCTATCAGTACATAGATCAAGACGTTGCGTACGATATCCCAGCCTTCTTTGATGACAACGGGCAGTCGTTCCAAAAAGGGCGTGTGCGTTTTTTCCCAGTCTTCTGCTTCTTTTTCTGACGTTTGCTGCAATTGTAAGACCCATTCGGAAAGGTGTCGTTCCAGGTTGAATTTTCCCAGCATGAAACCGCCCACAGTGCCTAGTAATATGCCGCTCACCGCATATATCAGGGTGGTTTTCA
The DNA here is from genome assembly GCA_964472175.1 of uncultured Bacteroidales bacterium. Taxonomy (GTDB): domain Bacteria; phylum Bacteroidota; class Bacteroidia; order Bacteroidales; family UBA1402; genus UBA8389. The sequence continues at coordinate 22,533 of CAYYJF010000024.1, read as the reverse complement.
GTCCAAAAAGGCCTAAGAAAAGGGCAATGGCCACTTCGTTCACCAAAGGCGATGTGATTAGAAAGGAAAAGGTGACTCCCAAAGGGATTCCGCCTTTGACAAATCCAATAAATAAGGGGATGGAGGAACAGGAACAAAAGGGTGTCACGGCACCAAAAAGGGATGCCAGTACATATTGGAAACCGTACAGTTTTCTGGTAGTCAGGTATTTCCGAAGTTTTTCAACAGGAAAGTACGCATTGAGCAAACCCATGAATGCACTGATGAGAAACAGTAGAATGAGTATTTTTACCGTGTCGTAAATGAAAAAATG
>CAYYJF010000024.1:0-22120 GCA_964472175.1 uncultured Bacteroidales bacterium | reverse complement strand
CACTGATGAGAAACAGTAGAATGAGTATTTTTACCGTGTCGTAAATGAAAAAATGGACGGATGTTCCCAGGTGAGATCCGCTTGATAAACCGAAAACATCAAAGGTGATGAAGTCGGCAATTTGTTGAAGGAAACTGTAAATGAGTACCAACAACGTTAGAAAAAACGAAGCATATAATACATGCCCATACCGATAAACAGCCATGCGATTCCTATTCTAAAATAACGTTCAAATTGTTTGATTTTGTTGTACACCTTTCCAACCGAGCCAATGGAAAAAGCGAGAATCCACGAAAAAATAATGACGGGAATGCCGGTTGCAATGGCAAAAACCAGAGGTAAATATAATCCGGAAGCACTTGCAACCGTCATGGGGATAAGCATGCCAAAAAAAAGCACGCCGCTATAGGGACAAAAAGCCAACGCGAACAACATACCCAAAAGAAAGGCATCCATGCGGTTCCATTTGGATTTGTTTTCCATTTTTCCGGTGAGGGATGAAAGTCCGGGTAGATTCAGCCGAAAGACACCGAGCATAAACAGCCCGATGAGGATCAGACTCGGACCCAGTATTTTTTCACCATATTGCTGGAAGAATCCGCCAAACTTGATTTGGTCAGCCCCAAAATAAAGGATCAATGCCAAAAGTGTGTATGACGTGCCCCTTCCAAGGGTGTACAACAAGCCGTTGACAAACACGCTTTTTTTATCCTCCAAATCCTTGCTGATAAAGCCAATGGCCGTAATGTTGGTGGCCATTGGGCAAGGACTGATGGCTGTCATGATGCCCAAAATAAAAGCGGTAACCCAAGGAAGGGTGCTGTTTTCCAGTATGTTGGTTAAAAACTCCATCTGTTTCGGTTAAAGAGCCCCTACTTTATTTTGAATGATTTCTTTGAATTTGGCCGTATTGGTTTTGGCATATAAGAATCCCTCATTGGTCAAATTGACCGATTTTTTGCCTTTGACCACCAGTAAAGTCTGCCCGCTGACATGGAAACGTTTCGCAATGGCTTTGGTCGCTTTGTCGTTTAAATTCAGGGCTTGAAATCGAACCCGACTGCCGTAAAGGCTTTTCAAATGGGTTTTGGCTTCGGCTTCGACGGCTTTGCAGGTGACGCAACGAGTGGTGTTGTGAAAATAATAGGCTTCAATGTTCTGCTTGGATTCAACCTTTTTTTTGCCCGTTTGAGCGTTGGCTAAGGTGCTGAAAAGCAATAAGATCAGTGATATGCCAAGGACGATGTGTTTGTTCATAACAAAGGGAGTTATTTATTTAAGATGATTTTGATTTCTTCAACAGAGGGTATGCGACCCTTGATTTCCACTTTGCCGTTTACGACCAGTGCCGGGGTGGTCATCACACCAAATTGTATGATTTCCATGATGTCTTCCACTTTTGTAATGGTGGCTTGAATGTTCAGAGATTCAACAGCTTCTCTGGTGAGTTTTTCCAATGTTTTGCATTTGCTGCAGCCGGTGCCTAAAATTTTAATGTCCATTATTGTTTGCAAGATTTGGTTGTATCTGTTTGGTTGTTTTCGAAAAAGAGCCCCAACAGCACTTTGGCTTCCTCCCAATTTTCCTTGTTGAGGCAGTATTTGATGCGGGGCGCTTTGATTTCGCCTTGAATCAGGCCGGCATCTTTGAGTTCTTTGAGGTGTTGTGAAAGGGTGGATTTCGCAATAGGTAGCACTTCGGTTAAGTCACCGCTGTAACAACAAGATTGCTTGGAAAGCAGTTCCAAAACATAGAGGCGTATGGGGTGTCCCATTGCTTTGGCATACCTGGCCATTTTTTGATGCTTGTCTGAAGGGGACAGAGGTTTGTCTGAAAGCGTCATAAGATTGGTGTTCGTAGTTCGTAAAATAACGAACAAATGTAGCATAAAAATTGAATTCATCAAAAACCGTCATGAATTCTTTTATTTATTGTCTAATTTTGCCAAAAATTCAAACGCAATGGGCATCATGACCAATTCGATCTTTTTTCCGGCGGAATGGCATCCGCAGTCGGCCGTTCAGTTGACTTGGCCGCACGAAGCAACCGACTGGTGCGAGATGCTGGATGAGGTGCTGCCTTGTTTTGTGCAGATTGCCACGGAGGTACTGAAGCGCGAAAAGTTGGTGGTGGTTTGTCCCGATGCTCAGGAGGTGAGACGTGCTTTGGGTTCGGTTTCATCCGAGCGTTTAAAGTTGGTGGAATGCGCCTCCAACGATACCTGGGCCAGAGATCATGCCGGTATTTCGGTGTTTGTGGATGGCAGGCCTACTTTGTTGGATTTTACGTTCAATGGCTGGGGCATGAAATTTGCTTCAAATCTGGACAATCAAATTACCCGAAAGCAGTTTGCAAAAGGCGTTTTTCAAAAGCAGGTGGATTACCGGAATTGCCTCGGTTTTGTGTTGGAAGGCGGGAGCATCGAATCGAACGGGGCGGGGACGCTTCTAGTGACTTCGGATTGCTTGTTGTCGGCCAACCGCAACGATGCAATGGACGAAAAAGAGATTGACCGCTTCTTGAAAGAGACTTTTGGACTGCAGCACATTCATTGGATACGGCATGGATATTTGTCTGGCGACGACACCGACAGCCATGTGGATACCTTGGTGCGTTTTTGTGATGTCAACACCCTGGCATATGTCTTACCTCCCGAAGATGAAACGGACGAACACCACGCCGCTTTGGTGCAGATGCAGCAGGAACTGCAGGCGCTCAGAAATGCGGATGGTGCGCCCTATCGGCTGATTGGTCTGCCCATGGCCGATCCTGTGTACTTTGAGCGTGAGCGACTTCCTGCAACCTATGCCAATTTCCTCATCATCAATGGGGCGGTGTTGTATCCCACCTATAGCAACCCAGTAAAAGATGCGTTGGCAGCGCAACAATTACAGTTGGCTTTCCCCAAGCATGAAGTGGTGGGCATCCATTGTTTACCCCTCATCAAACAACACGGTTCGCTGCATTGTGTCACCATGCAGTATCCGGAAGGCTTTATAGCTTAATCGGATTTCCTTTGTAGAAATCCAAAATTTTCATGCAAAACACCAGATTGTATTTGGCTTGTAGCAGATTGGATTGTACGGTGGCCAAATTGACTTTTGCCTGATTGTATTCGTATAACGTTGATTTTCCGTTGTTGTACTTTTCTTCGGCAAAGCGATAAGCTTCCTTGGCATTGTCCAAAGATTCAACAGAGGAAGTATGGTTTTCGAGGGCTTTGACTGCATTAAACCAGGCCTGCTGAATTTCCTTTTGCAATACCTTTTTGGTCGATTCCAATTCAATTTTGGCACGTTCCAGCTCTTGTTTGGAGAGGCGGATGTTGTTCGTATTGTCAAAGCGGCTGAAAATGGGGATGCTCATATTCAGACCGATGGAGGAACCGCCGTTGACGTCCAACTGTTCAAATAAGGTGGCTTTTTGGCCGGTGCTTACATTGCGTTGTTGGTTGTAATACCGGTTAGAATATCCTGCACCCAGACTGATGGTGGGGTACAAAGCGGCTTTGCTCACGGATACATTTTTTTCGCTGCTCAATAAACGGTACTCCGAAGCTTTCACCTCCGATTTTTGTTTGACTGCAGATTGATAGATGTCGTCTGCGCTCTCCAGCATGATTTCGCCCGATTTCATCGAAATAGCAGGCGTTAAAATGTCAAATTTTTCCCATTCTTTGATCTCAAGCATTTGTGCCAACTCCAATAGGGATAGTTTTAAGGTGTTTTTGCTTTGAATGGCATTGTATTGATCCTTACTGAGTTGCGCTTTGGCTTCGTACACCTGTCCTTCAGGAATCTTTCCAAATTGGGCCAGACTTTGTGACCTTTCCAGACTGATTTGGCTCAAACGCACCTGTTCGTTGGCCAGGCTGAGTTGCTCTTTGTTGTAAAGGACTTGCAGATAGGCCGATGCAATGTTGACAGACAAACTTTCTTTGGCCTTTTTAAGTTCAAATTCAGCAGCTTTTGTGGCAAATTTTTGAGATTCGATGTTGTTTTTGACCCGAAATCCCGAAAAAACCAACACCGAAGCGTTCAAACCCATGTTGGCATTGGCCGAATTCTGACTGACATACACATTTTTATCGTTTAATCCTGTACCGAAATTCAGACTAGACCCCATATTGGCATCCAGACTTGGAAGTCTTTGGTTCTTGGCTTGTTCCAAACGGATCTTTTGAGATTCGGTAGAAAGTTCTGTCGATTGAATGGTCAAATTGTGCTGAATGGCATGATTGATACAATCTTCCAATGTCCATTGCTGTTGCGCAGACAGGTTGAAAGCCACCGCACTACATGTGATGATGAACAATATGATTTTATGCATGACGTGTGTATATGCTTATTTCTTAACTTTTTTTGCTTTGGGATCAATGATTTGACCACGAAGTTTGTCTCCTTTTTGAATACCGCTGATCACTTCAATGTTGATGCCATCGGACATGCCTGTCACGATGCGGCGTTTTTCAAATGTTTGGGGTTTGACCGTTTTTAAGACATAGACATTGGCGGTGTCCTGGTCAAATTCAATGATGCTTTCCGGTACGGTCAACACATTTTGGGCACGTGCCAGGACGATTTCTGCATTGGCACTGTAACCGGCTCTGACAAACACTTGGTCGGGAATTTTTGCTGCAGCCTTGATTTCAAACATGATGGCACCGCTTTCTTCTGTGCCCTTGGGCGAAATGTATTCCAATTTGGCATCAAACTGTCTGTCGTTCAGCGCACCAATACGAAGTTGAAGGGGCATGCCTTCCTTGATGCGACCCACTTCGGTTTCATCCACTTTGCCCACAAACAGCATGTCTTTCAAGTTGGCAACAGAGGCAATGGTGGTGCCGTCGTTGAATGAATTTGATTGAATGACAGAGTTTCCAACTTTGATGGGGATGGACAAAATCATGCCGTCGATGGTGGAACGAATCATGGTGTTGCTTTGCTCGCCATTCTTTTTGGAAGCGCCACTTCTGGTGATGTCCAAATTGTTGACTGCAGCCTCGTAATCTTCTTTCGATGATTTAAATGAAACTTGCGATTTTTCAAATTCTTCTCTGGAAATGACTTTTTTGTTGAACAATTCGGTTTGTCGTTTGAAATCATTCACGGCCTGTTGGAAATTGATTTTTGCCACATTGGCCCTCGATTCTGCCGCATTTAGAGAGGCCATGTCGGGAATGACATTGATTTTGGCAATAATCTCACCTTTCTTGACCGATTCGCCGGCTTCTTTGAGCAATTCGGAGATGATGCCGGAAATTTGTGGTTTGATGAGAATTTCGTTTCTGGCTTCCATCTTTCCGGTGGCAATCGCTTTTTTCTCAATGGTTCCGGTCGAAGCCGAAACCAGTGCGTATTCAATGACCACAGGTTTGGACTTATTCCACAAAAAAACAAAAGTACCCACCACGAGTAGCACGAGTCCCGATAAAAGCGCAATTCTTAGAATCTTTTTCATGTCTTTTTTGTATGTATTGTTTATTCTTCGCTCAGTGCCTCAATCGCCTTAATTTGCATGGCGCGTTGTGCAGGAAGCATGCCGGAAAGTAAGCCGAGGGTAAGTAAAATAAAGGACGCTGCCATGGCAACATCGAAATCGATGACCATATTTTTGATGAAGACGTTGCTTTCTTCAGGCAAACTGTTGATGATGTTGTCTATGAGTGAAAGGATGCCAACCCCAATGCTCAACCCGAAAAATCCGGCGATGGAGGTGAGGACCAAACTCTCTGTCATGATTTGTGAAATGATGTCGCGTGGTTTTGCACCCAGAGCCCGACGAATGCCAATTTCTTTGGTGCGTTCTCTGACTGAAACCAACATGATGTTGCTCACGCCAATGGTTCCTGCCAGCAAGGTGCCAGTACCAACAATCCAAATTAAGATGTTGATACCCAGAAACATATTGTTGAATATTTTGAATTGTTCGCTGATGTTGAAGCCGCCAACAGCGCGGTCATCGTTGGGTGCAATTTGATTTTGTTTTTTTAGGATGGTTTTGATTTCTGTTTCCAGAATCTTGGCATCGCCTCCATCTTTGGCGGTGGCCGCCAGGAATTGAATTTTATCACCTTGGTTGTAAGCGCGTTGCATGGTTGTGAAAGGCAAAACCACCAGGTCGTCGCTTCTGCCACCGATTTGAATTTGACTCAGGGCAGAACCGACTCCAATCACCGAATAATAGATGCCGTTGCTTCGAATGGTCGAACCAATGGGATTTTCACCCCGGTCGAAGAGTTTCTCATACACATTTTTACCGATGAAGCAGACTTTTCGGTATCCCTGTATATCCACATCGTTGATGTACCTGCCGTACAAGTATTCTTGTTCTTCGATTTTGGCGTAATCGGGATAACATCCACGAACCCCGAAAGCGCCGGATTTGTCGCCTCTCACGGTGTTGTTTTCGCTTCGTCCGCCACCAAAAAGGAGTGGTGCCAGATATTTCAATTCGGTGCTGTTGGCTCGAATCACGTCAATATCGGAGTTTTTCATACTCCAAACTCGGCCTTTCTTAAAACCTTCATAAGGCAGGGAGGTTTGGTCGGGAAAGAAAAAGCAGGAGTTGGTGGCAAAACCCTTGATTTCGCTCATCATGCCATTTTTCAAGCCATTGCCCATGCCCAATAAAATGGTCAGCATTAAAATGCCCCAGAAAACCCCAAATGCGGTGAAAAAACTCCGGGTTTTGTTCCGCATGATGGTGATCCATATTTCTTGCCACTTATCTATGTCAAACATGTGTATTCCTTTTATTGAGTTATTCTGCGCGCATGGCTTCAACCGGTTTGATGTGTACTGCCTTTCTGGCTGGCAGGTATCCGGCCAGCAATCCGGCCACAATCAGCAATCCGGTTGCTGTAAATACAATGCCCAAATCTACCCCGGGATTGAGAAAGATTTGAATGGTGGGTTCATCGTCTCCTCCAGCCGTCGCTCCAGGTGATTGTGACATCACCTTTTGAACCAATTCTAGCAAACCAATGCCCAGCATCATGCCCAAATAGCCAAACAGGGAGGTGATGACAATGGATTCAGCCAAAATGGAGGTTAAAATGGTTCCCGGACCTGCGCCCAGGGCTTTTCGGATGCCAAATTCTTTGGTTCTTTCCTTGACGGTGATGACCATGATGTTGCTCACACCAACGATGCCCGCTATCAGGGTGCATATTCCGATGAAAAAGATAAAGACATCGATGGTTGAAAAAATGGTCATGGTTTGCACATAGTCTGAAGCCTGATTCCACAAGCCGATGCTGTTTAAATCGTCCGGATGAACCATCAATTCGCGCCCCAGGGTTTTTCGGATGTTCTCTTCCAGCAAATCATTGGCTTCCTTGGTGTGAAGTCCAACAACGGAAAATTGAATTTGGTTGACCTGGTCGCCCATGTTGTATAACTTTTGAACGGTTTCCATGGCCATGTATGCCTCCGATTCGTTGTGGAAAGAAGTTTTGGTGTCCAGTCCGATGACCTGAAAGGGCATTCCATCCACTTTGATCCATTTTCCAACCGGATTTATTTCTTTAAACAGGGTTTTGGATGCGTTTTTGCTCAAAACGATGACTTTGCGGTTTGTTTTGACATCGTTTTCGTTGATAAAACGTCCGTTTTTCTGTGAGAAGGTTAATTTTCCGATGCCTTGATAGTCGGGTTGAACGCCTTGGATGGAGACAGAAAGGTATTCGTTTCCATAGGACAACACGGCTCCCCTTTGAACATTTCCTGAAATCAAGTCTATTTCCTGAAATCGATTTTTTAGCAAAGCCAGGTGGTCGTTGGTGAGTTTGAGCCTGCGGTATGCCTGATAGCCTTTGTAGGGCATAGAGGTGCGACCGCCCCAGATTTGCATGGTGTTGGTGGCACGTTCACTGAAGTTGGACATGATGCCGTTTTTCAGGCCGTTGCCCGAACCCAGCAAGACGATGAGCATGAAGATACCCCAGGCTACGGCAAATCCGGTAAGGAATGTGCGCAACTTGTTTTCCCTCATGGTGGTGAGGATTTCTGTCAGGGTGTCAAATTCAAGCACTTTCATGATCGTTCGCTATGTCTGATTCTATCAGACCGTCTTTGATGTGTATAATCCGATTGGTATTTTCTGCGACCGAAGCTTCGTGGGTGACCACAATCATGGTGATGCCGGCTTTGTTTACATCACTCAAGACTTGCATTACTTCCCGGGTGGTCACTGAGTCGAGCGCACCGGTGGGTTCGTCCGCTAAAATGACTTTTGGATTGGATATCAATGCCCTGGCAATGGCGATGCGTTGTTTTTGTCCGCCTGAAAGTTCATTTGGATAGTGGTGCCACCAGTCTTTCAGACCCATGCGGTCGAGGTATTCCATGGCCATTTGCTGCCTTTTTTTTCTGGAAACGCCTTGGTAGTATAATGGTAGTGCCACATTTTCCAATGCGTTTTTAAAACTGATCAGGTTGAAAGACTGAAAGATGAAACCGATCATGTGGTTTCTGTATTCAGCGGCTTTTTTTTCGGATAAATTGCGTATCAGCTTGCCGTCCAGGTAGTAATTGCCTTCGTCGTAGTCGTCCAGAATGCCAAGAATGTTCAACAAGGTTGATTTTCCTGAACCTGAAGCACCCATGATGGACACAAATTCCCCTTGTTCAATTTGCAGATTGATGCCCTTTAATACGTGCAGCGGCTGTGCGCCCGGATAGGTTTTGTGAATGTTTTCAATTCGGATCATGAGGATAAGTGTAATGGGTGTTCAATCAACCTTTCGTGTTGGATTCCTCTTCAAATTGTCGAAATCGTTCGAGGATTTCTTCCGGCTTAATTTTTAGCAAAGATAGTGTTTTGAAGAAGTTGGGTAATGTGTTTATGTAAAAATCTTCACGTTTAAAATCTAAAATTTTCTTAACGGCATTTTTCTCGACAAAATAGCCTACACCACGTTTGTTGAAGATGATCCCTTTTTGTTGCAACAAGTCGTAGGTGCGCAATACGGTGTTGGGATTGACTTGCAGGTTGACCCCCATTTCCCGGACCGAAGGAATTTTTTCTTCTGTCATCCATTGTTTGGCCAATATTTGCTCGCTGATCAGGTCGGCTATTTGCAAATAGATGGGTTTGTTTTCATGAAAATCCATAATTTACACTTGTTTGAGTTTGAGCGTCAAATAAGCCAGATACCAGCAAATGAAAGGGAATATCCACTCGAAAACTGTTTTGTAAGTAAGATATGCCTGTTGCAAATGAACCGGAATGTTTGTTTCAATGGCATGTTTGTCGATGGTGATAAGCGTCAGATCGACCCCGGCAATTTTTAAAATGATGTAACCGAGCAGCAGTTGCAACAATCCCAAACCAAAAGAAGCCAACAACGTTTTAATGAAAGGGTTTTTACGAAAAAAGACAGAGCCTAGAAAGAATGTGGCATGTGTACCCATCATAGAAACAAAGAAGGGGTAAAACTGGTCCATGTTTTGGAATAAAAATGGGAGGGTTTTCGGGTTTAAATACGTGGTAGCATCGGTATTGGTGCTCATAATCGAAAAGTGTACCGGTGTGAATGTATTGAAAATATAGACACAGAGCAGGTGTGTTAAGTTGTAGGTGACAACAAATGCGATGATTACCATCAAGAAGGAATACAACCAGGCTGCCAGAAATTTAGCCGATTTTTGTGCGGGTGCAAGCAGGTACTGAATGGAACCGACAGGCTGTCTGAGTTGTTTGAATACATCCAAAGATACGACTATCAAAAAAACAAACAACGGACCATCTGTAAGCATACTGCTGAGAGTTAGGGTTCTACTATGTGTGAGCGCATTTTGGTAGATGCCATAGTGAAAAAATGCTACATAGATGGCATATATGAGCAAGAGCAGCGCATGTTTTTTCCAGTTCAATCTGATCAAAATATTCAGTTCGTTGGCCAATTGGGTCAAGGTTAGCATGGTGTTTGGATTTAATGGTTGTTACGCTGGTTTGAAAATAAACGCTTAAACACTTCGGGATTTTGGGTAGCGAAGTTGAATAAGACCTCCAGGTCAAGTTTGCTTTCTTCTTTTTCAAGGTTGTTGAAAATGCAAACAAAGCCTTTGGGCGTGAATTCGCTGAACAACATATCTGGTTGGTTGTCAGTGGATGGCATATTTTTAAACAACAACCTTTCGCAAATGACATCGATGGTTTCGTTCAAGAGTATTTGGCTGTTTTCCAGAATGATGATTTGATCAATGAGACTTTCCAAGTCTCTTACTTGATGGGTGGAAAGGATGAGACAGCGGTCGTCTGTGATCAGGTTGGCAGCCAATTTTCTAAACTGAACTTTGGACGGAATATCCAAACCGTTGGTGGGTTCGTCCATGATGAGGATGCGGCATTGGGTGGCAAAAGCAAAACTGATGGACACTTTTTTCCGTTGTCCAAACGACATGTGCTTGAATTTGTGTGTGCGATCGATTTCGAATTCTTTTAAGCAATGTTCAAACAAGTCAAAATCGAAGCTTGGGTACATTTTGGCATATAAATTCAGGTAACCTTCCACGTTTGTGTCCGGCAACCAGATTTCATCCGTTAAAAAATAGAGCTTTTCAAGCATCTGTGCATCGCGATCAAAAGACTTCATTGACAAAATGTTGCAACTGCCACTTTGGGGTTTGCGCAAACCTGCAAGAATTTTGAGCAGAGTGGTTTTTCCGGCACCATTTTTGCCCAAAAGACCGTAAATATGTCCTCCTTTAAGGCTCAAATTCAGGTTGGTAAAGATGTCCGGCTGTTTTCTTGAGTAAGTGAAACTCAGTTGGTTGACTTCAATCATGGTTTAGTGTATTAATGTACTAAGACACCGCAAAGTAAGATTGCTTTTTTTTTAAATCCAAATTTTTCATGGTATTTTTTAGAAAAAAATGAATTTTGTACAAAAGCACTGCCATTTTTTACCTAATTTAAGCGTTTTTGAAGTTATAATTATGTAGCTTTGCGGGCTAATACGTACAAAAAGTAAGCGTAAAAATTTCAAAATTTATGTCAGCTGAGAAAATCATAAAAAGAGCATTGGTTTCCGTTTACCACAAAGACGGTTTGGATGAAATCCTGTTAAAATTGAACAGTTTGGGTGTTACATTTGTTTCAACCGGCGGAACGCAACAGTTCATTGAGTCTTTGGGTTTGCCTTGCGACGCAGTGGAAGATTTGACCGGATATCCTTCTATTTTGGGTGGTCGTGTGAAAACCTTGCATCCGAAAGTGTTTGGTGGTATTTTATCCAGAAGAGACCTGGCCATTGATGTGGAACAATGTGCACAGTATGAGATTCCTGAAATAGACCTGGTTATTGTCGATCTGTATCCATTTGAACAAACGGTCGCTTCAGGAGCTTCTGCTGCAGACATTGTGGAAAAAATTGACATCGGTGGCATCTCCTTGATTCGTGCTGCTGCCAAAAATTTCAACGATGTGGTGATTGTGGCTTCCAAAGCTCAATATGCCCCGCTTTTGGACATGTTGAATGAGAAAAATGCGACTACTTCCATCGAAGACCGCCGTTGGTTCGCCAAAGAAGCCTTTGCTGTTTCATCCTATTATGATTCGACCATTTTCAACTGGTTTGATGGTGGTGAAGGTTCTGCTTTCAGAGCAGTCAAAGATGAAGCCAAATCGTTGCGCTACGGTGAAAACCCACATCAGAGTGGTGCTTTCTATGGCGATTTTGATGCCATGTTTGAGCAATTGCAAGGCAAAGAAATTTCATACAACAACTTACTCGATATTGAAGCTGCTGTTTCTTTGATTGGTGATTTTGAGGAAACGACTTTTGCTATTTTGAAACACAACAACGCTTGTGGCATAGCTTCCAGAGACTGTTTGAAAGATGCCTGGAAAGATGCTTTGGCAGGTGATCCGGTTTCCGCTTTCGGAGGTGTGCTGATTACCAATGCTGTGGTGGATGAAGCCACCGCTGTTGAAGTCAATCAGATTTTCTTTGAAATCATCATTGCACCGGATTATGATGTAGAAGCGTTGAAGATTCTATCTTCCAAAAAGAACCGCATCATCTTGATAAAGAAAAACATGGAGCTGCCCAACAAGCAATTCCGCTCTTTGTTGAATGGTGTGTTGGTTCAAGACAAAGACCTGCATGTTGAAACCGCTGATGCTTTGAAATCGGTGACGCAGGTGGTACCAACTTCGCAACAAATTGAAGACTTATTGTTTGCAAACAAAATTGTCAAACATACAAAATCCAATGCCATTGTGTTGGCTAAAAACAAACAGCTTTGTGCCAGTGGCGTAGGGCAGACCTCCAGGGTGGATGCACTCAGACAAGCCATTGAAAAAGCCGGTGCATTTAACATGAATCTGGAGGGTTCAGTGATGGCTTCGGATGCCTTTTTCCCTTTCCCGGATTGCGTCGAAATTGCCGATCAGGCAGGAATTAAAGCGGTGATTCATCCGGGAGGTTCCATCAATGATCAGAAATCCATCGATTATTGCAATGCACATGATTTGGCGATGGTGTTGACCGGTTTCAGACATTTTAAACATTAACGATTATGGGATTGTTTTCATTCACTCAAGAAATAGCCATGGATCTTGGTACGGCCAATACCATCATCACGCTAAACGATAAAGTTGTGGTCGATGAACCGAGTATTGTGGCGCTTGACAGACGTACCGACAAGTTGATTGCAGTTGGTAAAACCGCTCAGATGATGCACGGTAAAACACCGGATAACATCAAAACAGTACGCCCGCTCAGAGATGGAGTCATTGCAGATTTTTATGCTGCCGAGCAAATGATGCGCGGATTGATCAAAATGGCAACGTCCAAAAAAAGGCTGTTTTCACCCAATTTACGCATGGTGATATGTGTGCCATCCGGTTCAACTGAAGTCGAGTTGCGCGCGGTCAGGGATTCTGCCGAACATGCCGGCGGACGTGACGTGTACATGATTTTTGAACCCATGGCTGCTGCCATTGGCATCGGAATTGATGTAGAGGCACCGGAAGGAAACATGATCGTTGACATCGGTGGTGGTACAACCGAAATTGCCATCATCTCTTTGGGTGGTATTGTGGCCAACAAATCCCTTCGCATTGCCGGAGATGATTTTACTGCTGATATTCAGGAGTATATGAGAAGACAGCACAATCTGCGTGTTGGGGAACGTACGGCTGAAATGATTAAAATCAATGTGGGGTCGGCCCTGACAGAATTGGATAGTCCCCCGGAAGATTATATCGTACATGGTCCCAATCAAATGACAGCGCTTCCCATGGAAGTTCCGGTTTCTTATCAGGAAATTGCCCATTGTTTGGAAAAATCCATTTCTAAAGTGGAAATGGCTGTGTTGAGTGCCTTGGAGCAAACGCCACCTGAATTGTATTCTGATATTGTCAGACGTGGCGTCTATTTGGCCGGTGGCGGTGCTTTACTTCGTGGATTGGCAAAACGTTTAAGCGAAAAAATCAATATACCGTTTCATGTTGCTGAAGATCCATTGCATGCTGTTGCCAGAGGTACTGGTGTTGCATTGAAGAATGTGGATAAATTCAACTTCTTGATTCGTTGATTTTGAACAAATAGAAGGGGGCTGCCATCAAATGCAGCTCCCCTTGTTTCTGATATTATATAAGGTTATTGGCCCCACATGAGAAATATCTTTAGATTTTTGGCAAAATACGGCACCATCTTTCTTTTTGTGCTGCTGGAATCTGTTTCTCTGTATCTGCTGTTCAATTTCAACAATTATCAGCAAAGTGCTATTTTTAGTACGGCAAACAAAATCAATGGTTATGCTTTTTCTGTCAAGGATCAGGTTACCGGATATTTGAATTTGCGGCACAATAACGAGGTGTTGTTTGAAGAAAACAACCGCCTGCAAATGGAAGTTGCCCATCTGAAATCGGCATTGGGACGGTTGACGGATACTTCCAAAATTGCGATGTATCGTGTCCAGTCTGCCGATGAGTTTTCCCTGATTCCTGCAAAAGTGATCCACAGTACGGTGTCGCATTTACGAAACTACATTACATTGAATGTGGGTTCAAAAGATGGCATTAAGCCGGAAATGGGTGTGGCCAATTCGGAAGGCATTGTTGGGGTCATTAGTTTGGTCTCAGAAAACTATGCCATTGCGATACCTGTTTTGAACAAAGATCAGCGGTTTAGTTGTAAAATCAAACAAAATAAAGCCCTGGGGTCTTTGGTCTGGGATGGGGTGGACAGTAGGTATGCGTATTTGGAAGAAATTCCGCCCTATGTGCAGGTGAAAAAGGGAGATACCATTGTTACCAGCGGGTTTTCAGCCATTTTTCCTGAAGGGGTGATGGTTGGAAGGGTGGTCGATTACGGCAGCAGTACCGATGCCAACTACCTGAGATTGAAAGTGGCCTTGTCAACGCGTTTCAATGCGTTGTCCAATGTGCGCATCATACGCTATACCCACAAACAAGAACGGATTGAACTTGAAAATAAAGCCACACAATGATACAGTTGCTCAAACATTTTCTTTGGTGGATTGGTTTGGTCGGAATGCAAGTGTTTATTCTCGACAATACCCATTTTTTTGGCTTGTTTTTGCCTCTGATTTATGTCTATGCTTTGTTGAAATGGCCATCTGATTTTTCTCCGGCAGCAACCGTTATTTGCGGTTTCTTATTGGGCTTGTCTGTTGATGTGCTGTCCAATACCCCGGGCATGCATGCTGCATCCACCACCTTTATTGCTTTTCTTCGTTACTATGTCTTGCGTTTGTTTATTTCAAAAGTGGATTTGGACGACAGAGATGTCGGCATTGTGTCACTGGGTGTTTCCAACTTCTGGAAATATGCCATTTTGCTGGTGGTATTGCATCATTCCATCACGTTTATTCTGGAGTCTTTTTCGTTTGAAAACAGCCTGCAATTGCTGTTAAAAATTCCGGTTTGTTCCCTGTTTACTTTGCTCTTTGTGGGTGCATTTGAACGCATAAACCGTCACCAGGATGCAAGGATTTGAAACCTTAAAAAGGAAAGACACCATCGTGCTCATTATTGTATGTGTGATGGTTTTGTATGTCCTCAGATTGGCATCATTGCAGCTAATCAATCCCGAATACAAGGAATTTGCCGATAGCAATGCTTTTTATAAGAAACTCATTTATCCTGCAAGAGGGTCTATTTTTGACAGGAATGGAAAATTGCTGGTTTATAACAAACCGGCTTATGACGTGATGGTCACTGTTCGTGAAATCAAAAATCTGGATACGCTCGATTTTTGCAAAACCATAGGAATCACGAAGTGGGAATTTCTCAAGCGGATGAAAGACATTAAGGACAGAAGGAAAAACCCGGGTTATTCATCGTATACACCACAACTTTTTATTGCGCAATTGAATGTGAATACGTATGGCATACTACAGGAAAAATTGTTTCATTTTCGAGGTTTTTCTGTCAGAAGTCGAACGTTGAGAGATTACAGTTTGCCCATTGCAGCGCATGCCCTGGGCTATGTTTCTGAGGTGTCTAGAAGAGATATTGAAGCGGATGACTATTATGTGACAGGAGACTATGGTGGCCGGTCAGGCATTGAAAAACAGTATGAAGAAGCCTTGAGGGGTGTTAAGGGTGTTGAAGTGTTGTTGCGGGATGCACATGGCCGGATCAAAGGTCGCTACGATGAGGGCAAGCACGATATCAAAGCCCAACCCGGAAAAGATTTGGTGCTTTCGCTTGATGCTGAACTGCAGGAATATGCTGAAAAACTGATGGTCAACAAAAGGGGAGCCATTGTGGCCATTGAACCGAAAACCGGTGAGATTTTGGCCTATGTTTCAGCTCCGACTTATGATCCGAATTTGTTGGTGGGCAGGCAACGTGCGGTGAACTACAAATTGTTGGAGTCATCTCCTCATAAAATATTCTTAAACAGGCCTATACAGTCTAATTACCCCCCGGGGTCGACCTTTAAAACGGTACAAGGTCTGGTGTTTTTGCAAGAAGGCATAACCAATCCTTATACTGCAGTATCATGTTACGGTGGTTACTATTATACTTCCAGGCACAAAGTGGGTTGTCATGCGCATGCTTCTCCTTTATCGCTGGTTGGTGCTTTGGCCAATTCCTGCAATGCCTATTTTTGTTATGGTTACCGAACCATGATGGACAGTCGGAAGTATAGTTCTGTGCAGACAGCCATGGATACCTGGCGTGATTATATGGTTTCCTTTGGATTTGGATACAAATTGGGTGTCGATTTGCCGTACGAAAAACGGGGAATGATTCCAAACAGTACCTATTACAATAAATGGTACGGGAAACGGGGATGGAGAGGGGCTACCATCATTTCAAATGCCATCGGGCAGGGTGAAGTCTTAACCACTCCCATGCAAATCGCCAACTTATGTGCCACCATTGCCAACAAAGGTTGGTATATTACGCCACATTTGGTGAAACAGGTCAAAGGGTTGCCCAAAGATACGTTGTATACTAAAAAGCATGTGACCATGGTTGATTCAACCTATTTCAAATACGTCTATGAAGGCATGCATGCGGCAACATTGAATGGAACAGCAGCAGGATTGTCCATTCCCGGCATTGATATATGTGCAAAAACGGGTACGGCACAAAATGCAGGTCCTGACCATTCCATTTATATGTGTTTTGCACCCATGCAGGATCCGAAAATCTGTTTGTTGGTTTTTGTGGAAAATGGAAAGTTTGGTGCTACGACGGCCGGACCAATCGCCAGTTTGTTGATGGAAAAATACATTAAAGGTGCGGTTGATCCCAGCCGCATTTGGAAAGAAACGATGTTGTTAAACACTAACTTGATGAGCTTTGTATCACCCTGAGAATGGTTCGGTTTGGAGATCACTGGATTGGCCGGTGTGTTTGATGTATTTGGCATTGATCCTGATTGGCTTGTTGAGTATATACGGGGCAAGCTATGAATTTGAAAGTACCGGATTTTTCAATATGGAAAATCGGTCCGGTATGCAAGTGGTGTGGGTGGGAACTTCTGTTGCTCTGGCTGTTTTGATTCTATTGATTGATGCCAACCACTTCTTTTCATGGTCTTTTGTCATCTACGCCTTTCTGATATGCTTATTGATTGCAACCATTGTGTTGGGGTCCGAGGTGAAAGGATCCAAATCTTGGCTGTCTCTTGGCCCGGCAGTAAAAATTCAGCCTGCAGAATTTGCCAAATTTGCAACGGCATTGATGTTGGCCAGATACATGGGGGCCTACAATTTCAATATCCGTTCAATTAGAAACGCATTGATCGTATTTGGCATCCTCTTTTTGCCGGTGGGATTGATTGTTTTGCAAAACGAAACAGGTTCGGCATTGGTGTTTTTCGCCATGATGCTGATGTTATACAGAGAGGGCATGCCTGGCATCATCTTGTTTGTGGTGGTTTGTTTGACGGCTATTTTCGTGATCGGACTTAAGTTTAGTACGATTACTATTTTTGGTGTAACGCCGGTTGGTACTTTTGTGGTTTTGCTTTTGGTGACGGTGTTAATTTGTGGTCTGTTGTTGGCGTATAGAAAAGATACTTCTGCCGTAAAATGGATTCTTTGGATGAATGTACCTGTTTTATTGCTGGCCATCGTTATTCAATGGTTGGGTTGGGCTTCCTTCAACCTTTGTTCACTTCAGTTGATTCTATTGGGGCTCAATGTCTTGTATTTGATTTATTTATCAATTAGTTACCATGTGAACACCCATCTCCTGATTGGTTTGTTCGCCCTGTTTTCTGTTGGCTTCCTATATTCTGTCGATTATGGATTCAATCAGGTTTTAGAGCCACATCAACAAATTCGCATCAGTGTGTTGCTCGGCTTGGAGGACGATCCGACGGGGGCAGGTTACAATGTCAATCAATCGAAAATTGCCATTGGATCTGGTGGCTTTTCCGGTAAGGGCTTTTTAAATGGGACGCAGACCAAACTAAAATATGTGCCTGAACAAGACACCGATTTTATTTTTTGCACGGTGGGAGAGGAGCAAGGTTTTTTGGGGTCAGTGATCTTGTTGGGTCTATATTTGGCTCTATTGTTAAGACTTATCTGGATGGCTGAACGACAACGATCGGCTTTTTCCAGAATTTACGGCTATTGTGTGGTCAGCATTCTGTTTTTCCACATCTTTGTGAACATCGGGATGGTGCTGGGTATGCTGCCTGTCATAGGCATTCCTTTGCCTTTTATCAGTTACGGAGGCTCTTCTTTGTGGGCCTTTACCATTTTGTTGTTTGTCTTTATCCGTCTCGATGCAGACCGTTCACAAAGGCGTTAATTGTTTTTGTTTGTAAAGACATGCACGCCAATGCTTTCAATGCCTTTTAGTACAGGATCATTCAAACCATGTTGAATTTCAACAACAAACCACCTTGCATTCTTGCTTTTGGGAATGTTTATATCCTGTAGTTGGTAGGTGAGGTGATACAAAGAACCCCAACCATCGCCAACCCAGCGACCGTTGGGTTCTGAAAGTTTCCAATTGATGGAGTCTATTCGATTGAAACCATTCGAACATCGGGTTCGAACATACAACCACAAATTCTGATACGGGTATAAATTGTTGTGCCGCAATTCGATGGTTATTCCAAGCTGCTCGGGTGCATCTTGTTTCAAGCTGTCCTGAAAGTATAGCGTTTGGTTCATTTCCCAACCCGAAACAGGAATGCTTTCCGATTTGTGGTACTGGCTATCCCGTTGGCAGGCAAAAAACACACCCAGCACTGCAATGATGGCGGTTTGTTGAACGATTCTTTTGATACGGATCATATCAAAATCTATTGGTTGGTTTCAGGATTGTTGTTGGTATTTTTTTGCGGTTTTTCAAATCGGCCTCTGCCTTTCTTGGCATTGTTTGTACGGTTTTGATTCGGGTTTGGATTTTGATTCCTGTTCTGATTTTGATTTGGATTCAGGTTCGCATTTTGATTCGGTTGAACGTTTTGATTCGGTTGAACGTTTTGAGCCGGTTTTGGTTTGGACCTATCCTGTGAAGGTTTGTTGTTCAAAGGCTTATCCTCGTTGTTTTTGAAAGGCTTTCCCTGCTTGAATTTCTTGGGTTTGCTGTTATTGTTGTTATTGCTGCTATTGTTGCTTTTGTCAAAACGATGCAGAGAATCCTGTCCCAAAATGTCTCCAAAATCTTTTTTGACTGGCTTTTCTTCCTTATCTTCAACCAGTTGATCCACTTTGACCCCTTTTCTATTCAAGGAAATGATGTATTTGGCACGCTCAACAGGTATCGTGACTGCATTTGCAATAAAATCTTTGCTGGTTGAATACAAAATGGTCCGTTTGAAGTAGTCGGCTTTGACTTGATAGAAAACCCCATCTCTGGTTTCCAGAACGACTTCTTTGGAAGGAAAATCACGTTGCGCTTCAGCGTAAACATCTGTTTCATAGTTCAAACAACACTTCAGTTTGGCACATTGTCCGGCCAATTTTTGCGGATTCATGGACAGATCCTGGTATCTGGCTGCACCGGTCGAAACCGAAACGAAGTTGGTCATCCACGAAGAGCAGCACAATTCTCTGCCACAAGGCCCCACACCGCCAATTCTTCCGGCTTCCTGGCGTGCACCGATTTGTTTCATTTCAATCCTTACCCTAAAGGTTTCAGCCAACACCTTAATCAATTGCCGAAAATCGACCCTGTCGTCGGCGATGTAATAGAAAATAGCCTTGTTGCCATCGCCCTGATACTCCACATCCCCAATTTTCATGTTGAGTTTGAGGTCCTCGGCAATTTTTCTTGACTTGAGCATGGTGTCGTGCTCCAAGGCCTTGGCTTCCTGATACTTTTCCATATCCACCGGCCTGGCTTTTCGGTAAACCCGCTTGATTTCGTGGCTTTCAAACCTGAAATGGGTTTTTTTCATTTGTTTCAACACCAGTGCACCGACCATGGTCACTTCACCAATGTCGTGACCCGGATTGGATTCAACCGCGACAATATCGCCTTTGATCAAGGGAATCTTGGTACTGTTTAAAAAAAAGCTTTTTCTGGTATTTTTAAATTGTACTTCGACCCAGTCCGTCAAATCTTGTGCTGGCTGTAAGTCGCTCAGCCAATCGAAGGAGTTTAATTTTTTTATCTTAATCCCACTGCAACCCTTTCTTTTAAGGTAGCATCCGGGTAAATTGAGTTTATATTCCATGTCATTGTTGTGTCTAACGAATTCAAAATTAGGCGAAAAAGACGATGCATGCAAATCTATTTCTTAAAGAGCATGATGGATTTGAGTGCCAAATCGAAAAAAATCAGTTTTGGGCTGACATTTTGCTCAATCTGACGTTCTGCCAAAGACAATTCCTCCATAAAAAAGACCACGTTTTTGTGGTTGATAAAAGGTGAAAATTTCTTGGAAAAAGCCAATTCTTCCGGGTGAAGATAATTCAGGTCGCTCTGGCTCAGGTTCATGATAAAATTTTCTCTCAGCAACCGCTGGGCATTGGAAAAATACTTTTTGGATTGTTCCCTGCCTAACTTTGCCATTTCTTCCGACCAAAGCTTCAGATCTTTCAAACTGCGTTGCTTGTCCAATTTCTTTTCGGGTGAAAAATTGGCAATGGTATAGGCGCCCCGCATGCAACGGATAAACTGTTGAAGGAAAAAGCTGTTATCCCGACTCGACTGAACATACTCCACGGCTTTCAACCAGTTGCCATTTGCCAAATGCAGGCAAGCCTGCAAATCGTTGCCCGACAAATCAAAGAGCTTGGACAGTTGTTCGCTCAGGTCGTTTTCTGCAATGCCTTTCACGCGAATGGCTTGTGTACGAGACAATACGGTGGTCAGCAATTGCTCCGGATTTTCCGAAACCAGCACAAAAATGGTTTTACCCGGTGGTTCCTCCAAAATCTTAAGCAAGCGATTGGCGCAGGTGGTGTGCATTTTTTCCGGCAGCCAGATAAACATCACCTTATACTCCGATTCGAAGGTCTTGAAATTCAGCTTTCGAATAATTTCTTCGCCTTCTTCGGCGTAAATCATGCCTTGCGAGTTGCCGGCGTTGATGTGATTCAACCACGACTGAAAGGAAAAATATGGATTGGCATTCAAAAAAGCTCTCCAGTCTTGAAGACAATCGTCGCTCACCGACTTTTTGCCACTGCCTTGTTTGACAATGGGAAAAACAAAATGCGTATCCGGATGCACCAATTTGTCGAATTTCTTACACGATGGACATACCCCGCAAGCGTCCGATGCTTTCTTGTCTGTACAATGTACATACCTGGCAAAAGCCAAAGCCAAAGGAAAAGATCCGGTGCCCTCATTTCCCGAAAACAGGATGGCATGGGGAACCTTATTTTCTCCAACCATTTCAATGAGTCTGCTTTTGATATCAGATTGTCCGATTACATCCTTGAAATACATAGTGGCTTATATTGGTGCTGGCTTCTGCTCACAAAGATAGAAAAAATCAAAGTGGAGCCTTGCCTGCTATAAAATAAAAATTGTACATTTGCAGGCCTTCGGAGAGTTGGCAGAGTGGTCGATTGTGGCAGACTCGAAATCTGTTGAACCCTTCGGGGTTCCGGGGGTTCGAATCCCTCACTCTCCGCAGAAACAAAGGATTTTGAGCCGTTAGGCATCCTTTAGAATAAAACCCGCATCACCAAGCTTGCTTGAGCGATGCGGGTTTTGTTTTAAAGGACATTCCGGAGGAATGCAAAATCCTTTGTTTCTGCAGGATTCCCCCACTCGGGATCGCGGCTCGCCAGAGACGCAATTCCTTCAGAATCGCCCATCCAATCATTTCAATAAAGTGATCATCATCCAAATATGCAGATTTGAAAGTAACTGTATAACTGGGTATGTTCAATTTTGTTTTTTACGATAATATCATAACTATTAAATCAATTGAGGGTTTTACAGTTACTAAAAAACGAACATCGATGGTCTGATAGATGGGGAGTGGTAAGGTCGGTTACAGTCACATTTTGTAACTCCAGTTCATATAATTCTACTTTAGCTTCGGAAACAACTTTGTGAAATACCATTTTATCCGTATGTTCGTATTTCGATTGCATCCCAAAACCAATCCCTATGAAAGCCCTGTTTGATTTTATAAAAGACCTGTCGGCCAACAACAACAGGCAGTGGTTTACAGAAAACAAAGACCGATATGAGCTGGTGA
>CAYYJF010000023.1:6587-29737 GCA_964472175.1 uncultured Bacteroidales bacterium | reverse complement strand
TATTTGACACCGCCAAGGTCTAATTGTACCCTGTTGGCCTGGGGAGCAGCCAACCGAACGCGAACCCGTCCTTTGGAATCGACCATGGGGTAGTTTTTCCCGACTTGTACATTTTCAGATGGTTTGAAATCGTCGTTAACCGAAGGCGCGTTTTGTGCAGCGGCAAAACTCATAGTGCCCAATAAAACAGAAAGCATGCATGCCATTTTTTTCAACATAGACATAGGGATTAAGGTTAAAAAACGTATTTATTATTTGGAAAATTGTGCCCTGATTTGACTCGAAGAAATGTCCATCATGGGGGCCTTCAAGAGTTGAACCCTTTTCCAGCTTGCCGGAATCTGATGCGTTGAACCAGGTCTTGGGTACACCAAAATGTCGTGATGCTCAAGCAGATACTCGTAATCTTTCCATTGGGTAAAGACATCCAGATTGTCGGCGCCTATGAGCAAGGAAAAACACCTGTCTGGATAGCGTTCAACGGCTCTTTTCACGGTATCTACGGTGTAATTTGGAGCGGGTGCATCCAATTCCAGAGCGGATGCAAAACATCCGGGGTGGGCGCTTAAAACGTTTTTAAGTTGATCGAACCGCTCTTTGGCATCCGATAAAATGCCTGCATCTTTCAAAGGATTTTGCGGACTCAGGACATACCAACATTCCTCAACAAAGTGGTGGTCGATGACAAATCGGCCAAGCGCCAAATGGCCTTCATGCAGCGGATTGAATGAACCGCCATACAATGCTGTTCGAATCCGTTGATTCATGTTAGGAGTTGTTTGCGGTTAAAAAGGAGTGAACCAGGGTCATACATTCAGCTTTGGCTGTACCCAGGTCATCGTTCACCACAATGTGGTCAAAATTGGGCGCAAATGTCAGCTCGTAACTGGCTTTGTCAATGCGTTCCCTGATGACGGATTCCTTGTCTGTGCCTCTGTTTTTCAAGCGTTTCTCCAATATTTCAATACTGGGAGGTTGAACGAAAATGGACAACGCATCATCACCAAAATGCTTTTTGATGGACATGCCTCCTTTTACATCCACATCAAACAAAATATGTTGACCTGAAGCCAATTGGTTTTCAACTTCCGATTTTAAGGTGCCATAAAACGAATTTGGATACACTTCTTCGTATTCAATAAATGCATTTTCGGAAATCAATGTCCTAAACCTTTCCGGAGTCATGAAATGATAGTCAATGCCGTTCACTTCAGTGCCTCTGGGTTGTCTGCTGGTGGCTGAAATAGAGAACTTTAACTCGGGTTTTTGTTCCAACAGCCATTTGACCAAAGTGGTTTTTCCCGAGCCTGAAGGTGCTGAAAATATGATGACTTTTCCCCTCATTTTTACAATACGTTTAAGACTTGTTCTTTGATTTGTTCCAATTCGTCTTTCATGCAAACAACCAATTTTTGCATCCCTGAGTGGTTTGATTTGGAACCCATGGTGTTGATTTCTCTACCAATTTCCTGAGCGATGAATCCCAGTTTTTTGCCTTGTCCATGGGATTCACGAAGGGTTTCTTTGAAATAGCTCAAATGGTTAGAAAGTCTGGACTTTTCCTCGTTGATGTCCAACTTTTCTATGTAATAGATCAATTCTTGTTCCAAACGGTTGTGGTCGAATTCATGCCCTTCTATTTTATCCAGATTTTCCTTCAGTCTTGCTTTAATGCGTTCAACGCGTTCATTTTCATAGGGTTCAATCTGCTTTAGCAAACTGTCTATGCTGGCAATTTTTTCCAAAAATATGCTTTCAAGCATGGCGCCTTCCTGAATCCGGAAGTTTGAGAAATTGGTCATGGCTTCATCCAAAGACTTTTGGATGGCTTCCCAGGATACTTCATCGACCTCATTGTTTTCAACATGAAAGGCATCAGGCATCCGCAATAAAATGCTCCACATATCGGAAGGCATTTGAATGCCAAGTTTTTCAGATGCTTCTTTTAATTGGTTGATATAGCGTTCAAAACCATCAACATTGAGCTCGACAGTCGACTCTTTGTTGGCTTGATCAAAATAAATCAGACAGTCAACTTTTCCCCTTTCAATGGTTTTTGCCAATAGATTTCTAACATCCATTTCATGCGCCCTCAATGCCTGAGGCATGCGAATGGACAGATCAAATTGCTTGCTGTTCACCGATTTTATTTCAATAAACAGCTTTTTTCCAAACAGGTCACATCCGGCTTTCCCAAATCCGGTCATCGATTGTATCATGGTTTGCGTATTTTCGTGCAAATGTACAGTTATTTTTATACTTTTGTAGAATCAAATAATCCTTCATGGCACTTCTTCTTTTGTTGGAAACTTCTGCAAACAATTGTTCCGCTGCTTTAAGTTGCGATCAGGAAGTTCTTTACGCTGAGATGGATACCGTGGGAATGTCGCATTCAGTACGTTTGGGAACCTTTGTCGATAAAGCTTTGCAGGTTGCCGAACAGAAAGGGTTGAAGATTCAGGCTGTTGCAGTGAGTTCAGGCCCCGGGTCTTATACCGGATTGCGTATAGGTGTTTCTATGGCCAAAGGCATATGCTATGCCATGAGTATTCCCTTCATCGCTGTTCCAACCCTGGATTTGTTGGCTGATGAATTGTCCAGGATGCATATTTGTTCGCCGGATGCGTTGATTCGACCATTGATCGATGCCAGACGCATGGAAGTGTATACGGCATTGTACGACGCCAAAGGAAACCAATTGAAACCTGCAGAAGCTGTTGTTGTTGATGCACATACTTTTGACGCTGAAATGAATCAAGCTCCGGTTTGGTTTATCGGCGATGGTTCAAAAAAATGTCAACCGCACATCGTTTCGAAAAATGCTTTTTTCAAGAATGATATTACACCCAACGCATTGTCAATGATCTCATTGGCAGAAAATAGGTTCCGTAATAATCAATTTGAAAATGTGGCCTATTTTGAACCTTTTTATTTGAAGGATTTTGTAGCGACCATTTCAAAGAAAAATTTGATACCCAATTTGAAACAATAGACTTTCAACCAGAATTGAAAGTACTCCCGATGCATCAATCATTTAAAAGGTGTGGGATATGGAAAAAAAACCAATGGAAATTAACGAATTAGATTACAACACCCGTTTGAAAAGACTGGATTTACCCGAATACGGTAGAAATATTCAACGCATGGTCGATTATGCCATCACGTTGGAGGATAAAGAAGAACGTAGCAAATGTGCTCAAACCATCATCAGCATCATGGGAAATTTGTTTCCGCATTTGCGTGATGTGCCCGATTTTAAACACAAACTCTGGGATCATTTGGCCATCATGTCCGATTTTAAATTGGAGATTGACTATCCATATGAAATCATGAAAAAGGAGAATTTATATTCGAAACCTGAATGTGTTCCCTATTCCGGACGTAGAATTAAAATCAAGCATTATGGCAAATCGGTGGAAGAATTGATTGCCAAAATCCTCGAGATGGAAGAAGGTCCAGAAAAGCTTCGTTTGACCGAATTGTTGGCCAATCATATGAAAAAGAGCATCCTGGCCTGGAATCGTGAAGGCGTGGAAGATGAAAAGATATATGATGATTTGCGTTTGTTGTCTGAAGGAAAAATCGATGTGAATGCCGAAACCATTCGTTTGATTGATTCCAGAGATATTCAGATTCAATCCCGCAATTCAAACAGTAACAATAATAAAAAGAATCGTAAAAATTCACGTTGATTATGGCATCATTTGTCGTTGAAGGTGGTTATCGATTACAGGGTGAAATAGAAGCTCAGGGTGCCAAAAATGAAGCGCTCCAGATATTATGTGCTTGTCTGTTGACCTCTGAACGTGTTGTTGTTGAAAATGTACCCGATATTCAGGATATCAACAATCTGATAGAGTTGATGTCGTATATTGGTGTTGAGGTTGAAAAGATACGTCCCAACGATTGGGCTTTCAGGGCAAAGAATATTCAACTGGATTTGTTGGAATCGGCCTATTATTTAAATAAAAGTGCCTCTCTTCGAGGCTCAGTTATGTTGATTGGTCCATTGTTAGGCCGATTTGGGAAAGCCGTTATTTCAAAACCAGGCGGAGATAAAATTGGCCGCAGAAGATTGGATACCCATTTTATCGGTATTCAAAAATTGGGTGCTCAATTTGAATACATTCCAGATCAATACCTATTTAGAGTTGAAGCCAAAACCCTGAAAGGCTGCTATATGTTGCTCGATGAGGCTTCTGTGACCGGTACTGCCAACATTGTTATGGCTGCTGTTTTAGCAAAAGGGAAAACCACCATTTACAATGCAGCTTGTGAGCCATACATCCAACAATTGTGTAAGTTGCTCAACAACATGGGGGCAAAAATTAGCGGCATTGGATCGAATTTGCTTACCATTGAGGGTGTTGAAGGTTTGAATGGCTGTCATCACCGCATTTTACCCGATATGATTGAAGTGGGTAGTTTCATAGGCATGGCAGCGATGACTGCCTCTGAAATCACCATCAAGAATACCGGTTACGATGCATTGGGTTTGATTCCTGAAGCCTTTTCCCGCTTGGGAATTCAGATGGAACGCAGAGGGGATGATATCCATATACCCCAACAAGATACCTATACCATTGATACTTTTTTAGATGGTTCCATTCTCACGGTTGCGGATGCACCCTGGCCCGGTTTAACGCCCGATTTGCTTTCGGTGATGTTGGTCGTGGCAACCCAGGCAAACGGTAGCGTTTTGTTTCATCAGAAAATGTTTGAAAGTCGCTTGTTCTTTGTGGACAAACTCATTGATATGGGGGCTCAAGTCATTTTATGCGATCCCCATAGGGCAACGGTCATCGGTTTGGGAAAAAGACAAGCATTGAGAGGTGCGGTGATGTCTTCTCCAGATATTCGCGCCGGTATTGCGCTGCTGATCGCAGCCATGTCGGCTGAAGGCAAGAGCACCATCAAAGGCATTGATCAAATTGACCGCGGATATCAAAGCATCGATTTAAGATTAAACGCTTTGGGCGCAAGGATCTTACGTATTGACGATTAAGCAATGGACACATGATTCATCAAAGCGATGTTTTTTTGATTGGTAAACTGTTGAAGCCTCATGGCATTCATGGTGAAATTAGCTTTGCTTTTACCAAGGATATTTTTGAAAATACACCATCTCCGTATCTGGTGTTGGATATGGATGGCATTTTGGTTCCCTTTTTTGTTGAAACCTTTCGATACAAAACTGCTGAAACAGCTTTGGTCAAATTTGAGCGAATCAACAGTGAAATTCAGGTGCGCGCTCTTTGTCACAAGTCGGTTTATTTCCCCATCAAATATGCAGGTGAACAAGAGGTCGATATGGATGACTGGAATTCATTCATCGGATATGAAGTCATCGACGAGGTGCATGGTCGCATTGGCCAAATTACTCAAATTGACGATTCTACCCTGAACGTTTTATTTGAAATTCAAAAGGATGGGGTTTCGTTTTTAATGCCAGTAGCCGAAGAATTTTTCACATCGGTTGATCCGGATACAAGGGTCATGCATGTTGCCTTGCCTGAAGGTTTATTGGATATATGAGCAGTTTAAGCATACAACAACTGAGCATCGGTTATAAGAAAGGCCCAAACATTCAAACGATTCAAAAAAACATCAATCTGGAGGCTTCTCAAGGTGCCTTCATTGCACTAATCGGACCCAACGGATGTGGAAAGTCTACCTTGATTCGTACCATTTCAGGTTTACAAAAACCTCTTACCGGAAAAGTGGAGATCACCTCCTGCGAAAAATCCATTCACGACATGGATCCCAAAATCAGGGCGAAGCACATCAGCCTGGTGTTGACCGATTCTATCCAATTGGAATATGCAACCGTAGTACAAATCGTATCCATGGGAAGGCATCCCTACACCTCGTATGCCGGCAAACTTTCGCACAAGGACAAAACCGAGGTTGAAAAAGCCATTGCTGCGGTTCAGCTACAAGCCTTCCAAAAGCGCCTGTTTTCGGAAATGTCCGATGGTGAACGACAACGCGTTTTGATTGCCAGAGCTTTGGCTCAAGATACACCCTTTATGTTTCTGGATGAACCCACCTCGTTTTTGGATCTTCCAAATCGAATTGAAACCATGATGCTGCTCAAGAAACTGGCCAGTGAATGGCGCAAGTGTTTGATTGTTTCCACGCATGAGATCGATTTGGCCATTCGTTTGGCTGATGTTTTGTGGTTGATGGAACCCAAACAGGGCATTCAAGCAGGAAGCCCGAAAGAAATGACTGCTTCAAAATCATTAGAAAGGGCATTTCAGGGAAATTCCTTCAAATTTGATGCAGAAACGGGTAACGTTATCATTTTTTAAGTGAGTCCAAATGAGTATAACACCTTTTTTCTGTTAAATTTGTCGATTCAATACGATACATGAAGCGCATCCACATTCGTCACCACCTGAATAGACTGAAAAAAAAATTCAGACTAACCATTTTTAATGAGAGTACTTTGGAGAATTTCTTCTCATTAAGGGCTTCTCTCATGGATGGTATTTTTATGGCTGCATCTCTGTTTATTGTTTTTTTCATCATCTCATTGTCCTTAATCATTTATACACCGCTCAGAAATCTGCTGCCCAAAGATTTGGATCCCGGCATGCGAAAAACATTGGTTCAGCAAGCCTTGCGCGTTGATTCCATGGCCAATACCCTGGAGCTACAGGCACAATATTTAAAGGTTGTCAATGCCATTATGGCCGGAGATATACCTGTCGATTCCATTAAGAATGTCAAAAACCAACAGTCGTTGGATTCAGCCGCCATCAAAAAACTGAAATTGATGACTGCCACAGATGATGAATTGGATTTTCGCGAAACATACGAAGAATCCGAAAAATACAACCTGTCAATTTTGGACCCGGGTAAAACGGACAAGCAATGGCTGTTTCATCCCCCATTAAAAGGTCGCATTGTGGCATCGTATAATCCAAAATTGGGACAACACGGCATCCAGATTGAAGTTTCTGGTTTGCAACCCTGTGTAGCCGTCTCTGCAGGAACCGTTTTGTTTGCCGGATATACCTCGGATTTTGAATATGTGATTCAAATTCAACACAACAATGATTTTGTTTCCGTGTATAAAAATAACACAGAAATATTGAAAAAACAGGGTGATGAAGTTAGATCCGGTGAAGCCATCGGAATGGTTGGCGGTCGTTCAGCCAAAACAGGAAATATCGGTTTGATTTTTGAACTCTGGCAAAAAGGAATTGCTTTAAATCCCGAAGAATACATTGTATTTTGATGATATGGAATCAGAAAATAAGAAAAAAATAGCCATTTTGGGGTCGACCGGTTCCATTGGAACGCAGGCGCTTCAGGTTATCCGGAATCATCCGGATCAATTCGAAGCGTTTGTTTTAACCGCCAACAATCAGGTTGATTTGTTGATTCAACAAGCCCGGGAATTTTTACCGGATGCGGTTGTTATTTCAAATGACACTTTATATCCCAAATTAAAGGAGGCATTGTCGGATTTGCCCATCAAGGTTTATGCAGGCGCAGATGCTCTGGCTCAGGTGGTTCAATCTGAATCCGTTGACATGGTTCTGACGGCCATGGTCGGATTCTGTGGATTGCGTCCAACCATTGAAGCCATCAAATCCGGCAAACCCATAGCCCTGGCCAACAAAGAAACCATGGTTGTCGCAGGTGCTTTGATCAACGATTTAACGCACCAGTATCAGGTGCCAATTTATCCCGTTGATTCTGAACATTCAGCCATATTTCAATGTCTGGAACAGAACAATGCCATTGAAAAGATCATATTGACGGCATCAGGAGGCCCTTTTAGAAAAACAGCATTGCGAGATCTGATGAATGTGACCAGAAAAGAAGCCCTGAAACATCCCAACTGGAATATGGGCGCCAAAATTACCATCGATTCGGCAACCATGATGAATAAGGGTTTTGAAGTGATCGAAGCCAAATGGTTATTTGGGTTAAATACCAATCAGATTGATGTTGTTGTACATCCACAATCCATCATCCATTCCATGGTTCAGTTTCAGGATGGATCTGTCAAAGCTCAAATGGGTTTGCCAGACATGAAGTTGCCCATTCAGTATGCTTTGTCCTATCCAAACCGCCTGCAAACCAATTTTCCCAGATTGGATTTTGCGCACCATGCATCCCTGACATTTGAAGAACCCGATTTGAAACGATTCCGAAATCTTCATCTTGCTTACAAAGCCATTTCCAAAGGAGGGACAGCGCCTTGTGCGCTCAATGCTGCCAATGAAGTTGTCGTAGAAGCCTTTCTACATGATAAAATTGGTTTTATGGAGATGCCTGAGTTGATAGAAAAAGCCATTACTCAAACCTCTTATGTTGAAAAACCAACCCTTGAAGATTATTTTGAGGTGGATAAGGAAGCCAGACAACGAACCCAATCATTCATTTAATTTAACAACATCTATATGGATATTTTTTTAATTCGAACTTTTCAATTGATATTAAGCCTTTCGATACTCATCTTGATTCATGAATTGGGCCATTATCTTTTTGCCCGATTATTCAAAGTTCGGGTTGAACGGTTTTACCTGTTTTTTAATCCGGTTTTTTCCCTCCTGAAAATGAAGAAAATCCAGGGAAAATGGCAGTTTGCCTGGTTTAAAAAACAAAGTCCAGAATCTTTCAAGGAACTGCCTGAAAATACCGAATTTGGTTTGGGTTGGATTCCATTGGGAGGCTATTGTACCATATCCGGTATGATTGACGAGTCGATGAACAAAGAACAAATGGCTCAACCTGCCAAAGAGTGGGAATATCGATCAAAAAAACCAGGGCAACGCTTGTTGATCATTGCAGGAGGCGTTTTGTTCAATTTCTTGTTGGCTTTGATGATTTATTCTTCGGTACTCTATTTCTGGGGTGAGAAATATGTATCGATGGATTCTGCATCTCTGGGTATGAATTATTCACCCTTTGTCAAAGAATACGCAGGATTGGAAGATGGTGACCGATTGGTTTATGCAGACGGAGAAGCCTTATTAAAATTTGATGAAGAAGCCATTCGATTGATCATGGCCTCCAGAGAATTGTGTGTATACAGAGACTCCCAAAATGTGTATCTCCCATTACCGAGTGATTTTTCAACCAAATTTATTGAAAGTGGGCAAGGATTTGCTTCCTTTCGTTTTCCGACAGTCATCAAAGAGGTGTCCACAGGAATGGCATGTGAAAAAGCTGGTTTGATGGCAGGAGACAGTCTGACCGCCATCAACGGAAAAACGACAGCAACCTTTCCTGAATTTGTAGAAGCATTGCAGGCATTCAAAGAAAAACCTGTAGAGCTCACCTATTATAGAAACGGCATTTCACAAAAGGTGACCATCACTCCGGATGAAAACGGTAAACTTGGCTTTATGACTTGTTCCCCGGAAGAGGTTTTGCCCACAATGACCCGTAGTTACACATTCTTACAAAGTATTCCGGCCGGAATCAATAAGGGTATAAAAACTTTAACAGGATATGCCGGTGATATGAAATATGTATTTACGGAAGCAGGAGCTAAGAGCCTGGGCGGTTTTGGAACCCTGGGGAAACTCTTTCCTGCACAAATGGATTGGGAAATCTTCTGGACCACAACAGCCTTTTTGTCCATCATTTTGGCTTTCATGAACATTCTGCCCATTCCTGCATTGGATGGTGGACACATTCTGTTTTTACTCTATGAATGGATTACAAAGCGCAAACCCAGTGATAAGTTTATGGAATATGCACAAATATCCGGAATGATATTGTTGATTGGATTGTTGTTGTTTGCCAATGGCAACGATTTGTATCGCTGGCTGTTTAAATAAAGCAATGAGGTATTTATGATAAAGGGGGTGGAGTTATTTCACTCCCTTTTTTTTGCCACCATGTACAGAGATGTCTCAAAAATAATGGCCAACAAAACAATGACACACATGGAAAGGAAGCCCTGAACAGCATATCCCAAAAATATGGCAGAGACTACAATCAGAACGTTGAAAAGAACCAAAATCGAACAAACCTTTTTTTGGTTGAATCCCAAAGCCAGTAAGCGGTGATGGGTGTGTCTTTTATCGGCCTGGAAAGGTGATTTTTTATCGGCAAGACGTAAAATAACAACCGTCGTCATATCCATTAATGGGATGATAATCAATGCCATGGCTATGGTCATTGGGTTCTTTAAAGGCAGAAATCCCAAACGCAAAGGCTCCATGTTGCTTAGTTTGATGGCAAATACAGCCAAAAAAACCCCCAACATCATCGATCCGATATCTCCCATGAAGATTTTGGCAGGATTCCAGTTGAAGAGTAGGAAACCAAGCGTGCTTCCGGCCAGGGCCAATGAAATTAACGCGTATGTGTCTTCGCCATACAGATGAAAGAACAGTGCAAATAATAACAGGCTGATGACTCCGACCGAACCAGACAATCCATCAACACCATCAATGAAGTTCATGGCATTGATCATGGCTACGATGAAAACCAAAGAAACGCCAATGTTGATGAGTTGTGCCAGAATGTGATCCGTAAATGCCAATGGCATGTGCGTAAAGTAGATTTGACCCACAGCAACAATAATCAGTGAAATGAGAAATTGATACAACAATCTGGAAATCGGTTTTGTCGAAATCAAATCGTCTTTCAGCGCAACAAAAAAGAGCAAAACAGAAGCCGCACTCAAGGCACTCAGCTCCATGGATTCGCACAACACGCGAAACATCAAAATGCTGAAATAAAATCCCAAAAATATGGCCACCCCTCCCAGATTCGGAATGCTGGTGGTATGTATTTTCCGCTTTTCAGAAGGCCTGTCAAAAAGATTTTTCTCATTGGCAACCTTTATGATGGAGGGTACTGCGACCACGGAAACAATGAAGGATGTTATAAAAATGAGTAGAGGTGTGTTATTCATAGAAATACTTCAGGTTTCAAATTAAGAACTCTATATGAGCACAATTATTGTGTGGGGTAGATGTTTTTTTTTAAATCTGTTTTGAACCATCATTTTTGTATACCGGATATACTTTTTCACCATTTTATACGTTACATACAATGCTATAATTGGCATCAAACTATTTCAACAGATATTATGATTGAATACATTCAAGGGACCATTCAAGAACGTACTCCAACCTATGCAGTATTGGACAATCATGGAATGGGCTATTTAATAAACATCAGTTTAAACACCTTTCAGGATTTGCGTGATCAGTCCAATTGCAAATTGTATATATACGAAAACATTCGAGAAGATGCCTATCAATTGTTCGGGTTCTCGAAACTGGAAGAAAGAAATATGTTTTTGTTTTTAATTGGTGTGAATGGGGTCGGAACAAATACGGCAAGAATGATTTTGTCCTCACTTTCAGTGGCTGAACTGCAGGCCTGCATTTTGGGTGAACATGTGGATATCCTGAAAATGGTCAAAGGCATAGGTTTGAAAACCGCTCAAAGAATTATATTGGATTTGAAAGATAAAATATCCAAAAATGCTTCTGGTGAAATTTTATCAGATTTGTCTTCATTTCAGGGCAGTACCACCAAAGATGAAGCGATTGCCGCTTTGCAAATGTTGGGTTTCAGCAATGCCCCCTCTACAAAAGCTGTTGCTCAAATTTTAAAAGAAACCCCGGGAATGCAGGTAGAGCAAGTCATTAAAGTTGCATTAAAAATGCTCTGATCTTTTGAAACGGACTCCCATCATCGGTTTGTTTGTCGTCTGTGTCATCTATGCGGTGTATAGTCAGACGGTCATTCCTGCTCGTCCGAACGTGCAGCGAACAGCAACCACTGTGTCCAAAGAGCCCGTTCAAAGCACTTCAAGCAAAACCGCAAAGAACACCACAGAGAAGGTCGGTGAGACAGATCAAACAATGATGGAGTATCCTTCGTCAGACATCAATCCCGCTTTGCAAAGCGATTGGGACCAGCAAAAAACCCTGAATTTAAAGATGCCCGAAAACATTCGAACCACCATCGAGTATGATCCGTCGAGCAATACCTACTTTGTTGTGACAAAATTGGGCAATGATTTGATTTCTACCCCCATCGCATTGACCCAAAATGAGTATACCAAACTTTTGGACAAACAGTCAAGTACTGCCTTCTGGAAAGAAAAGAATCAAATTGATTATACAAAAAAACAATCCGGATTTTCTTTGACCGATATGCAATTTGATATTGGCATGGGAGAAAAAATATTTGGTGAGGGAGGGGTACGCGTCAGAACACAAGGCTCGGTTGAAACCAAATTTGGCCTCAAAACCAACCGTGTAAACAATCCATCATTGTCTGAAAATGCCAGAAACAGGACACAGTTTGATTTTGATCAAAACATAGAAATGTCTGTCAATGGCAAGGTTGGAGACAAGATTGATGTAAATATGAATTACAATACCCAATCCACCTTCGATTTTGATGCCAAATCCATCAAATTAAAATATGCAGGGAAAGAAGACGACATCATCAAAAATCTTCAGGCCGGGAATGTGAGTATGCCCATCAGTAGTTCTTTGATTACTGGTGGATCATCATTGTTTGGCATCAAAACTGAGCTTCAGTTTGGTCGTTTAAATCTGGCAGCTGTTGTCTCTCAACAGAAAGCTCAAACCAAATCGGCCAACCTCAACAAAGGAGTTCAATCAACTGAATTTGAATTGAAATCAGATGCGTATGAAGCCAACAGACACTATTTCTTATCCCATTTTTTCAAACAAAATTACAATCAGTGGATCAAAGAGTTGCCACATATTTCGTCCGGATTGGTGATCAAAAAAGTGGAATTGTGGGTCATCAATAAAAAAATCCAACTGGATAACTCCAGAAATATTTTTGCTTTTACCGATTTGGGAGAACCCGATGTCATATCCAATCCATATTGGGCGGCAACAGGTCTTTCCATCCCTTCGAATAACAGCAATACCTTGTACGGCGAATTGCTCGGACAATTCGTTGCTGCCAGAGATTTTAATCAGTCCAATCAGGCAATACAAGCACTTGATATTCAAGGCGTTTCTATTGGTCGGGATTTTGAAAGGTTGGAAAGTGCCAGAAAACTTGAACCGACAGAATACTACCTGAATCCAACA
This sequence comes from uncultured Bacteroidales bacterium, assembly GCA_964472175.1. Taxonomy (GTDB): domain Bacteria; phylum Bacteroidota; class Bacteroidia; order Bacteroidales; family UBA1402; genus UBA8389. Next base: position 16,670 of record CAYYJF010000023.1, on the reverse strand, counting down.
TTGGGGTACATTTCATTACAATCCGAGTTGACAAATGATGAAATCCTGGCTGTTTCATTTGAATATACATACAACGGAAAATCATATCAAGTCGGAGAATTTTCGACCGATGGCATTGAATCGCCATCATCCTTGTTTGTCAAATTGTTGAAAGGGTCTGATTTTGCGCCCGGTGTGCCCACCTGGGATCTGATGATGAAAAACGTTTACAACGTAGGGGGGTATAATTTAGAAGCAGAAAAATTCGATCTGGAAATAGCTTATCAAAATGATTCCGTTGGAACAGAAATACCCTATTTGACAGAAGGAAAAGTCAAAAATCAATTGCTACTTCGGGTGATGGGTTTTGATAAATTGAATGAAAGAAAGCAACCCTATCCGGATGGCATCATGGATTACATCGAAGGATATACCGTTCAATCACAGTATGGTCGTATTCTTTTTCCCGTGCTTGAACCTTTCGGTTCAGATTTGAGAGCTGCCATCGGCGACGATCAGTTGGCCGACAAATATGTTTTTGAGGAATTGTATGACTCTTCACTAACGGTGGCACAATTGATGACAGAAAAAAATAAATTCCTGATCAAAGGCTCATACAAATCTTCTTCCAGAGCCACCATCAGTTTAAATGCCTATCACATCGAACCAGGTTCGGTCAGCGTCACGGCAGGAGGCAGAAAATTGACAGAAAATTCGGATTATGCTGTCGATTATTCATCGGGAACAGTGACCATTCTCGATCAATCCTTGTTGGCTTCAGGAACACCCATACAAGCCACCTGCGAAGACCAATCCGTTTACGGCATGATGCGAAAAACCATGATGGGTATGACGGCCGATTATCGCGTAAACGATCATTTTAATGTTGGTGCAACCGTCATACGTCTTTCGGAGGCGCCTTTGACAAACAAAGTTGACATGGGAATGGAATCTGTGAACAATACCATTTGGGGGCTCAATACCGCATTTGATTTTAAGTCACAATTCTTAACCAATTTATTGGATAAACTGCCATTTTTACAAGCAACACAACCATCACAATTCTCATTCAAAGGTGAAGTTGCTCAACTCATTGCCGGTTCATCAAAAACACTGGATGATAAGTCGTATGTGGATGATTTTGAGGCGGCTAAAAAAACGATCAGCTTAAAAGATGTCAATCAATGGACCCTTGCAAGCACCCCTTATGATCCCACCAATCTCTATTTTCCTGAATCAAAATTGTCCAACAATCTGGACTACGGTAAAAACAGATCTCTGATATCTTGGTACATCATTGACCATTTGTTCAATCAAACCGGAACATCCCAAACACCTGCGCATTTGCGTGGAGACAATGACCAGTTATCCAACCACTTTGTACGTACCATTCAAGAAAAGGAATTGTTCCCAAACAGACAAAAAACGCTGCAACAAAGCAACTTGTTAACAGTGATGAATCTGGCGTTCTATCCAAAAGAAAGAGGTCCTTACAATTTTGATTATCAAGGTATGGATCAAAATGGATTTTTAACAGAACCGGAAAAAAGATGGGGTGGGATCATGAGAAGGATAGAATCCGGATACACCAATTTTGAATCCAACAACATTGAATACATTGAATTTTGGTTGATGGATCCATTTGTGTACGATTCAACCGGCAATGCTCTTGGAGGAACCTTGTATTTCAATTTGGGTGACATCTCGGAAGATGTATTGAAAGACGGCAGAAGATCGTTTGAGAATGGATTGACGACAAATCCAAAAGATTCGGCTTTTATTCAAAAGACAGTTTGGGGAAAAGTCTCTTCCCGAACTGCTTCTGTGTATGCCTTTGACAATACCCAAGGGGTCAGAGATGCACAGGATGTCGGACTGGATGGTTTGACTTCTGAAGAAGAAAAAAACTGGCCCCATTTCAGTGCGTATATCTCCGGTATTCGGGATCAGGTGAGTGCGGCAACCAATCAACGCATGCAAAATGATCCGTTTTCTCCTTTGAACGACCCATCCGGTGATGATTATCATTATTTCCGCGGTGCTGATTATGATTCAAGAAAAGCAGGAATACTAGAACGTTACAAGCGCTACAACGGCACGGAAGGAAATTCTGTCTCTCCTGAATTGTCGGGTGAAAAATACGCAACGGCCCGTACTTCCCTGCCAGATGTGGAAGACATCAATGCGGACTTTACACTCAATGAAACAGAGCGGTACTATCAATATGAAGTTCAAATCAAACCCACAGATTTACAGGTCGGAAAAAACCATGTAACGGACAAGCGCACCACCACCGTTGGATTGAAAAACGGGAAAACTGCCACCATCAGTTGGTATCAGTTTAAAATTCCAATCCGGGAATATACACAGAAAGTCGGTATGATTAACGGGTTTAACAACATCCGTTTCATCCGAATGTTTCTGAAAGGTTTTCAGGACAGTGTCATCTTGCGTATGGCATCATTGGACTTGGTACGTGGTGATTGGAGAGGATATCAGAAAGATTTGTACACTGTCCCGCCTACAACCGATGCAAAGTTGGACTTGTCAACGGTCAGTATGGAAGAAAATTCAGGAAGGACCCCGATCAATTACAAATTGCCTCCCGGTGAAACAAGAGAAACAGATCCCAATCAACCCGGTGTGTTTTTGAAAGATGAACAATCCTTGGTACTGAAAGTAAACCAATTGTCGCCTGCTGATGCCAGAGGCATTTACAAAAATGCGAGTTACGATTTCAGGCAATACGAAAAACTGCAAATGTTTGTTCATGCAGAAGCTTTGGTTGGCGATTTAAATCCACCCCGGGACAAAGAGTTGACGTTGTTTTTACGAATTGGCAGTGACAATCAAAACAATTACTACGAATATGAAGTGCCTTTGGTTTTGTCGCCGCATTTTGTGAATACCTCCAATTCCATTTGGCCCTCAGAGAACTTTTTTGACATTGCCTTCCACAAATTGACCGCATTGAAAACGCAACGAAATGCCAGAGGCTTGTCCATGTCGAGACCATACAGTGCCTATGATCAGGATCGGATTGAAAACAAAATAAAGGTGCTGGGTAATCCGAGTTTGTCCGATGTGAAAACCCTGATGATCGGGGTGCGCAACAACGGAAATACAGTACGTTCTGCTGAAATTTGGGTAAATGAATTGAGATTGTCTGGTTTTAATGAATCCGGAGGATGGGCGGCAACAGGAAATGCCAGTATTTCACTTTCCGATTTGGGTAAAATCAATGCAGGTGGCAGGTTTGTTTCCAATGGATTCGGTGGTCTGGAACAAAATATTTCTGAAAGAAGCCTGATGGATATGGGCCAATATAATGTTTCCATGAATTTAAACATGGGTAAGCTGTTTTCGGATAAATTGCAAGTGAATTTCCCTGTCAATATCTCTGTTTCAAACCAACAATCAACGCCAAAATACGACCCATTGAATGAAGATTTGCTCATGAAAGAGGTGTTAAAAGCCACTTCAGGCAGCGCCAAAAAAGATTCCATTTTGCATTATAGCAGGGACGTTGTTACACATAAAAGCATTGGTTTTAATGATATTCGAATTGGCATAAAAAGCAAAACACCTTTGCCCATAGACCCTGCAAACTTTTCTATTCGGTATGTCAATTCTGAATCCAATGAACGCAATGCAGCAACCGAATATGCCATAACCCGACGTTATGAAGGAGGCGTCAGCTATGCCTATGCTTCACCCATCAATCCCTGGCAACCTTTCTCAAAAGCCAAAGGGATGGATGCTGCTTCCCTAAAATTGCTCAAAGAGATGCGCATTGAACTGTTGCCATCTTCGCTTTCAGCCAATAGCAATTTGCTGAGAGATTATTTTGAAAAACAATCCAGAGATCTGGCTTCGTCGTCCGGGCAAATAGCGCTGCCATTAATTGTCAGTAAAAGCTTTTTGTGGAATTCGGATCTGAACCTAAACTGGAATCTGACCAAAAATATCCGTCTCAAATATGCCATCAACAACAAATCGCTGGTAGAGGAAACGGCAACATCGCCTGTAAACAAAGATCGGTTTGCAACAGAATATCAGCACTGGAAAGACACAGTGACGCGGAGTCTGAAGGAGTTTGGTACACCCTTGTACTACCAACAAACAACCAGTTTGAACTGGATGATCCCCACGCAACTGATCCCTTTGATCGATTTTCTCAACAACACATCCCTGCAATACAACGCCACGTACGATTGGAACAAAAGTGCAACGACATCCACCCAAACACAATTGGGCAATACCATTTCCAACAGACGAACGCTGGCCTTTAACACCACGGCCGATTTGTTGAAGCTCTACAATAAGTCTCCATTCCTGGCTTCAGTCAATAAAAAATCCGAGGCACCCAAAGCAAATGCGTTGCAGCCATTGGATCCTGTATTGGGCCCCATCGTTCAGGAAAAACCCAAGAAGCAGCTTAAAAAATTTGAAGTGAGCGGTAAGTACCCAACCGATTCAACCATTGTATTCAAACATCAGTTGAAAAACAAAAGGGTGTATGTAGTAGCCAAAGATTCATCCGATCGGATGGTTGAAGTTCGAATGAGGGTTAAAGATGAAAACAATGTTTCGATTCGATTTCCGAATTCCGGCGTCTGGAAGATTACCGTGATGCAGAAAGAACCTTTGGAAGATCAGGCTTGGTATCAATGGGCATCGAAAATTTCAAGAATGGCCATGTCGGTACGAAATATTTCCGTCAATTATACGCAAAATGATGCCATGTCTGTGCCAGGATTCAAACCCGAAACTTCTTTGTTTGGCTCAAAATCGAGTGGATTGGCGCCCGGTTGGGATTTTGCTTTGGGATTGCAGGGAACCGATTATCTGGAAAAAGCCATGCGAAAAAACTGGCTATTATCCGACAGTATGATTGTTTCTCCTGCCAATTCAAGCCAATCAAAAGAATTAACCATCAAAGCCCTGGTTGAGCCTTTCAGAAATTTTAAAATAGATCTGATGGCCGATCGCAGCCTCTCAAACCGATCGCAGGTACAGTACATGTTTGAAGGCATGCCAAGAAGCGTCAATGGTTCATTTTCAATGTCAACACTGGCCCTGGCAACGGCATTTGAATCGCCAAGAGCTAAAAACGGATATCGTTCAAAAACGTTTGAGCGATTCTTGTCTAATAGACAATATGTGCAACAGAAGCTGGAGCAGCGAATGGCAGGGGTCGTGTATCCTGATGTCGATGCCATTTCCCCGGCATATCGGGGACAAACCTTTGATCCGTCAATAGGAACCTATTCTCAGTATTCGGGCGACGTTTTAATTCCTGCATTTTTTGCTGCATATACAGGTCGATCGGTGGAAAAATCCGGTTTGAACATATTTCCAGCACTTTCACAGTTGATTCCGAATTGGTCGATACGATACGATGGCTTGTCCTCTTTGCCATTCTTCAAACGCACCTTTAAGAATTTCTCACTCAAGCACGGTTATTCCTGCTCCTATGACATCAACTCGTTCAGTTCATATAGCACCTGGATTGGCGCTTCCAATGGAATGGGTTTCATTCAAGATGTCAAAAATCAAAGTCCAATTCCATCTTCTATTTATGATGTTGGCAATGTCCAACTCATGGAAAAATTCAATCCCTTGTTTGAAGTTCAGGCCACGATGTTGAACGGTTGGACTTTTAGAACCGATATGTCAAAAACCAGAACCATCTTGCTGAGTATTTCAGGTGGACAAATTGTTGAATCCAAGTCAGATCAATTTTCCTTTGGTACCGGATATAAAATATCCAATTTTCGTCCATGGGGATTTCTGTCTGAGTCAAAGATTAAAAATGATTTGGCATTGACAGCCAATGTCTCCTATAGAAATATGTTTTCTTTGTTGAGGAAGTTGAAAGACAGTTACAATCAAGCGACCTCAGGAAATAAAACCTTCTCCATGGAATTGCAGGGTGATTATACCATTTCCAAAAATCTGAGTTTGTCTATGTTCTACGATATAGAGTCAAGCGTACCATTGGTTTCTTCATACCCTATATTCTCGAGTGATTTTGGAATAAGCATGCGCTTTACACTCAATAGATAACGATTATTCCTGAATGGCATTTTGGGGAATGCCTTGTTGTTTTTGGCGGATGTATTCCAATTTGGCCTGTGCCATTCGAATTTCATCCATGAGTCGGGTGATATCAGATAAAACGGCAGACAAGTCGAATGCATCCTGCATTGCTTTGACATCCCGAAGATTGATTCTGTAGGCAAGGGTTCTTCCTCCTGTCAATTTTACCTGGATGTTGTTTCCTTTGTGATTGAGAATGAAACCAACAACGCCGTTTTCAGCTTTTCTATCAAAGCGAACAATCTCATAATACAAGCCATCGTTGGCAAATGCATAATTCAAAGCGCCATCTGCAGGAACAGGTTTTGATTCGGCATACGTCCCATCTGTAGCATAAACACTGACTGCCTGATGCTTGATGGGTCTGCCCCCACAATAATAACTGGTCACAAACAAGTTGCCCCTTTCATCCACTTTCGATTGTAGATAAGTGCTGTTGATGAGATTGGATCCCAACTGGCTTCTGTGAACATAATGCCCGATGGTTTCATAATCTTCGTTTTTTTCGAATCTGAAATTCTTTTGAATATTCGGTAGTTGCGTTTGACGAACGCGCAACATGCTGTCACAAAAAGCCAGAGTTTTGGTCTGTTCAGCGAAGTGGATTTCGCGCATCACACGAATTCCTTCTTTTATTTTGTTAAATTCTTTGGGAAAACAAATGCGAACGCTGTCTACATACAATTTTGCCAATTGAAATTGTTGTTTCTGTATCAATTCTCTGGCATGATTCAAATAATCTTCCGGTTTGATATCAGAAACAGTCATACAGGATGAAAATAATCCGGCAAATCCTATATATATGCTGAGTTTTATTGAGCGTCTTATCATGAAAAGAATCTATGCCGTAGCAAAAGTAAGTTATTCCCTGAAAAAAAAGGTTACTTTTGCAATCAATTTGAGCCGTAGATTGTGAATTTAAGTGAAAAAATACAGGATCATATTTTTCAATTGATCTCAGAGGTGGCAGATGCCTGTCATCTTGAAACCTATGTGATAGGTGGATATGTACGCGACATCTTTTTAAACAGACCTTCCAAAGACATTGATATTGTGACCATTGGTAGCGGAATTTCTTTGGCCAAGGCCGTCGCTTCGCGATTGGGGCCGCAAACCAGAGTCAACGTCTTTAAGAATTTTGGAACAGCACAGTTGAAATTCGGGGATGTGGAAGTCGAATTTGTTGGTGCCAGAAAAGAGTCGTACAGCCACGATTCCAGAAAACCTGTGGTTGAAAACGGCACCTTGAAAGATGACCAATGCCGACGCGATTTTACCATCAATGCGCTGGCATTGTCTTTGAATAAAGAAAGCTTTGGAACACTCATTGACCCCTTCAACGGACTAAACGACATGCGCGACATGTGTTTACGAACGCCTTTGGATCCCGACACCACTTTTAGTGATGATCCATTAAGAATGATGCGGGCCGTGCGCTTTGCCTGTCAACTGCATTTTGAAATTGACGATGAAGCATTGGAAGCCATTCAAAGAAACAGAGATAGAATCGGGATTGTTTCCGGAGAAAGAATAGCCGATGAACTCAATAAAATGATGGCAACCAAGCAGCCTTCCATTGGTTTTCGATTGCTCGATTATTGTGGCCTGCTCGACAAAGTTTTGCCTGAAATCACGGCCTTGAAAGGGGCTGAAACCAAAGACGGGGTGGGGCACAAGGATAATTTCAACCACACCATGCAAGTGCTTGATAATCTGGCAAAAAAGAATGATAGCATTTGGTTGCGCTGGTCGGCTTTGTTGCACGATGTAGGCAAACCAGTCTCCAAAAAATGGGATCCAAAAATCGGGTGGACTTTTCACAACCACAACTTTATCGGAGAAAAAATGATTCCTGCCATCTTCAGACGCATGCGTTTGCCTTTGAACGAAAAAATGAAGTATGTGCAGAAAATGGTGGGTTTGCACATGCGCCCCATTGTGCTGAGCGAAGACATCGTAACCGATTCGGCCGTCAGACGCCTGCTCTTCGATGCCGGAGACGACATCGATGATTTGATGCAGCTCTGTGAAGCCGACATTACCTCAAAAAACCCGGAAAAAGTCAAGAAGTTCTTGGGCAATTTCAATTTGGTGCGAAGCAAACTCAAAGAGTTGGAAGAAAAAGACCGCATTCGCAACATGCAACCCCCTATCAGTGGTGAAGAAATCATGGACATGTTTGACTTACAGCCCTGCAGAGAGGTTGGAGCCCTGAAGTCGGCCATTAAAGATGCCATCTTGGATGGAGACATTCCGAACGATTACCATGCAGCCAAATCTTTGCTGTTGAAACGTGCCTTAAAAATGGGTTTGAAACCCAAAAAAGGCATCATTGATGCTCAGGGCGAAGCAAGTCATTGACCGTTTTGACCGGATTGAATGTTTCCATTGGAATTTCAACAAAAATGGTATTCCAGTTGGACATGGCTCCATTCCAAAGACCTGGCAATTCCAATGCCTTGAGTGCTTCTCCATTTTTTGATTTGATGGAGATGAATCCTGTATTCGGATCTGTAAATTGCTTTAAATCAAACTTTTGATTTCGATGGTCTTTTAAGGAACAAACCAAATCGACCGGATTGAAATGCGTACTGTTCTTGAACATTTCCTTTTTCATCGGATCATTTAAATCGATCTGTGAACTTTCAAGAATTTGTAGAGAAAAAGTGCCATCCGGATTTTTTGCCCAAAACGGTCCGCCACCAGGTTCACCCGTGTTTCTGACCATACCGCAAACCCGGATGGGACGATGGAGCTTTTGCATCAAATACAGTGCCAAGTCGGCATCTTCCAACAATTTTGTTTCCGGATTTCTGGTATACAAATCGGATTGCAGAAAGTGAATGATTTCAAGCAATTGGTCGTGGTCGTACTGACCACTTTCCAGCAATTCCAAATAGTCGAAAACTTGCTTTTGGCGTGTAACCAATAAACCGGCAAGCACTTTTTTATACAAAACCGTGTTGTCTTTGAGTCGGTCGGGAACAATGTTGTCAATATTCTTGATGAACACCACGTCCGAATCCAAATCGTTTAAATTCTCGATCAAAGCCCCATGGCCACCCGGTCTGAAAACCAAAGCCCCGTTTTCTCTGAACGGTTGGTTGTCTTTATCTGCAGCGATGGTGTCTGTGCTTTGTTTTTGTTCGGAAAAGGATATCAGATATGTAACCTTGAACATGCGTTCCATGTCCGGCAACGCCGATTTAATGGTCTGTTCAAACGCCTTTTTATGCTCAGGAGAAACAGTGAAGTGAATGTTGACAACCCCTTGACTGGAAGCATACAAAGCACCTTCCACCAAATGCTCAATCACCGCTTTTCTGTTGCCGTTTGGATAGGCATGAAAAGTCAACAAACCTTTGGGCAGACTTCCGTAGTTCAAACCTTTGGCTGTGAGTAAGTTTTCAACCACAAGGTGATGCAATCCGGATTGCATCAAGTGGTCAATATCCATTTTTTCGTTTGTTAAACAAGCCTTTTGAAGCTCGTCATAAAACGCAAATTGTTTCAATCCATTGAAAAATTGCTGAATGAATGCGGATTCCAGCGTATGTTCTTTTTGGTTCAGCCATTCAAATAAATCTTTAAACATTCTGCTGGCAGCACCCGAAGCAGGTACAAACTTCGACACAAGATGCCCCTTTTCCAAATAAGCATTCCACGCAGCGCAAAGTGCTGATTTCTCTTGCTCATTCAATTGGATGATGCCGTGGTTGACTTGCGCAGTTTGATCAATTTCCAAAAAAGGGTATCCTTTTTGAAATCGAACCAATTGATTGTTGACTTCCTCAGGGGTCAACCCTTTGGATGCGATTGCGGCTAAATCTTCTTTTTGAATCATATTGGATGCATTTTTTTCCGTAGAACAAAGTTAAAAAAATACTTCTCAAAGAAATGAACTCTGAACTGAATATCGTAATTTTACATCCAATCAAAAGGATGGGCTATGGCGTTTACGGAAGACGAAAGAATCAAGTTCTTGAAATTATACAGAAAATT
>CAYYJF010000023.1:3872-6487 GCA_964472175.1 uncultured Bacteroidales bacterium | reverse complement strand
GGTCGTGTCATCCTCATCATGATTGCCGACAGGCTCAACACCATGCGGGTTTTGAAGTATTATCCTGAGGAACAACGCATCAGAATTGCAGGAGAAGCATCCTATCTTTTTGCACCACTGGCACATAAAATGGGCTTGTATGCCATCAAGACGGAATTGGAAGATTTGTCCATGAAATTTTTGCAACCAGCAGTATATCAGGAAATTGCAAGAAAATTGGATGAAACCAAAGCTTCCAGAGAAAACTATATCCGTCAGTTTATCGAACCCCTTCAGTCCAGAATCCAATTCAACACCGGATTGAATTTTGAAATCAAGGGAAGGACCAAATCCATCAATTCTATCTGGAACAAACTTAAAAAGCAAAAAATACCTTTTGAAGACATTTATGACCTGTTTGCCATTCGCATCATTATAGATTGTGAGAAAGAACACGAAAAATCGGCTTGCTGGCAGGTGTATTCCATCATCACCGATATGCATACGCCCAATACTTCCCGATTGAAAGACTGGATATCCATTCCAAAATCAAACGGTTATGAGTCGTTGCACATCACCGTGATGGGGCAGGATGGTAAGTGGGTTGAAGTGCAAATCCGCTCCAAAAGGATGGATGAGATTGCCGAAAGGGGACTGGCTGCACACTGGAAATACAAAGGCATCAAAAGCGAAAGTGGATTGGACGAAATGTTGAACCGCATTCGTGAAATTCTAGAATCTTCCGAAGCCACTTCTGCCGGTTTGATGGACGATTTCAAGATGAATTTATATGAGGATGAAATCTATGTTTTCACCCCCAAAGGCGAACTCTTTAAGCTGCCAAAGGGTTCAACCGTTTTGGATTTTGCCTACAGCATTCACACCAATTTGGGTAACAAATGTGTTGGTGCCAAGGTGGACGGGAAAAATGTGCCCATCCGCTATGAACTGAAAAGTGGAGATCAGGTCCAGATTCAGACGGGAGCCAACCAAACACCCAAGCAGGACTGGCTCAATTACGTCATCACCTCAAAGGCCAGAAACAAAATCAGACAGACGCTGAAAGAAGCCCAGTTGAAACAAGCTGAATATGGCAAAGAACTGCTCAAGCGTCGGATGAAAAACAAAAAGGTCGAATACGATGAGGCCATTTTGATGCGTGTTATCAAGAAGCTGAAATACAAGACTGTCACAGAGTTTTTTTTCGAAGTAGGGTCGGAGAAGTTGGACATCAACAACATCATCGACATGTACCTGGACTACGAAAAAGCGGATAAAGTCATCAGTGAATCTTCCGAAAACCGTTCAGCCGAGACTTTTGTCGTCGATAAAGCCGATGCGATTTTCAAAAACAAAGAAGATGTATTGGTCATTGATCAAAACCTGAGAGGCATTGAGTTTAAATTGTCCAAGTGCTGCAATCCCATCTATGGTGACGATGTCTTTGGTTTTGTGTCTTCAGCAGGCGGAATCAAAATTCACCGTCAGGATTGTCCAAATGCTCCCCAAATGCTGGAGCGATTCGGTTATCGGATGGTCAAAGCCAAGTGGGCGGGAAAAGCGGAAGGTTCAAGTTATCCCATCACCCTGCATGTTGTTGGCAATGATGATATTGGCATTGTGACCAATATCAGCTCGGTCATATCCAAAGAACACGGTGTGAGCCTGCGTTCCATCAGCATCGATTCAAACGATGGCTTGTTTCATGGCCAATTGACTGTGAATGTGAGCGATAAAAGTCAGCTTGCAGGCTTGATAAAGAAAATCAGAACTGTCAAGGGCGTTAAGCAGGTTGACAGAACCATGTAAAAGCCTCAATGAGGATGATGCATTTCATGGGGTTTTTTATTTTCCAACATATCGCTGAGATGAATTTCCAAAGCTCTGGTGGAAATTTGAATTTCCCTGATGGAAACACCCAAAGAAGCAATCAACAACAACAAAGCCAAACCAAACACATAAACGGCAGATTGTTGGAATCCGATGTAGATTAAGAACATCGTGATGACGCATAAAAACAAACTGGAGATGCCCAACCATTGCATCAATCTGGTCAAAGCCAACCTGGTACGTAAGTTTAGAATTTGCTGTTTGGCTACGGATGTGGGATTGTCCATGTATTTGTCTTTTAGCGTCCTTACCAACTGCGCATACGATAGAAAACGGTTGGTGTATGCCAACAGCAACAACGAAATAGCAGAAAACAAGAAAGTTGGAGTGATCAGTGTTATTTCTTCCATTTTGATCGAATTTGTTTCAAGCAAAAGTAGCATTATTCTGATTTTTTCGGCGTAATTTTGCGGCAAATTTCCTGTCAATGAAAAACGTTCAGAAGAACAGCCTCAAAGCATGGGTTCTGGCAACCAGACCCAAAACGCTGTCGGCCGGCATTATTCCCGTTGTGGTAGCCAGTGCGTTGGCTTATAACCAAGATACTTTTCGATTGAGACCTGCCCTGATGTGTCTGCTTTTTGCTGTTTTGGCACAAATTGCATCCAACTTTAGCAATGATTATTTTGATTTCAAGAAAAAAACGGACAACGAAGACAGGCTGGGTCCTGAACGGGCCGTTGCCTCAGGCTGGATTTCCCCCAAATGTATGTTGATCGGTGTTGGCATCACCATCTTGTTGGCCG
>CAYYJF010000023.1:0-3772 GCA_964472175.1 uncultured Bacteroidales bacterium | reverse complement strand
TACAGGGATAGGGAGAGCGATAAGTTGTCCGGAAAAAATACCACCGTAGTCCTTTTTGGTGAAGCTTTTGGACGAAAAATGTATTTGTGGAATGGCATTTTCTCCGCCCTCATTTGTTTAAACTTTCTGGATATTTCAAAATGGGCTTCTTTCTTGCCATTTTTGTTTTTAATTCCACACTATCTCACATGGAAAAAAATGGATAAAATCCGGTCAGGAAAAGCGTTGAATCCTTTATTGGGAGAAACATCTAGAAATTTGGTCATTCTTGGACTGTTGTTGTGTATTGGATTTTTCATCCGATAACAATGTTTATTTTTTGCGGCGTTGTGTCGGGATTAAAAAGATCATGACGGCCATTCCAATGAGGATGAAAAAGGCAACAGAACCCCGAACCCACCACGATTCCATCAATAAGAACGTCGTGATAACCGACAAAATCATGGAGCCAATTGCAATCATCTTTGTTTTGATTTGAACGCCTTTTCCTTTTTTGTAATCCTGTATGATGGGGCCTAAATGCTGGTGATTGCGTATCCATAGATCCAGCTTGGGTGAGCCTTTCATGAACAACCAGGCAGCAAGCAAAACAAAGGGTACTGTGGGCAACCCTGGAATGAATATACCGACAAATCCCAATGCGGTTGCCAATACCCCTAAAATCAAATACAGTGTTTTGAAAATGATCACAGTCTTTTTATTAGATTGCAAAGATACGGATTTCAACGCCTTTTACCCTTGCCCAAAAAGATTCTTACGATGGGTTTTTTTGTATATTTGTGATCATTGAATCATACAACCATGGGCAAAAAACATTTGATTTTAAAACATTCGGGTGAAATGGAAGCTTTTTCAGAAGAAAAACTGGCCAACTCCTTAAGAAGATCCGGCGCCGATGAGGCCACCATTGAATTTGTGCTTGCGGATGTAAAAGCGGCGTTATTCGAAGGCATGTCTACCAAAAGAATCTATGACCTAGCCTTTGGCCTGTTGCGCAAAAGCAAATTGGGTCATGCCGCCAGGTATCGTTTGAAAAAAGCCATGATGGAAATGGGACCAACCGGATATCCCTTTGAATATTTCATCGGTGAAGTGTTTAAGCTCAAAGGTTTTCAGACCGAAATTGGTCAGGTGCTTCAGGGCCATTGTGTGACCCATGAAGTGGATGTCCTGGCAACTAAAGGCAATCAACAGCATTTTGTTGAATGTAAGTATTATCAAAGTACAGGCAAAAATGCCAATGTACAGGTGCCCATGTATATCCGGTCGCGCGTGGACGATCTCATTAAGTTTCGTAAAGAATTGCCACAATTTAAAGACTATCAGTTTCAGGGTTGGGTGGCAACCAATACCCGTTTTACAGGTGATGCCATTTCCTTTGGCGAATGCACCGGATTGAATTTGTTGAGCTGGGATTATCCTGTCAACAAAGGACTTAAAGAAATTATTGATGCCGAACACATTTTTCCGATTACGGTTTTAACACGCATGCTGAATGCAGAAAAACATCAGCTCATGGATCAGGGTATTGTTTTGTGTCGACAAATTATGAACAATCCGGAAGTGCTGGAATCCATCGGCATGACTACAAATCGCCAGGAAAAAATCTGTGACGAAATACGACATCTGTGTACGGAACCAAAGCGTTAGTGGCTGAAAAAAAGAAAGATATATTCATTTTCAACGCCGCCAATGGAGTGATAGAAATATTCTATTAGGATTTGCTTGAAATAGATTCGTTTGATGACTACATTTGTATCAAACAATTAAAAACACAAGCATATGTCCGTATTGGTTGGTAAAAAAGCACCCGTATTTCAAGCAAAAGCAGTTGTCAACGGTCAGGAAATCGTAGAAAATTTTTCACTGGAACAATTTAAGGGAAAACAATATGTCGTTTTCTTCTTTTATCCTGCAGATTTCACTTTTGTTTGTCCCACAGAAATCATTTCATTTCAAGCGTATCATCAGGAATTTGAAGATCGCAACACCGTTGTCGTTGCTGCTTCAACCGATTCGGAATTCTCCCATTGGAAATGGTTGGATACCCCACAAAAACAAGGTGGTATTCAGGGTGTCAAGTATCCCATTGTGGCCGATCAGAGTTTGCAGATAGCCAAAGCATATGATGTGTTGGCCGGAACAGAAGTTTACGATGAAGATGGCACTGAGTCATTTGAAGGTGAACCCAAAGCGTACAGAGGCTTGTTTTTGATTGATAAACAAGGCATTGTAAGACATCAGGTGGTGAATGATATGCCTCTGGGAAGAAATGTTGAAGAAGTGTTGCGTGTGCTGGATGCGCTGCAGT
Organism: uncultured Bacteroidales bacterium; assembly: GCA_964472175.1. Taxonomy (GTDB): domain Bacteria; phylum Bacteroidota; class Bacteroidia; order Bacteroidales; family UBA1402; genus UBA8389. Next base: position 1,461 of record CAYYJF010000023.1, on the reverse strand, counting down.
TTACAGAGGAATATGGAGAAGTTTGTCCCGCCAATTGGAAAAAAGGCGACAAGGCGATGAAAGCCACACAAGAAGGTGTCTCTGAATATTTAAGCAAAAATGAACTAAAATAATTATTTTTTCAGGTATTATTTCAGTTAGGTAAGTATGGAATAGGTTGATTTTTCAGATAGGTTGTAAGTTGTGATGAGAAGGTTGGTCCGTTGATGGTTCGACCTTCTATTTTTTTGTAACTTTGTTACATCTTATAAATGCCACTCGATGAAAAAAACACTGATCGCTCTTTGCTGCTCCTTATGCCTTATTGCCTTTTCTGTCAAAGCCGAAACCATCCGGGTTGCTTGTGTTGGCAATAGTATTACATACGGTCATGGCATCAAAAATAGAAATACCGATTCGTATCCTGCCGTGCTCGGCCAGCTTTTGGGCACCGGTTGGGATGTGAAAAATTTTGGCGTCAGTGGCAGAACCTTATTGTCAAAAGGTGACAATCCTTATATCAAAGAAAAAGCCTATCAGGATGCTTTGACGTTTAATCCGAATGTGGTCATCATCAAGTTGGGAACCAACGATTCCAAACCTCAAAACTGGAAGTTTGAACAAGCGTTTGAGACCGATCTGAAGGCCTTGATTCTGAGCTTTGAGCGTTTGCCGGCAAAACCCATCGTGTATCTTTGTTTTCCGGCCAAAGCCTATGGCACCCGATATAACATCAACGACAGCATCATTGCAAACGGGGTGATTCCACACATCAAAAAAGTTGCCTCGAAAACGCGTTCCACTGTGATTGATTTATACCGTGAAACCGAAAATATGGAGGCCAATTTTCCCGATATGATACATCCCAACGAAGCCGGAGCCAGAATCATGGCCAATAAAGTTGCAACTGTTTTGAAAAAAAATAAAAAATTGAAGAAGCTACATGGGAAATCCAATTTGTGATCTATTTCAAATTCAATACCCCATCATTCAGGGTGGGATGGTTTGGTGCAGCGGTTGGAAATTGGCTTCAGCCGTGAGCAACGAAGGCGGTTTGGGCCTGATTGGGGCAGGCTCCATGCATCCCGATGTGCTTAGAACCCACATCCAAAAATGCAAAGCGGCAACCAACAAGCCTTTTGGGGTCAATGTGCCGTTGATGTACCCTCAAATAGAGGACATTATGCAAATCATTGTGGAAGAAAAGGTGTCCATCGTCTTTACTTCAGCCGGAAATCCTAAAATTTGGACAGCCTGGTTGAAAGAAAGAGGGATCACGGTGGTACACGTGGTTTCAAGTGCCAAATTCGCCATCAAATGTGCAGATGCAGGTGTGGATGCCATCGTTGCAGAAGGCTTTGAGGCCGGAGGACACAATGGGAGAGAGGAAACAACCACTTTTTGTCTCATTCCTGCCGTTCGAAAAGTCATACAATTGCCCCTGATAGCAGCAGGCGGTATCTTTTCCAAAGAAAGTTACCA
>CAYYJF010000022.1:26601-30295 GCA_964472175.1 uncultured Bacteroidales bacterium | reverse complement strand
CAAGTCTGGAAAAAATAATATAAAAAGCGCACTGCGCTACAACATTCAGATTGTGCTACAACAAAAAAAGCACCGCTTCTTTAGACATAGGAAGCGGTGCTTTTTGTATGTGCCGGTATGCTTTTTGCACTGTTTACTGGCAGTCTTCCATTCAGGATTCGAGTAGAAACAGTTTGAATTCTTCGTAGTTTTTGGTCATGGGAATGCGATAAACTTCGCCATTCATAAAGGCTTGCAAGCGTTCAGGAATGCCCACCGGATGGCTGATGATGCCTTCAACAGTTTCCTTGAATTTTGCAGGATGTGCTGTTTCTAAGAACACGCCAACCTCACCTTCTTCCAACAGGTCTTCCAAGGCACGATAGCCACAGGCTCCATGCGGATCCAACAAATAACCGGATTGCAGATACACCGTTTTCAAGGTATCTGAAATCATTTCATCGTCGTAGGTGACGCCAGAAACATCGGCCTTAATGCTTTCCCAAGAATGTCCGTACAGATCTAAAATTCTGTCAAAATTACTGGGATTGCCCACATCCATGGCATTGGCCAAAGTCTGGACTGAAGCCCTGGGATTGAACTGACCCGTTTTTAAATATTCAAAAAAGACATCGTTGGCATTGTTTGCAGCAATAAACCGGTCTATAGGCAATCCCATTCTCTTGGCAAACAAACCAGCCGTAAGATTTCCAAAATTGCCACTGGGCACACCAATTACAATATCGCGGCTGAAGCCCAATCGTTTCAATTGCGCATAGGCATTGAAATAGTAAAAGGCCTGTGGAAGAAAACGTGCCACATTGATGGAATTGGCAGAAGTCAGGTTCATTTTGGCCTTGAGTTCTTCGTCCATAAAGGCAGATTTGACCAAAGCCTGACAATCATCAAATGTACCATCCACTTCAATGGGGGTAATGTTTTGACCCAACGTGGTGAATTGCATTTCCTGAATTTCACTGACCAATCCCTTGGGATACAGCACATAAACATGGATGCCCTCGACACCAAGAAAGCCATTGGCAACGGCCGAACCGGTATCTCCGGAAGTCGCAACCAGCACATTAACATCCTTTTGTCCTTGCTTTTTAATGAAATAGCCCAACAATCTGGCCATAAAACGTGCACCCACATCTTTAAAAGCCAGGGTAGGACCATGAAAGAGTTCCAAACTAAAAATGGAATCCTTGACATGAACCAAAGGCGTTTCAAACGATAAGGTATCGTATACAATCTCTTTCAGGATTTCGGGTTCGATGTCTTCACCAAAAAAAGCCAGGGCCACTTGATAAGACATTTCCTGAAAACTGAGGTTTTCAATGTTTTCAAAAAAAGAGTCGGGCAACAAACTGATTTGCTTTGGCATGTACAAACCCTTGTCACCGGCCAAACCGTCAACGACTGCTTTTTGTAGGGTTGCAGGAGCAACGCTTCCATTGGTACTGTAATACTTCATGTTCAATTCAATTTTCAAATACCGCTTTAATAAATTCATCGCCCTGTAGCAAACCATAATAACCTGCTTTGGGGGCATATTCATCATACACTTCCACGCCGTCAGGCGCTACTCCGGGTCTGTAAATCAGAAATGGAACAGGCTCATTGACATGCGTTTTGGTGCTGCAATAGGTGGGATGGTCGGGTAAAACGGCAATCACAACGGGTTCTTCCCAGGTGCGGACCGCTTCAAAGACAGGACCAACAATGCGACTGTCCAAATACTCTATGGTACGCACTTTCAGCTCGACATCGCCTTCATGACCAGCCTCATCGGAGGCTTCCAGATGCAAAAATACAAAGTCTTTTTCCTTGAGAGCCTGTATGGCTGCTGCCGCTTTTCCCTCGTAGTTGGTATTGTACAATCCGGTAGCACCTTCCACATTGATCGATTCAAGACCGGCATAGACTCCTATGCCCTTGATCAGATCAACGGCAGAGATGACACTTCCGGAATGAATATTCGGAAATTGTTCCATCAAAGTTTTCATGGATGGCTTATAACCAGGAGACCACGGCCAAATGCTGTTGGCCGGATCTTTTCCTTCTGCCATTCGTTTCAAATTGATGGGATGATCGGCCAATAAGGCTTGTGAAGCCAAAATCAAACGGTTGATTTCATCGGCTGTTGCTTGTGCCTTTGAATCGATGGCTTCAACCATGACCTCTTTAAAAGGGGTTCCGGGAACATCGTGTGGTGGTGTGCAACGAATCTGTTTGTTGCCTCCTTTGAGGACCAACAAATGACGATAAGAAATCCCGACATGGAATTTGACCACATCGGAACCCAGTTTTTCATCAAGATATTGAATCAATTCGGCGGCTTCCTCATTGCTGATATGCCCTGCTGAATGGTTTTTGATCCGGCCATCCTGAATGCAAATCAAATTGCATCGCATGGCCATTTCTCCTTTCTGAATTTTTACACCAATACTGGCAGCTTCGAGCGAACCCCGACCTTCAAAATCGGTTCTGACATCATAACCCAACAAACTCATATTGGCAATTTCGCTTCCCGGGGCAAAGCCTTCAGGAACAGTGGACAACATGCCACATCTGCCATTTTTAGCCAAAAAATCCATATAGGGGGTTTTGGCTGCCTGCATGGGGGTTTTCCCATTCAATTGGACACATGGTTCATCGGCCATGCCATCACCAAGTACAATCAGGTATTTCATACTTATCGGATGTTGGCAATGCTGATGATATCGGCAAAGACTCCTGCTGCCGTAACACTGGCTCCGGCTCCATAACCTTTAATCATCATTGGATATTGCAAATATCTTTCTGTGGTAATCAATATGATGTTGTTGCTGCCTTCCAAATCGTAAAACGGATGTGTGGCTGAAACCTCTTGCAAACCGACCGAACATGCACCGTTTTCCATCGTGGCCACAAAGCGAAAACGTTTGTTTTCTGCTTCAAGCTTTTGACGTTTTTCTTCGAACATGCCATCCAGTTCACTGATCGAAGCCCAGAATTCATCCAACGATCCTTGAAAGTATTGATCCGGAACAAACAGATTTTTTTTGACATCATCTTGTTCAAGCTTATAACCGGCTTCTCTGGCCAAAATCAGGATTTTCCGAATCACATCTTTTCCGCTCAAATCAATTCTGGGATCGGGCTCGGCATAACGTGCTTCCTGTGCCATCCGAATGGTCTTGCTGAAAGGGATGTCTGCGCTGATGGTATTGAAAATGTAATTCAACGTACCAGACAGAACAGCTTCCATTTTCAAAATACGGTCGCCTGAATTGATGAGGTTGTTGATGGTATTGATGATGGGCAAACCGGCACCGACATTGGTTTCAAACAAATATTTGATGCCTTTTTGTCTGGCCAGATTTTTTAAATGGGTGTATTTTTCGTATTCAGAAGATGCGGCAATTTTATTTGCAGCAACCACCGAAACGTTGTTTTCCATCAATTCCTGATACAGCGAAGCGATTTGGGGAGATGCCGTACAATCCACAAAAACAGAATTGAAAATATTCATTTTCAGGATTTCATTCTTGAGCAACTCGGGTGTGGTATCCACCCCGTTTTGATACAATTCGTCTGTATAGGTTTCCAAATTGATGCCTTCTCTGTTGAAAATGGCTTTCTGTACATCGGCAATCCCGACGACATTGAGTTTCAGCCCATTTTGTTTCATCAAAAGGGGTTGTTGTTGTTTGATTTGATCCAACAAACTGCC
>CAYYJF010000022.1:23872-26501 GCA_964472175.1 uncultured Bacteroidales bacterium | reverse complement strand
CCAATAACACCCACCATGCCCATGCCTTCAATCGTAATCAGGCTGGTATCAGCAATGGAAGAAATGCCTTTGATGGATTTAATCCCATCGGCTTTTTCATTGGAAATGTGTGTACCCGGTGCATCCGGATTAAATGTATTCTTGATTTTAATGGGAATATTCTTGTGATACGCAGGGAAAATGGTGGGCGGATAAATCACTTTCGCACCAAAGTTGCTCAACTCCATGGCTTCCACATAGGTCAAACGTTCAATGACATAGGCATTGTCTATCACCCTTGGATCGGCCGTCATGAAGCCATCAACATCTGTCCAGATTTCCAGGACATTTGCATTCAATTCAGCCGCTAAAATGGCCGCTGTATAATCGGAACCACCTCTGCCCAGATTGGTGGTTTCACCGGTTTTAAAATTGCTCGAGATAAAACCACCCATCACGGTTACAGCCGGCATTTCGGAAAAAGCACCGGTGATCAGGGCTGATGTTTCTTTGAAATTGACAATATGTTTTCCGTAAACGTCGTCCGTCTTGATGAGTTCACGTGCATCCACATGGGCTGCATTTAGAAGCTTGGCGACAAAATAGGAAGACATGCGTTCACCATAGGCAAGCAAGGAGTCTGCTGTTTTAGAAGAGCAATCCTGAATAAGAAAAATTCCTTTCAGAATGTTTCCAAGTTCGTCCAACATTTGATTGACCTCAAATTGCACCGCATCCAGAAGTTTATCAGAAAATAAGCCAAGCAGCAAATCTTCATGTCTTTTACGGATGGCTTGAAATTGTTGTTGGTATTCGACATTTCCACTTGATGCCAGATTCATGGTCTTGATTAATTGATCGGTGATACCGCCTACTGCGGAAACAACGACAATGACAGGCTCATTGAGAGAGGCCACAATGGATTTAATGGTTAGAATGCTGTTCACGGAACCTACGGACGTCCCGCCGAATTTCATTACTTTCATGGAATACAAATATTAGTTTTGTTTATACTTGGCAAAAAATGTCGAACCTACAAATGTCCCAAGTGCAACAGCACCATTTTTTACCGAAAAATGTTTGAGAAAATTAAGCCTATTTTGCGGCTGGATGGCGAGAAGCACACACCGATACCCCTTCTAACCTGTGGAAGATTTCAGACCCCCCAAGGGGTGAATGTAGTTCGTTTGTAGGGCAAATAGCGCATAATTGTATGCATTCGGTTTGTTGAATGCAAATATACAGTTTTTTATTAAAACAGAAAAGGCTTCTACTCCGATAAAACTTTAGTCCATCCCTCCGTCCATTCAAATGGTTCAACATCTCCATAATCATTAAATATCAGCGGATTACCAAAATATGTATAATCCACAGAAGGCGCATTTCCGGAAAAAGATCCTGGCAACAATGCCATCCAAATCCACTGTTTCCCTTCTTTGGTTGACAGCTCAAACACATCACAGGTTTTTCCCGGAATGCGGAAGCTACTTTCCTCCTCCCTGATATCGCAAACATAGGAGCGTATTTTTTGTATGGTAGGAGCCTTTTCATCAAGCATTTCTATCTCATTGATATACATAAAATCTTGTTGGTTTGACTGAAGCTGAATCTGAAATTGAGTGGCGTTGCTGGCCGGAAATTTAAGCGAAACGACCGTATAAACAGAAGAGGTAAAAGCCTGTTGTGTTGCACGCAAATCGACCCATCCACCATACTTCCATTGTTTTACCACAGCACTGGGAACCATATAAGGCTTGAAGCTACCATCCGGCAATTGCCCTCTACCACCTGTATACAGCAATAACTTGATCTGGGTCACCTCTGAAGTCGCTGACCGCTCCAATTGAATGGGGGGAAACGAACCGTTGGTCGATTTTTTCACGATGGAAAAAACCGTTGGAGACAGATTGCCATCTGTCAATAAAGGTGCGAAAGATCCCGGATAAACATTGAGATTCCGCCTGTACACAAAACTGTTTGACGGAAAATTTGACACCATCATGCGCACAGAGGAGCCCTGGTTTTCACTTCCAACCTTCTGATTTAAAAACAAATAATACTTACCACGGTGTTGAAAAAATGCTTCAACGGTTTGTTCCATTGCCACTGTTCCTCCATTTTTTCTGGTTGAAGCCAAAAAATCGCTACGCAACATTTCTATCGAAACCGCCCCATTATTGAGGGTTGAATAAGCCAGATACCCCACTCCTGCCGTATCAGAATACAGGGCAAAACGTCCCAACCCATCGGCTTGGTTAAAAACCTGAACATTTTCTTCGACAATTGTAAAAACACCGGCTGGTTGATTTGATTGGGCAGAAACATAGACAAATTGACCTGTCTTTTTGCAAAGACGAAACCAAAGGACGTACTTTTTTGTTTGTTGATTGAATAATATTTTGATGCAGTCCACACGCCCTTCCGGCATCTTGGAGACAGACATGGAGGTCGGCTCCCAACTAGTCCAATCGGTGGACTTATAGCACTGAATGACATTTTTTGAAGACAAACCATACCAAAAAAAATGCCCGTTTGATTGCAAGAGACAACCCTCTTTCAAATCGACCAAAGCACCTGTTTGATCCAGGCGTTGTTTCAAATTGGAATTTACAAGGTTTATCTGGGCATGCAAACCGAAAATGGCTGTGAG
>CAYYJF010000022.1:2005-23772 GCA_964472175.1 uncultured Bacteroidales bacterium | reverse complement strand
GTGATACATCCATTTTTGACAATCAACACATCATCGGCCTCCCCTTTTAAACGGAGCGCTTCGTTCAAACAACTTCTGTCTTCAAACTTAAAATCATACTTAATTTCATCCAAACACACCAACTTTAAAGCATTGATTGTCTTGGGAATATAGGGGATAAATTCAATGGAGCAAACCGTGTCATCGTACACCAGACGACATTTATAGAGGCCATGACTCAACGATTCAGGTATGTCAATCACAGTGTCCAAATGTAGAAAATCCAAACCCGGGAAAAAAGTTGAACGGGTTTCATTCAACCTTTTTTCGTGCCATTTAACATGTTGCAAATGGCCATTTTCCAAACGTATGGATTCAACAAACCGGAACATAAATTTTTTGCATCAATTCCTGATATTCATCGTTCACATCACTAAATGCCGTGATTCCTCCACCACTTTTGTAAACAAATCCCTGAGGCGTTTGCTCTAAAAAACGAATCATCACCGCACTGTCTAAATTTTCACCATCAAAGATACCAAAAATACCTGTGTAAAATCCCCGCTCGTGGGTTTCGACCGAACGAATGATATCCAATGTTCGTTTCTTTGGTGCCCCACAAATGGAGCCTGCAGGAAGCAATGCCGACACAATATCGCCGATACGACCATTATAATTTTCAGGCAAACGCCCTGTAATGAGGGAACTGGCTTGCAAGAGTCTGTTTTCGCCTGCCTGGATTTCATCCAAATACCGGAATTTTTCAACCTGTACCTGATGCGAAACCGTGCTTAAATCATTGCGGATTAAATCTACAATGGTGGCATGTTCTGCGGCTTCCTTTGGATTGTTCAACAGCATCGAAGCTGCATTTGGAAGGGAGGCATCGATGGTCCCTTTCATTGGACAGGAAGCAATGACACCATGCTGAATCCGAACAAACGTTTCGGGTGTAAAAACCAAAAAACCTTCCTCACTTAACAACACGTATTTTGAGGAAACACGGCGATACAAATCTCTCAATGTGGCATTCAGAACAACAGGCGTACTACAGGTCAGGTTGATCAAGAAACTGTTACCGGCTTTGATCTGCGATACAATTTGATCAAATTGACACCGATATTGGTTGAAGTCATACCCTTCGCACTGCATTTCGAACGCTTGTATGAGCGGTTCAACTTCAGATGGTGGCGAAGACTGCACAGATGCAACCGGACTGTCTTCAGGAAACCTGAAATAAAACCCGGCATCCTGAACTTCATCAAGCAAATATACTTGAGGTTCATTCAGTTCATAATCAAAAATGAAAAAAAATGGGATTTTTTTTGCGCCCAAATCATTCATTTTTCTTGTGACCGCACTGATTACTTGTTGATCCATGGAACTGTCAGTGTTGGCGCAACCATATCCGAAAATGGTTCGATGGGACTTTCTGGAATTCGAATAAAAATGGCTTCGTCCGACAGCACTTCAACCAGCACCTGAACTCTTCCAAGGCTAAGCAAACCAATGTCTTTGGCAGCTACCCGCGTCAAATCCACCACATGATCACCCCGCTTTACAAAACGATCGTTGGCACGCACCAGCACAGACTTGTTGTTTTTTAAATTGGTCACACGCACCCAGGTTTGGAAGGGCAAATTTGGCGTTGCACAAGTATAAAGATTTTGATCCAATTTTTCTCCGCTCATGGTTCGGCAACCTTGAAAACGATTGGCATAAAAAGTCGCTGCACCGTATATTCTATCCACGACCATAAATGGTTTTGTGGTATCTGGAACGGCTTGTTCAATAGCGGTCAAACGCATTACAAACAACATCAAAAAACAAAAAAGGACCGCCAGTTTAAAGTAATCCATAATCATTCAACACAGTAATCTGAATGCAAAGATGACACATTTCCCAGATTATTAGCAACTTTTAAACAACTTTTAATGGTGGTTTAAAGATTAAAATGTACCTTCGTGATTCGAAATGCCATAACCTAAATCACAGTGAACGAACACGAATTTAGCACGATATATCATTTGCTTCTGAAAAATTCTTCGACTTGCAGCCTGATCGTCAGCCTGGAAGGTAAGATTATTCGTTTCAATGAGGCATACGCAAAGTTGATCGGATACTCCGATGACGAAATAAGAAACCGCGATTTCACCTTGTATGTGAATGATGAAGCGTATAAACGGGAATTGGGATTTATCGATCAGTTGATTCATGGCACAAAATCAGACATCAAATTTTTGTCCAGCCGACTCACCAAAGACAAACGTGTCATTGATGTAGAGGTCAATGCCATCCTGTTCAGGGACCAGTACAATCAACCTGAATTTGTCTTGAAACGCATTGAAGATGTCACCGATAGAATCCAGCATGAAGAAGCAAAAAGCAACATGCTGTTTTATATGGAAACCATTTTGAACGAGATTCCGCTCAGCATCTATTTTAAAGACAAGGATAGCCGGTTCATTTTGAATAGCAACTATCACGTTCAAAGTCTGGGTTGCACACATCAGGATGAAGTACAAGGCAAAGTGGACGGAGATTTTTTTGATGATGCCCATGCCAAAGAAGCCAGGGAAGACGAATTGAGGATCATTGAAACCGGGAAAACACTGGTTAAGGAAGAAATGACCACTTTAAAACAAAGCGGAGAAACCTGGGGACAAACCATCAAAGCCCCGCTTCGGAACATTCATGGAGAAATCGTCGGCACTTACGGCATCACCAGAGACATTACTGAAATCAAAAGGGCTGAACGCAAGCTCAATCAGGCATACGAAGAGTTGTCCAATAAAAACAAACGACTGGAAGAGACTTTGGAAGAACTAAACCGAACCCAAAACAAGCTGGTTTTTGCAGAAAAAATGGCCGCTTTGGGAAATCTCATCGGTGGCATTGCACACGAAATCAACACCCCTCTGGGTGCCATCAAAGCTAGTTCTTCCAACATCAATGAGGTCGTTGAAAAAATCAACATCGATTTACCCTGGCTTATCAGTCATGCGACCAACGATGAAATCAACTGGCTGTTCAAGCTGATTAACGAAACCGATGCCAGAGAAATGTCTGTTTTTTCAAAAGAAGAAAGACAACGAAAACGAGAATTAACCTCACTTTTTGAAACCCATCAAATTGAAAACGGTTCATTCATAGCCGATACAGTGGTTGGTTTAAGCATCAAACACAGCAACGAAGAATTGTTGGACCTTTTAAGACTCCCACATGCGCAGAACCTGCTTCAAATGCTAAAGGTGCTGTTTTCTTTGAAAAGAAATGCCTCAAACATTTTTATTTCGGTAGAAAAGGCATCAAAAGTGGTGAAAGCGCTAAAAAGTTACATCCACAAAAACAGCTCTGGCGCTCAGGAATCTACCAATATACCTGAGACATTGGATACAGTCTTAATCCTGACTGCCAACATGTTGAAACATGGGAAAGTGGAAGTTGTGACCAACTACGATTCAGTACCTCCCATATTTTGTCATCAGGATGAAATTTGCCAAATTTGGACCAACATCATCACCAATGCCATACAATCCATGAAAGATGATGGCAGTGCCAAATTGGAAATCTCTGTATATTTAAACGATACGGAAGAAGTGGAGGTCTCAATCAAGGACAATGGATGCGGAATGACACCCGATGTGGCTACCCGTATTTTCGAACCATATTTCACCACCAAAGACGTGGGCGTAGGCACCGGAATGGGCTTAGATATTGTCAATCAAATCATTGAGAATCACCACGGTCACATCCGTTTTGAAACAGAACCAGGGGTAGGCACCACCTTCATTGTCGGTATCCCCATCAATCAAGATCAGTCAAGTTCAATTTTACAGCTATAACGAGATGAAAAAAGCAATTATTTGTGTCGATGACGAAGACATCATTTTAGAAGCGCTGAAAGACCAATTGGGTCCATTTTTTGAGAATCAGTTTTTAATTGAAACCTCGACAACAGGCGAAGAGGCTTTGGAAATTTACGACGAACTCATCGAGGATGGCTATGAAGTGCCAGTCGTTATTTCCGATTATTTAATGCCAAACATGCGGGGCGATGAATTCCTGATAAAAATTCACGACAAAAATCCGAACATTCTAAAAATTTTGTTGACTGGTCATGCCAATCTGGATGGTATTGCCAATGCCATAAATAATGCAAACCTTTATCGCTACATCCCAAAACCCTGGGACAGAGACGACTTGATTTTAACGGTCAGAGAAGCCATCCGAAGTTTCTTGCAAGAACTTGAAATTCGACAGAAGAACATCGAGTTGCAGGAAATCAATGACAATTTGGAAAAATTGGTTGCCGAACGAACTGCCGATTTGGAAAAAGCCAATGCCACCAAAGACAAGTTTTTCTCCATCATCGCACACGATTTAAAGAATTCATTTAATGGACTGTTGGGGTATTCAAACATTTTGTTAACCGACTTCGACACCTTTGCTGACGATGAAAAAATCAAAATCATTTCGGCCATCAAACAGGTATCTGAGAACACCTACAAATTGTTGCAAAACCTGCTGGATTGGGCACGTGTACAAACAGGCCTGATATCATACAATCCGGAAGAATTGATGCTGACTATTTTGCTACAGGATGAAATCGGTGTTCAAAAAAGACTGGCCGAGCAAAAAAACATCAGCATGAGTTTGCAAACAGACGATACCATCAAGGTTATTGCCGATCAGAATATGGTGTCAACAGTCATACGAAACCTGGTGTCAAATGCAGTCAAATACACCAAATCAGGTGGAAAGATTCGCATCAAACTCGTCAAAGACGATCAGATGGCTTTGATCTCGGTCAAAGACACAGGCATAGGCATGAGTCAGGAGAATGTGGACAAATTGTTCAAAGTAAATGAGACATACAAAACCTACGGCACCAATTTGGAAGAAGGCACAGGATTGGGACTCATTCTTTGCAAAGAGTTTATCGAAAAGAACCATGGAACCATCGAGGTTGAATCACGCGTAGATGAAGGTACCGAAATCATTCTTAGATTGCCATTAAAAAACAATATGGATCAGTAACATGAAACATGGATTTGCTTCCATCTATCGTTTTTATTTAGAAGGTTTTAAAAATATGCGATTGGGCAAAACGCTTTGGGTGATTATCATCATCAAGCTTTGCATCATGTTCCTTATTTTAAAACCTTTCTTTTTCCCAAATTTTCTGAATCGGTTTTCTACCGAAAAAGAAAAAAGTGGATACGTTGGAAATGAATTGTTTGAACGGACTCAAAATAACAAATAGCGCATGGAACTAGCAGATTGGACTTTGGTTGATTGGTCAAGAGCGCAATTTGCGTTGACCGCGATGTATCATTGGCTGTTTGTTCCAATGACGCTTGGACTGGGTGTCATCATGTCTGTCATGGAAACGATTTATTACCGAACCGGAAATCCGGAATGGAAAAGAATCACCCAGTTTTGGATGAAATTGTTTGGGGTCAATTTTGCGATTGGTGTAGCCACAGGTATCATTCTGGAATTTGAATTCGGTACCAACTGGTCAAACTACAGTTGGTTTGTGGGTGACATTTTTGGTGCTCCCCTGGCCATTGAAGGCATCATGGCATTTTTTATGGAATCCACATTTATCGCAGTCATGTTCTTTGGCTGGAACAAGGTGAGCAAAGGTTTCCACTTGGCCTCTACCTGGCTCACAGTGATTGGAGCAACGCTTTCCGCATTGTGGATTTTGGTGGCCAATGCATGGATGCAATTTCCCGATGGCATGCATTTCAACCCGGAAACGGTTAGAAACGAGATGGCAGATTTCTGGGCCGTTTTGCTTTCACCGGTTGCCATCAATAAATTTTTTCATACTGTTACCTCCAGTTGGATTGTCGGTTCAGCCTTTGTCGTAGGTGTCAGTTCCTGGTTTTTACTCAAAAAAAGGGAATTGGGTTTGGCTAAAAAAAGCATTCGTATTGCATCGGCTTTTGGGCTACTGGGGGCATTGTTGGCGGCATTCACCGGTGATGGTTCAGCCTATCAAGTTGCTCAAAAACAGCCCATGAAGCTGGCAGCCATGGAAGGCTTGTATCAGGGAAATGAAAACGCCGGTTTAATCGTTTTTGGCGTGTTGAATCCCAAAAAAGAGACCTACAACGACTCCATCAATCCTTTTCTATTTAAAATTGAAATACCTGGTTTACTGTCATTCATGTCCAACAGAAAGGCCGAGAGCTTTGTCCCTGGTGTTCAAGATTTAATGGAGGGCGGCTATGTTCCATTTAGCAAATCCGGTTCAAAAGACACGGCACTTTCTATTGAAGCAAGAATGGAAAAAGGAACCATTGCGCTTCAGGCATTGGCCGATTTCAGAAAAGCCCACGAATCTGGGCAAGACAGCTTGTCCAAAGTGCATCGATCTGTGCTTGAAACTCATTACCAACACTTTGGTTATGGATTTATCAAAGAAAAAGAAGCGGTCATTCCCAATGTACCACTTACTTTTTATACCTTTCATTTGATGGTCATGCTTGGATTTTATTTCATCGCATTCTTTGCTTCCAGCTGGCTTTTGGTAAAAAAAGATTTGTTCCATCGAAAATGGTGGATGATGTGGTTGGGGGTTTTAGCCATCCCTATGGCCTGGATAGCATCGGAATGCGGTTGGATTGTTGCTGAAGTTGGCAGGCAACCTTGGGTTATTCAAGACATTATGCCCACAAGTGCTGCTGTGTCCAAATTGGATCCGGGCAATGTAAAAACCACGTTCTTTATCTTTGCCGTTCTGTTTACCACCTTGCTCATCGCAGAGTTGGGGATATTAATCAAACAAATCAAAAAGGGTCCTGAAAAATCAGAATAATTTAAGTTCAAACGCTTATGGATACCGCATTTTTTCAGCACTATTGGTGGTTCATTATATCATTACTCGGTGCATTTCTGGTGTTTTTACTCTTTGTTCAAGGTGGCCAGAGTCTGTTGTTTAAGCTTGGACGAACAGACATCGAAAGAACGATGTTGGTCAACACACTCGGTAGAAAATGGGAATTCACCTTCACCACACTGGTTACCTTTGGTGGCGCATTTTTTGCTTCCTTCCCCCTCTTCTATTCCACCAGTTTTGGTGGCGCTTATTGGCTGTGGATGAGTATCCTATTCTGCTTCGTCATACAAGCAGTGTCCTACGAATTCAGGAATAAAGCCGGTAATTTACTCGGAAAAACCACCTATGAAGTCTTCTTATTCATCAACGGATTGGGGGTTATATTGTTGGGGGTCGCCCTCGCCACTTTCTTTACCGGAGCACCCTTCTGGGTTGAAAAATCCAACATTACAAATGTTGCCATGCCCATTATCTCCTCGTGGGACAATTCCTGGCATGGATTGGATGCATTGGCCAATTTGCAAAATCTACTCTTTGGCTTTGCCCTGTTTTTTCTTGCCAGGACCCTGGCTTTGCTTTATTTTATGCAAACCATTGACGATGAAACGATTCGGGATCGATCCCACCAAGCATTGCGAATCAATGCACCGCTATTTTTAGTTTGCTTTCTGGCATTTCTGATTTGGTTACTGTTTAGCACCGGATTTGAATACAACCAGGATTCAAAAACCATGTTGGCTGTCCCGTATAAATACACACAAAATCTTTTAGAAATGCCTGTTGTTGCCATCACATTCTTGTGTGGTGTGTTCCTGTTATTATTTGGGGTGGTCAAAAACATGCTTCAAAAAAACTGGACGAAAGGTATTTGGTGGTCAGGAAGTGGCTCTATTTTGGTGGTTCTCGCGGTCTTATTGTTGGCAGGATGGAACAATACCGCCTATTATCCTTCGACCGTTGACCTACAAAGTTCGCTCACCATATTCAACAGTTCGGCAAGTTTTTTTACGCTTCAGGTCATGAGTGTTATTTCTTTGTTGATTCCATTTGTTTTTTGGTATATCTTTAAGGCCTGGAAAGCCATCAACTCAAAACCCATCGATCGCTTTGAAATGGAAGAAAAAGGTCACAAGTATTAAACACATAAAAATTAAATCCATGAGATTACGTACCAAATTGTTGTTGTCAGCAACATTATTGCTTGGTTGTACACATGTGTTTTCAGCTGAGTCTGGTGAATTCGATTTGAATGAACCCATGAAAGAATCCAATACCCTTGGAGCTTATTTTGGTTACACCAATATTGGCGGTGAAAGTTTTGTCGGTTTTGACATCATGCCTGAATTGCAAATCGGCAAATTGGGTGTAGGACTTGATATTCCCTTGCAATTTAATGTAAACACCATGGAATTTCGTACCGATCAGTACAAAGACGGTGTGGCTTGGCTCAGAATGATTCGCTACCTGAGTTGGGGTATTAAAAAGCAGGATGCATTTTACACAAAAGTCGGTGATCTGACTGGTTCTTATTTGGGATATGGGATGTTGATCAACAACTATTCAAACTCCATTTCTCAAGACAAAAGAAAAATTGGGATTGATTTGGATTATTGCTACAACGATTTTATTGGATTGGAGTTGTTGTACAGCGATGTGGATATCCGTTCCTTAAATTTATTGGGCATCAGGCCATACATCAAACCATTGTCATTCACTGGAATTCCCATCATTAAAACCCTGGATATTGGGGTTCAATATGTGACTGACAGAGACAATACGGGTCGTTTGGTTTCAACCGATGCATCTTCCAACCACAACGCCTTCATTGGTTCATCCGGTATTTCCGGAAAAGCGGTGGATATGGGTGTTACCCTGGTAAATATGCCCATGGTGCGATTGGTTGCATTTGGTTCTGCTGCCATGTTGGATAAAAACAAGGGCACCGCACTGAGAGATTCATTGAATACCACCACCGATGTGGATTTACAAACGGCAGCTGCCAACTACAAAGACGGCTATGGTGTCAGTGCCGGATTGGATTTGAAATTCAAATTGATTGGAAACTTGTTGCGAATGGATACCCGTTTGGAAAGACTGTGGTATAGTGATTACTATACACCACACTTTTTTGATGTCGCTTACGAAATGAATAAGGATGCCAGAATTTTGTCCAACATCAAAGCCAAATCTCAAAAGGGTATCTATGGCGATTTGGGCATTTCTGTTCTGGACAAGATTCGTGTCAGTGGAGGTTTGATGTTGCCCGATGAAGTCAACGCAGGCAATCCCGCATTGCTGAGAGCCACACTGGATGCGTCCAATCTGACAGACCTTTTACTCCTTGAGGGTGAATATATTAAAGGTGGGTTAACCGATTTGGGAGATGCCCTGACTTTGGACAGTCGTTCTTTACTTTCGATTCGTGCCGCTTATCGGGTAGCCAAAATGTTTTATGCCGGTGTCAATTATCATTGGACATGGGCAGCAAATGCACAAGGTAAATTTATGCCAAGCAGCAGTTGGGAACCCTATGTCGGATTTAAATTCGATTTGGATTTTTTGAACCGATAAACAATATTTCTTTCAACCCGCATTTTGCATCCAATTTCCCTCACTTCACGGTGAAATTGGATGCTATTTTTTTGTTTCAATGTTACATATTTACGATTGTAACGTCATAGAATAAATGGACACAGAAAGATTTCAGGCAACCATGTTGCCCATACGCGATAAACTCTTCCGCACGGCCCGCCGAATGTTGGAGGATGAGGCCGACGCAGAGGATGCGGTGCAGGAAATCTTTCTCAAATTTTGGATGAATAAAGATCAATGGTCTCACTATGATAGCATCGAAGCAGTCGCCATGACAGCAGTCAAAAACTACTGCATTGATACCATCAGAAAACGCCAACGGACGGAAGCCATTGACGATCGTTTATTCAAAGAAGCAGGTCCGGATGAATGGAAGCAAATTGAAAACAGAAGCAATGAAGCACTCATTCATCAATTGGTTGAAACATTGCCTTCCTTACAAAAATCCATTTTAAGGATGAAAGATATTGAAGGTTACGAATTGGATGAGATTGCGCAGATATTGGGTTCCACCAACGAATCCGTACGAGTCAATTTATCCAGAGCAAGAAAAAAAATCAGATCTGAATTTATCAGGATTACCAAAAACGAACAAATAATTGAATGAAACCATTGATTACAATTGATATTGCGGATGCATTGTTGGAAAAGTACTACGAAGGTACCACAACTGCACATGAGGAAGCATTGTTACAACAGTTTCTCACTCAGGAAAATCTGCCGCACAGATTTGAAGCCGACGCAGCCATTTTTGGGTATATCAAAATGGAACAAAGGGATCTTGTTGAAAAGGAATCAACAGCAAAAACTTTCATGCCATTTCCGGTTGAAAAGCACAATTTTTTGTCCTTTAAGACCATTATGGCAGCAGCCGTTTGCTTGGCTTTTGTTTTTATTCCACTCCGGATGTATCAGTTACAAAACAAGCACGTGGCTTACGTCAATGGGGTTCGTTCTACAGATAAAGAAGCCGTCAGGGAACTGGCATGGAATTCGATTGAATCGCTGGGAATGGAAGAAAACGTGATGGAAGACGCTTTGCACGTCTTCAGCAACGATCTTCCCAATTAATATGAGAAATAATTTACCGTCATGAAAAAAATACAATCAATCATTGCGCTTTTGCTATTATGCATCATAACCTTTCAGGCATACGGACAAAACGATCTGTATATCAGCAAGGTATTTGATACCTATGGCAAGAAAAAAGGCGTTGTCATGGTCGATATTTCGGGGGAAATGCTTGAAAATTACAGGCTCAACCGATTTAGAAGCATCACCATTAAAAACGACCCAGAAGCTGCACGTTTCGCCCGAAAATGCATCGAAAGGGATCAGGAGGGTGCAAAGAAAATCAAAGAAGTCACCTCCAATGGTGTACCAACATCCATTTACTTGCAGTTGCCCAAATCAGGAACTGAGAACCGGTTGATTTTGTTCAATGAAAACAAACAAAAAGAGCTCCAGATTACGCTCGTGTATATCGAATCGAAACACGACACAGAAACCATCTTAAAACTATTACTACGCAAACGTTAATACCATATATTCATGAAAACTATTGTAAGCTTTGTTTTTTTGTTTCTCATCAGTGTGTATCATGTCAATGGTCAGGCAAAAGACACCGTGGTATTTTTTGGAAATAAAATGATCCGCATCAGTGACAGCGTGGACCATGTCAATGTAAAGGTAAGTGAAGTCAGGCCAATGGGTGAAGAAAACTACCAAACCGTATTTGAAGGAGTCTACACCGATCAGCAAAGCTATGAACGGTGGTCGGTCATGGAAAACTTTGGCATTCAATTGCCATTGATTGGAAACCGCATCAAAGAAAAACGGAAACTAAAATCCATGCAACCCCACTGGAGTGGCTACGGCTATGGATTTTCAGCCATGACAGACGGTGTAGAATATAACAATGTAGAAGGCATGAGCCTGATTTTGGGAAGAAGTAACGAATATCAAATCAATTTCGCAGAACACATCACCCCGATGTTTTTCAATATCTTCGGACTCACCACCGGCTTGGGTCTGAACATTCGCAACTACCACTTTCAAAACTCAACCATCTTAACACAGACCAATGGTATTGTTCGCGCGCTGGACAATACGCCGGTAAGATATAAATACAACAGATTGTCGAATTGGTATCTGAGCATTCCGGCTTTGTTGGAATTTCAACCCTTTAAAGCAACCAGACACAAACCCTATCTCGCAGCAGGTGTCATTGGTGGGGTTCGGTTATCGAGTATTTATAAAAACAAATGCTACAATCCGGATGGCTCAACCACAAAAACGAGCGAACGGGGCATGAATGTCTTGCCTATTTCAATAGACTATGCTATATTCGCAGGATATGGAAGTGCTAGATTGTACGGGAAATATTCTCCGATCGGATTATTCGAAAAAGGAAAAGGGCCTGACGTCCAACACACCTCTGTTGGTTTTATGTTAGATTTGTAATTCATGCTGACACAGGATTTCTTTTTTGAATTGTCAAAAACAAATGTCATTGTATCCTTTTTATTGGCATTGATTTTAGTGTTTGTAAAAACGCCAAAGATCGCATCTCTGGAAGGTTACAAAAAAACAAAACCGGCCATCATTGTCTCTTTTTTGTTGATTGGTTTTGTCAACAGTCTTGAAGTTGCCGATCACCATGGCATTCTCAATAGAGATTTTGTCATTCTCATCACGCTCATTGTTGCTTCTTACCAAATTTTTCTTTTTTCATCAACCATCATCACGATGCTTGATTTAAATCACATATCTAAAAAAAGATGTATGAAAGAAATGATACCGACGACACTTTTCAGTGGCATCGGTATCTACTTTTATCACGATGCCGAAATCAAAACCCTTCACTTGTTTTTTATTATTTTTGGCGCCTATTTCACAACACAAATTGTACGATTTACCATTCAATACCTAAAAACAGAGCGCACAGCCATCAAAAAACTGGACAACTTCTTTTCCGAAGAGACCTCCAGAAGTGTTCAATGGACCAGAGCCGCGTTTATCGGTATGTTTTTTTGTAGTCTTTTTACCTTGATTTCCTTCGTACACTATTTGCCCTTAACCATGGTTTTTATTGTATGCTATACATCTTATTACATCTATTTCACAATACATTATCTAAACTACGTCAATCTATTTTTAGATTTGATTCCGGCCTTAGAACAAACGACGGAAACGACAAACAATTCTAAAAGTGGTAATAAATCGTTTGATCAATTGGAACCAGCTGTCACTGCATGGGAATTGACAAAAAGATTTTCCGAAACGGGCATCAATATTGAACAGGTTGCACAAGAATTAAATACAAACCGTACTTACTTGTCCAACTATATGAACCTGTACCGGAACCAAACCTTTAAGGACTGGATCAACCACTTAAGAATTGAAGAAGCCAAGCAATTGATGAAGGAGCATCCGGAGATTCCGGTTGCACAAATTGGGGTTCAGGTTGGCATTCCTGATAAAAGCAATTTTGGAAGACAATTCACAAGAATCACGGGAATGTCTCCAAATAAATGGCGCAAAATGTAAAAAAAGCAGGTTGTGGTCAACTTGAACGTATCTTTTTGTTGTTTTGACCACCCAATAAATGATTCTGGCTCTAAATTTGCACTTCAATTGATTGAAATAAATCATTGGAGTGGGAAAATGGCCCGGGTTACTTTTACCAGTAGGTTTGAGTCGCTCGGGTTATTTTTATGCACAAGAAAACCTCTTTTTACAAATATTTTGTATATTGCTTTTCAGTTGAAATCATTCCACTGACCTTTTATACGGATTTAGTATGGCAAAAAAAGATTTCATTCATGGTTTCACCTATCGAATTACCCTATTTTATTTGGTATTGGGTCTGCTTTGGATTGGATTGTCAGACTATATTCTTGAATATTTGGTTCAAGACAAAGAACTATTGTCCCATCTTCAAACATACAAGGGAACATTTTATGTTGTTACAACTGGATTCATGCTTTATTTGATGGTGCGTAAACGCATCAATAAGCAATACCAAACAGATATGGCACTGCGAGAGCAGATAGAAAATTACAGACGACTCAATGAAAAATTTCAAAAACAAAATATTGAATTGAATGATGCATGGGGATTGGCTTCAAAAAACGAACAATTTTTAAGCACTGTACTAGAAAATATCCCACATCTGGTTTTTGTAAAAGATGTTGAGAGTGGAAATTACATTTTGATCAACCAAGCAGTTGAACGGTTTTTAGGGCAATCAAAAAATGATATTATCGGAAAAAACGATCATTCCATTTTTCCCAAAGAGGTAGCAAAAAACATTATTCTGAAAGATAAAGAAGTGATCGATTTAAAAACCACACTTCATTATGAAGAAAATTTTGAATCACCGCAAGGATCGTCCATTTTATTCAGCACAAAAATACCTTTAGAAGACACCGATGGAAGGATTCGGTTTCTCATTGGGTTGTCTCAAGACATCACTTCACACAAACTTTTTGAAAAAGAATTGATTGCTGCTAAAGAAAAAGCAGAGAGTAGTGATCAACTAAAAACAGCCTTTTTAAGAAATGTTTCTCATGAAGTGAGAACGCCCATGAATGGAATTCTGGGTTTCAGTGATTTATTGGCACAAAAAGAACTTGACGATGAAAAAAAGCAGGAGTACATTACTTTGATACAACTCAACGGAAAACGCTTACTCAATCTCATCAGCAATGTATTGACCATTTCAGCTATTCAAACACATCAGATAGAAAGGCATAACCAATATTTCAAGATTGAACAATTGTTGACCGATTTGATTCAAGCGCATCAATCAAAAGCCGATGTAAAGGGTTTGAATCTGATTTTAGAAACATCCATGCCCAAAGATATAGCCGTTCATTTGGATAGAGAAAAAATCTATGAGGTTGTATCTAATTTGTTAGACAACGCCATTAAATTCACAGATAAAGGTCAAATAACCATTTCTTGTCATTTGGATACCAACACGAATGAAATATCTATCATTGTCAAAGACACGGGCATTGGGATTGAGGAAAACACCAAAAATATCATCTTTGAACTGTTTTGTAACGGAAGTGAATCTATCAGAAACGATTATGGAGGCATGGGGCTGGGATTGACCATTTGCCAGGGATTAACAGACATTTTAGGAGGTCATATTCAGGTCCAATCCGAACCAAATATTGGTTCAGAATTCATGTTGAGCATCCCATGCGAAAAAGTGGAAGTCAAGCCAGCAGTTCATGAAAACAAAGAGAAATACACCATTCTGGTCGCCGAAGATGATGACACCAATTTCCTGTTAATCAAAACATTGCTTGAATCAGAGCAGTTCAACATTCAAAGGGCAACCAATGGAAGTGAAGCCATTGAATTCGCTCAAAACAATCCGGATTTGGATTTGATTCTAATGGACATTCGAATGCCCATGATGGACGGGGAAATAGCGGCTAAAGAAATCAGAAAGTTGAGACCGGAGATTCCCATTATTGCACAAACAGCATACGCATTAGAATTAAATATTCAGGAATATAAGAATGCATTCGATGCCTATATCACCAAGCCAATCAAAGGGACACTTTTGAAAGAAACAGTCAACAAATTTCTATTTCAATCCAAATAGAAATCCAATATTTTCACCGGCAAGGTCACCAAAAATTGACTTCCCACATTTTCAGTACTGTTAAGCGTTAAAGTTCCCTGCAACATTTCCACATAAGCTTTGGTAATAGCCAATCCCAAACCAGAACCCTCGTGTGTTCTGTTGTTGTCGGAAGTTCCTTGCACAAAACTTTTAAAGACCTGATTTACTTTTGATTCAGGAATGCCAATGCCCGTATCTTCAACATGGATACACAACATGGTGTCAGAAATTTCACAAGTGACCTTCACATAGCCATCATGGGTATATTTGATGGCATTTTTTACCAAATTAGAAAGGATGGCGTAGATTTTGGTTTTATCTGTTCGAATCAAACACAAAGGTCCGGGAAGTGAATTGGAAACAAAAAAGTCGATATTCTTTAGTTTTGCTTCAGGCGTGAACAATTCGGAGATGGTTTGCAAAAAATCATGCATATCCAAATCGGAATAATTCAGGGGCATGACATTTGCTTCAATTTTTGACAAATCGATGATGTCGTTCAATGTGATTAACAACCGATCACAATTTTTGCGTATAATTTCCAGATATTGTCCACGTTCCTGATTGGTGATATCATCTCGTTGTAATAGCGAAACAAAGCCCATGATACCATTCATGGGTGTCCTGATTTCATGACTCATATTGGCTAAAAAAGCAGATTTTAAACGCTCACTCTCTTCTGCCCTTTCGAAAGCAACTTCCAATTCTATTTGCTTGTTAATCGGATCCGTAATGTCCTGAATGGTAATCAAACGGCTCCCAGGCACGGATTTTATATCATTCTTCATTATCTTGAAATGGTGTTTGATGCCATTCAATTCGTGTTCAATTTGCACCGGACTTGTTCGTGAGAGCAAAGAAGGGATCAATTTCTCAGGCAATCCAATTTTTGTTCTGACATCAACACCAAGCACATCATGCATATTTATTCCTAAAAATTCACCTGCAACCTCATTGATATCCTGAATGCGATTACGATTATCTAAAGCCATGATACCGATGGGCAAAGTTTCAACCAGGGTCTCTCTTGCTACAGGAATAAAATTGATCAAAGAGCTGCTCAAAATGGCGTAGGTAAAAAAGGAACTGCTGATTAAGGTACTGATGGGTGCTACATCCAATCCGTGAAACGGGCTTTCACCAGAAACATACATAACACTTGATATCCAGGGTATTAAACCACCAATTGTCACAATAACCCCCTGTCGTTGATACGCTCTTTTTTTTCGGTTTTTATATAAAAATTCGATCAGAAAATAGGTGGCCACCATCAATATCAGATAGCTATATAATGTATAGCCTATCCAAAACCAGAACCCGTGTTTATAGGTCATGATGTTTGTATCCGCATCAATTTCTGAAAATCCACTCCAAAGTAAATGGTGTTCATTGTTTGTAAATGCCATCACAATGGTAATCAATGGAAAAACAAACAGAAACCATCCAAAACTGATGTTCTTAAATTTGATCAGCTTTGTAAAACGGAGTATAAATAAGAGGTAAAAAACAGGAATGACGGCACCTCCAATATAAGCCACGGAAGACCAAAACACCTTCATTGAAAGGGTTTCGGCCATCGATTCAAAGAAACAAAAATAGGTGTTGAACGCAACAAAAAAAGACAAATAAAACAGCTCCCATGCACCAACCACAGCTTTGCGTTGAATGGAAACAAACGCAAGCGTAATGGAAACGACAGATGTTAGTAAATAGAAAAAGGAATATATGGTAAACTCCATCAATGTCAATAATTACTTAAATTCAACAAGCCTTCTTTTCAACCCTTCCGACGCAGAACTATTTCCATACAAAATTTCGTACATCCCTTTTGAATATTTCATAGTATTGGTCTCTGTATCAAACCACTCCAGTTGATCTGGATTCAAAACGATGTCAATCACTTTCTTTTTACCGGCCAAAAGTTCAACCTTTTTAAATGCTCTTAAAGTTTTAATCGGTCCATTTGCATCTCCATTTTTTTTCAAGTACACCTGAAGCACTTCTTCACCTTTCACAGAAGATCCATTTTTGATAGGAATTGATAGGGTGATTGTTTCTCCTTTTGTGATGCTTGCTTTATCGATTCTGGCTTTCCCTATTTTGAATTTGGCATAACTCAAACCATATCCAAAAGGATACAAAGGCTTGCCTTCAAAAAATCGATAAGTTCGGTTTTTCATGGAATACGATTCAAAATCGGGCAGTTGATGGACACTGCTGTAAAAAGTAACGGGCAGTTTTCCGGATGGATTGTACACCCCTTGCAAAACATCGGCAATGGCTGTACCTCCGGCTTGACCTGGGTACCAGGCCTGAAGGATGGCATCGCAGGAAGCCGTTTCAGGAAGCAAACCCATGGCAGATCCGGAATAATTGACGAAAACAATTTTCTTCCCAGCCAGTTTCAAAGCGTTTAAAAGCTTTCTTTGAATGGCAGGCAACTCAATATCCGTGCGGTCTCCCCCTTTAAAACCCGGAATAGTTACCCGCATTTCTTCACCCTCCAGGGATGGAGCAATACCACCTGCAAAAATAACCACATCCGCATCCTTCACTTTTTCCACACTCTGGGTCACATCCATGGGCACCAACGGACCAAAATCAAAGTTAAAAACAGCATCACCTTGTCTGCTGGTATACGAAATATCGATGTCATAGGTTTTGCCCGGTTCTGTCTTCAACGTATAAGCATCTACTGTTCCACTTCCTGAAACACTACGAACAACGGTTTCTCCATTGATCATCATGGATGTCCGTCCTGAAACCTGAAATCGAAAAACAACATCTTCCGATTTGGTTGGTTTAAATTGCGTTCGATATCTGGCAGAGAAATTGTTGATGTTTACACCTGCGGCAAAAGGAGTAGCACCCATCGTGGTCAAACGGATGGATGTAGGTTCAAAAACCGTTGCAATGGGATCGCCTTCTGAAAAAGTATTGTTCCAATAATCTGCCTGAAAACCATTTTTCCCACCAAAACCACACATGGAGAACAAACTGGATATGGCCTGATCGTTGGTTCTGTCACATCCGTACTCATACATCAGTTTGGCAGCAGGATAGCGCTGTTTCAAGGCTTCGAGCAAAGTAACTGTATGCGCCGGGGTTCCGTTGTAGTTTCCCCATTGCATCACAGAATCATTGGCATTGGGTCCCATCACTGCAATGGTGAGGTTTTTTTTGAGTGGTAAAATCTTGTTTTTGTTCTGTAACAAAACGATGCTCTGTCTGGCCATTTGTAAAGCCAGGTCCTGATGCTTCGGACTATTCACGACCGACATGGGTATATTCCATGCAGGTTCGTCATTCATTTCACCCAATTCAAATCTGGCTGTCAACAATCTCTTGACAGAGGTATCTATTTGCTTTTCATCAATCAAACCAGCACGAACTGCTGCTGGCAATTGCCGGTAATCACTGCCACATTCCACATCCGTCCCGTTCAACACAGCCGATGCCGAAGCATGGGCCACACTTTCATGGGTGGCATGGGCATTTGTACGATAAAAGTCGGAAATAGCCCAACAGTCGGACACAACCAAACCTTTAAACTGCCATTGATCTCTTAAAATTTGTGTCAATAAACGGTAGCTTCCACAACAGGGTTGACCCTCATAACGGTTGTACGCACACATCACCTCTTTAACATTGGCTTTGGTGACCAAATCCTTAAACGCAGGCAAATAGGTTTCCCACAAGTCTCTTTGATCAATATTTTCAGCATTGAATGAATGCCGGTTCCATTCAGGGCCTGAATGCACAGCAAAATGTTTGGCACAAGCATGCAACTTATCGTATTCCGCATCTTCCGGGCCCTGTAAACCTTTGACGACCTCCATACCGAGTACACCGGTTAAATATGGATCTTCTCCGTAAGTTTCCTGTCCCCTTCCCCATCTTGGATCTCTGAAAATATTGACATTTGGTGTCCAATAGGTCAAACCTTGGTATTGTCTTAAACTGCCTCTTTGCGATGCCAAACTCGATTTTGCACGTGCTTCATCAGAAACAGCAGTAAATACTTGAAATAACAATGCCGGATTAAATGCGGCTCCCATGCCTATGGCCTGGGGAAATACTGTGGCCAAACCGGCTCTTCCCACACCATGCAGCGCTTCATTCCACCAATTGTATCCTTTGATTCCCAAACGGGGAATGGCAGGAGAGTTGTGTTGCATCAATGCTACTTTCTCTTCCAATGTCAGTCTGTCGAGCAAATCCAATGCCCTGTTTTCAGCACTCAATTTGTCATTCTGATACGGAAGTTGCGCAAAAACACTTGGAAAAATGGCGATGGCCATCAAAAAGAGCAGAATTCGAAACATGGGTTGATTTATATTTATCTGAGTAACTAATTTATATGTGTGAAATAGTTGATTAGATAGCAAAAATGAATAAAAGATTAATTTGACTTGAATGCTTTCAGCACAAATTTCTTTGAATGCATCAGAATCTGAATGTTGTATGCGCCCTTGGGGAGTTTTGTTCCTATCAGATGGTCTGTTTTTAAGCCTCCCTTTTCCAGCAATTGCCCATTTAAATCAAAAATTTGATAGGTGGCATTGACCATGGGTTTAGAGGAAAAAATCGAAAAACCATTGGGAGATGGATTTGAATACAAGCCAAATGTTTGCTCTGGGAGCATGGTATGATTCAAAGGAACCGTTTCCTCTGCTAAAAAACGTATACTTTGAACATAGAAAGCATTCTTACTGCCCTTGAATTTAAAATATAAATCATGTTGTCCTTGAATGGAGGCAGACAAAGCTGCCTTAAAGGGAGCGTAAGTGGTTGTGCTTCCTGTAGACGTAATGGCCAATTCTGTCAATTTGGTGCCCATGGCACCCAGACCATCCATCCACACTTCCAGAATACCACCTTGGGTTGCAGCTGCAGTCACTTCAATTTTGGTCGGATTTCTTTTGGCATCACCAACATCAACCCCACCCAACATAAACCAACCGCCAAATGAGGAAGTATTGGAAAGCACTTTACCCACAGAAGCCGAAACGGTTTCAATGCCGTAATAATTGTCTCTCCCGGCCACAGACAGTTGAGCAAAACCATCTCTGTAGGAATAACGATCAAAGTGGACGTTTCCTCCTGTGGCAAAAAAGCCCTGGCTGTTGCCTATCCACCAGTTGTAGCTGGTTTGTCCTTCATCCAGGCCTTTCACATCCACAGCATTGCCCAAGGATTGCCAGTTCATACCATCTGCACTGTAAAAAGCAGACAGCGCATGCTCTTTCCGATCAATTCTCAACCAAACCGTATCGCCAATGGTATTCTTAACTTCGATTTTTGTCCCCAGGGCTTGAAAAGAAATGACTTTCCCGCCATTGTAGGTCAACAACAATTTGACAGACTTTGAAAAATTGCCGTTGGTGATATACAGACCGGCCCCCTGATTGTTTGAGGTTGCGCCAAAGGCGACCCTCGTTGTCATGGAATAATAACGCCCTGCATCCCGTTGCAGCAAATGGGTACTGTCCGAACCCGGTGTCAGTTTTATCCATCCTGGCCAGGAAGATAAGGTATAGCGACTTGTCGCTGAAAGATTCAGAAAATACCAATCCTGTTTCAACTTGGCTGAATCGAAGGCATCCGAGCGAGGCAAACGCCAGGGTGTACCATCGGAAGTGAGTGCAGGTTTTATTTGAGGCACTGATGTTGGCGCTTTACCTGTGGGTTTGCCGTTTGAATCCCAAACAATTTGATGCAACAAACCTTGCCTGCCTTTCGCATCCCAACGATCGTCGCCCAGAAATTCATAACTATGTGCGATGGTCCACCAAGTACTATCGGCTAGCATAAAGGGTTGAGTGATGTGATTTGGGCTTCTGAATGAAACAGCAGCATCAGATACATTTTCAAAAAAGTTGCCCATCGCCTGCCAGCTCAAAGAATCTCCGGTCAAACGCTGAGAACGCAATACATACTGACCACCGGACACATTCCCGGCCACAAAATAATAATACCATCCATTGCGTTTGCACATGACAGGGCCTTCTGCCCAACTGTATTTCTTGCCCGTATTGACCCAATCTAAGTTGATCACAGGACCTGTTAGGTGTCCGTCTGCTCCGATGCGTTGAATCCGATTGACAAATTGTCCGGGCTTAATAAGCATATAAGGTGTACCGTCGTCATCCACAAAAATAGAATTGTCATAGCCTATGCCACCGGTTTCGTAGGTCGTATTGACCCTGACAGGTGTGGACCAGGGCCCTGCAGGTGAAGAGGCT
The DNA here is from genome assembly GCA_964472175.1 of uncultured Bacteroidales bacterium. Lineage (GTDB taxonomy): Bacteria > Bacteroidota > Bacteroidia > Bacteroidales > UBA1402 > UBA8389. The sequence continues at coordinate 2,459 of CAYYJF010000022.1, read as the reverse complement.
TTTGAAAAATACTGACTTCCACCAGAGGCCACATAATACCAATAAGAACCGTAAAATTTCGTTAATGTTCCACCCCACAATCCACCCGATGGGCTTAGCGATGAAACCCAATTGGAGGGAATGACTCTTGTCAGTAATTTCCAATGGACTAAATCTTTGGAATGCCAGATCTCACCAAAAGCATTTCTGTGAAAACTCGAACCTGAAGCATAGAAATCGTTGCCATCTTTGAACAAAGTAGGATCGGGTTGATCTCCCGGTAAAACCGGATTGACATAAGTGGCCTCATTTTCGTAATAATAAGAAGGGTCTTCGCCCGGTTCTTTCCTTGTCAGATTTCCGACAGAGAAATGATACTCAGCGCGGGCAAAGGCAATTTTATCTAAAAAGAAACCATCTTCGCGAAAGGCCACCTGAAATGTTTTGGTCATATTGGGCGACTCTACCACAAAAA
>CAYYJF010000022.1:0-1905 GCA_964472175.1 uncultured Bacteroidales bacterium | reverse complement strand
TTACCACCTGCTGACACCAAGGGATAGACATATTGCACACCTTCCAGACTGGATGCATTCAAACTACTACCCTGAATTCCGGATTCGGCTTCAATCACGATGGGTTCATTGGCTGCCAGTCCTTTACATATACAGCACAAACACAGACAAACAATCAGCAATAGGTGTTTCATGGTTGGAATAAAATATAAAAAAACAGGTGTGAATTCGAATGAATTCACACCTGCAATGTAGGGATTATGAGTCAAATAATAAAATGACTATTTAATCATGATTTTCTCAACTTTAGAAGCACCATTGGAATAAATGGTTTTCATAATATTCAAGCCCTTGGCAGGAGCACTCAAACGTGCACCCTGAATGTTGAAGTATTGAACTTCCTTCACAGCAGCGGCATTTTGAACATTCTTCACAGGATTTACATACGTATAGTTCGGATCTTTACCCATCATGCGCAAGATTGGGTTACCCCAATAAACTGTTGGATCAAAACCAGGAACGATGTAACAATTTACACCGATCTTGATCTTTCCATCGGTTACTTTGATGTCATTGATGTAAGTATTCAAAGACAATGCAGAGAATCCTGGAATCCAGCCTGCAGGTTTAAGCGAAGTTTTCAAAGTCGTATCAGTAGTAGCAACATAGACACCCATGGAGTCGGCAATGCTAGTAGTAGTCCATTTATTTCCATTAGCATCCACATAATCAACGTAATTGGTCGGCATACGCGTTGTCATACCCAAAGTATAAACACCATTGGGCAAACCACTTACCTCCTGCCACATGGCCACTGCGGATCCTTGATGCAAAAATGCCACATGAGAATTCACAACAGGATTGATTTCTGAAGCCAATGCTTGAGTAATATCGGGATCAAGTCTATACACAGCAGTTGACCATCCCGGGAACAAGTTATCATTCAATTTTTTATTAACTTTTTCTTTGGTGTAGAAATTCGGGTTCTTAATGAAGCCTGTCATATCCAAATAATTTGTCACTTTTAAATTTGCAGAGGCTGTAGAATCCAAATTCATACCAACTGTATCCTTTAAGAATGTAATTGAATTATCAGCGATATTGGCTTCTACATAAGCTTTCAATTTAACTTTCAGATCTTCTGCAATCGCATCATCATCCGTATAAGCAGCTTTTGCGGCTTGCAACTCTGCAGCAGGAATTCTAATTGGAAGAGATTCGGCCAAAGTCACTGACTTGTTGATTCTAAATTTCAAAGGAGCAGTTGAATTGACAGCGCCTTGAACTCTATTATAATAATAGGTCAAAGAATCTTTTGCAGCAATTAAATCCAGATCTGAATCGACATTTATAACAGAACTGTCATAGCTTACAATGAAAGCTGCGAGTTTGTCATAATTGACTGACTGAGCATAAATAGTTCCAACATTATTAACTACGGTTGTTTTTGAATTATTCAGTGCAGTATAGTAATTGTCAATGTTTGTTTTGTGCGTATTCATTAAAACAACAGCGGCATCAATATCAGCTGAAGTTTTCACCCAATCTGATGGCGCGGAGCTATGGTAAGTCTGACCATACTGAATCATACTTTGCACGTTGTTCTTAGCGGTACCATCGTAAATGAATGAATCAAGTTTACCAACTGCCTCAATTGCCTTATCTACTGACTTAGCAACCATTTGTTTGTAGATGTAAGCTTCAGATGGAATACTTATGATTTTAAAACCACCAACAATGTTTGACATCCATCCATTGGGCTTATAAAACCACTGAGCCAAATAATCGGCTTCTTCAGGGATTAATACAGTAAATATATGCAAATTAGAACCACCTTTATAAGCACCAGTTAAGTCATCACCGGCACCACCAACCAGACTTTTTGCGATTAAATCATTTTCTTCCATCACTATATTGCCCTCAGTA
>CAYYJF010000021.1:10415-32020 GCA_964472175.1 uncultured Bacteroidales bacterium | reverse complement strand
ATCTTCCTGGTAGGCATATCCGCGCTCCTGTTCTTTCATGTACTCGATGTTTTTATACCAATCGGGCAAATGAAAGAATTCGTTTTTTCGGTTGAATTGCATGAATAAATCCGGGTAACCGGTATGCAGACACATCCGAATGCCATTGTCTACAAGGCCCACCTGTTTGTTGATGCGGTTGTTCTCTTTGCACAAGGCATCAGCCCTTCTAAATGCCAGAAAAGGTTTGAATCTCAGCTTTGTGGCAGAATGGGCTTCAAGCAAGGTATATTTAATGAGCACCCTGGACTCGTGTGAAACCAAAATCAATTCCTTGGATAAAATTACGCCTCCAACCCTGTAAATGGTTTTTGGGGTATAATCGCAGGTGTATTCCCGAATGTATTTGTGGCCTTTTGGGCTGTAATGTCCGCCTGGGTATTTGTGGATTCCTAAGTTGAATTCTACGCCATGTTGAATGACCGTTGCGTCCAAAGCAGACAGCAACACATGATTCTCATTGTCCAGATCGGGAAGCGGAACCACCAATAATCCATTGTATTTACGCGTATTGCAATCCACAATGGTCGAATAACTGTATGCCCCGGATTTATTTGAACGAATCATTTCCTTGTATAAGGAATGCTCCAAATTGATCATGAGGGTTTTGTCAAATTTAAGGTAACTCATGGTGCCGATTTTCCTACGAAAATAGTCAAAAGCTCGGATAAATCGAACTTCTCAAGAGATAAAATTGTTTTTTCCCCTTATTTGTTTTCCAGCAAATGACGAATCGCCTCCGTGTTTTGCACAATAGACAAATCATTCAACAAAGGATCCAAATGGCCTGTAAACAATTTCACGGCAATGGCCAGCAAGATGACTCCAAAAAATTTCCTGAGCAGATAGATGGTGTTTTTTCCAATCAATTTTTCAATCTTGTCTGTCATTTTTAGCGTGATGTACACGATCAACATATTGATAGAAAGTGCAATAAGAATGTTTAAAATGCTGTATTCAGCTCTGAGAGAGAGCAACGTTGTAAACGATCCTGCACCGGCAATAAGGGGAAAAACCAAAGGAACGACATAGGACGTCTGCGGTTGGTTGTCGTATTTAAAAATACGCACATCGAAAATCATTTCTGCAGCCAAAACAAAGATGACAATCGAACCGGCCACGGCAAAAGAAGACACATTGACCCCGAACAACTTCAGCATTCCTTCACCCGCAAACAAAAAAACAACCATCACGACCCATGAGGCCAAACTAATCTGTCCGGCCTTGATTTTTTCTTGACGCTGATTGAAATCGACAATGATGGGAATGGAGCCAATAATGTCTATGACAGCAAATAGCACCATAAAGGCGCTTAATATTTCCTTAAAGTTCATCTGTTGTTTTGAAGATTTGAACCAAATGTACAGTGTTTTGTCGGGAATAATGATTATTTTCGCCTGATTTTTATCAGGTTTCCAATGTATTGGTTCAAACGGCATTTTTGCCCTTGGGTTTTTGGTGCAAACATGGGATTCAAAATCAAGATTATGAAACATATTTGGTTGATTGTTATGACATTATTAATATCAAGTGCGGAGCTCGACGCTTCCAATCCATTTTTTTCTTCTTATAAAACGCCCCATCAAACCTTTCCGTTTGAGCAGATCCAAAAAAAGCATTTCCTGCCTGCAATGGAAAAAGGGTTTGAGCAACAAAATCAGGAAATCAGGCAAATTGTGGACAACAAAGCCAAGCCGGATTTTGCAAATACCATCGAGGCCTTGGAAACATCAGGCCGTTTGTTGCACGATGTGTTGTCTGTTTTCTACACCCTCAACCACAATGAGAGTGATGCTGAAATTATGGAAATGGCCTCTGTCATTGCCGAAAAATTCGCCAAACACAGCAGTGAAATCAGCATGAACGCAGCTTTATTCAATAAAGTCAAACAAGTTTATGACAAGAAAAGCAGCCTGAAACTGCGTCTGGATCAGGAAAAACTATTGGATGATACCTATCTGGATTTTGTCAGAAGCGGCGCCAATCTGGTCGGATCCGATCGGGATGCCTTCCAACAAATATCCATTCGATTGAGTGCTTTGTCCGAACAATACCAACAACAAGTGCTCAAATCGACCAATGCTTGGGAAAAGCACTTTAAAGATTCAACCGAGTTGAAAGGTTTGCCCGAAATACATTTGATGGCCGCCCGTGAAAAAGCCAAAGAAAAAGGGAAAGAAGGATATCTATTTGATTTGTCTGCCCCAAGTTATCAGCCATTCATGCGGTATGTCATCCATCGCGATTTGAGAAAGGAAATGTACATGGCTTATCAAACCAGGGCCGTGGCCGAACCCTATAACAACAAGCCCGTCATTCTGGAAATGGTGCAATTGAGAAGGAAAATGGCCGCTTTGCTCGGAAAACCTTCTTATGCAACCTTTGCCCTGGAACGGAGAATGGCCAATACCCCTGAAATGGTCATGGATTTTCTGGATCGTCTCAGGGATGCCTATATGCCCGTTGCCAGGGAAGAAGTTGCTGCTGTTCAAGGTTTTGCCATTGGTTATGAAGGAAAGATGATATCTTTGGAACCCTGGGACTGGAGTTATTACTCAGAAAAGCTCAGAGAAGCAAAATTTAACATCACCGAAGAAGCCCTGAGGCCTTATTTTAAATTGGAAAACGTCATTTCAGGTGTTTTTGGACTGGCAACCAAATTGTATGGCATCACCTTCAAGGAAAACAAGAAAATTCAAGCCTGGAATGCAGAAGTGACGACGTATGAGGTGTTTGACAAGGATGGCTCATTTTTAGCTGTCCTGTATACCGACTTTTTCCCCAGAAACACCAAACAACAGGGTGCCTGGATGAGCGACATCAACGAACAATACCGGTTGAAAGGAAAAGATGTGCGTCCGCATATCTCCATCACCATGAATTTCACCAAACCCTCACAGGGAACACCGGCCTTGTTGTCGTTTGAAGAAGTCACCACCTTGCTGCACGAGTTCGGCCACGCTTTGCACGGCATGTTTTCCAACGTACATTATCGCTCTCAATCCGGTACGAATGTCTATCGGGATTTTGTAGAGCTGCCTTCACAATTGATGGAAAACTGGGCGACGAAAAAAGAATTTCTGGACGGTTTTGCCACGCATTATCAGACCGGTGAAGCCATACCCGAGCCCTTGATTGCACGCTTGATTGAAGCCGAGAACTTCAATGTCGCCTATGCCTGTGTTCGTCAGTTGAGTTTTGGCTATCTGGATATGGCATGGAATGGCATCACCCAGGATATTCAGGGCGATGTTGGCGCATTCGAAAAACAAGCACTCGACAAAGTTAATCTGATTCCTGTACCCGAAAGCTGTCTGATCAGTACCGCCTTTTCTCATATTTTTTCCGGAGGCTATGCAGCAGGATATTACAGTTACAAATGGTCGGAAGTGCTTGATGCAGATGCTTTTGAGTTTTTTACAACCGATCAGGTTTTTGATACCCAAAAAGCCGCTTCTTTTAGGGAGCAAGTGCTTTCAAAAGGAGGGACCGAAAACCCAATGGTTTTGTACAAACGTTTCAGGGGTGCCGAACCCGGCATTCAAGCCTTGTTGAAACGAAATGGTATTTATAATAGAACGACATGGAAGCAATAGCCGAAAAGAAATTGGTTTTAGACAAGCGATATATGCAAATGGCCCTGATTTGGTCGAAAAATTCCTATTGCGTACGTCGTCAGGTTGGCGCATTGCTTGTGAAAGACAAAATGATCATTTCCGACGGATACAATGGAACCCCTTCCGGATTTGAGAATGTTTGTGAGGATGAAAACAACCAAACCAAACCCTATGTGCTTCATGCAGAAGCCAATGCCATCACCAAAGTTGCCAGGTCGAACAACAGCAGCCAGGGTGCGACCTTGTATGTGACGGCTTCTCCCTGCATTGAATGTGCCAAACTGATTATTCAAGCAGGCATTACACGTGTCGTTTATGGTGAGACCTATCGTTTTACCGATGGTTTGGATTTGCTCGAAAGAGCCGGTATTGAGGTTGAATTTTGTGATATAATTGCACTGGAAGATGGAAAAAAGAAATAATTTGAAAATCTGGACGCCCATCATTGCGGCATCCTTCCTGGTTGTTGGACTCTTAATGGGATCTTTCATGTCCAGAAATTCCTGGCAACAAAACGGGATGTATGTCAATAAGTTGAATGCGCTCATGTCCTTGATCGATTCCAGATATGTCGATACCATCAACCAAAATGAGATGATAGAATCGTTGATGCCGCAAATTCTGGCTCAACTCGATCCACATTCCATCTATTTGAGTGCCAAAGACGTAAAGGCAGCGAATGAGTCCATCGAAGGAAGCTTCAGTGGCATTGGCGTGGAATTCAACATCATAGATGACACCATACGGGTGGTTTCCGTGGTTGCCGGCGGTCCTTCACAAAAGGTCGGTTTGAAGCCGGGTGACAAGGTGATTCGGATCAACGGAAAACCCTTTGTTGGAAAAAAAGTCAACAATGAAGCCGTGTTGAAGCTGCTTCGCGGTGAAAAAGGCAGTACGGTCAAAGTAACCGTTCTCAGGCATAAAGCCCACAAAATGTTTACGTTCACCATTACCAGAGACGATATACCCCTTTATAGTCTGGATGCGAAATACAGAATTGGATCTGACATTGGTTACATCAAAATCAATACTTTTGGCCGTACCGCCCATACCGAATTTCTCCAGGCAATGGCTTATTTGACCCAGAAGAAATGCACCAAATTCATCATTGACTTACGTGGAAATACGGGTGGTTTGATGGAACCAGCATTACAAATTGCCAATGAATTCTTACCTGCAGGTAAGTTGATTTTGTATACCCAGGGAAAAAGCTATCCCAAAGAGGAGTTCAAATCGAATGGTAAAGGCATGTTTCAAAATAGCCCCTTGGTCATCCTGACCGATGAGTGGTCGGCTTCCTCGAGTGAAATCCTATCTGGTGCCATGCAGGACAACGACAGGGCTTATTTGGTTGGTCGAAGAACTTTTGGTAAAGGCCTTGTACAGAACGAAATACCCTTTCGCGATGGGTCGGCTGTACGATTGACCATCGCCCGTTTTTACATTCCTTCAGGCAGATGCATTCAAAAACCATATAAAAAGGGTGCAGATGCCAATTATCAGAATGACATTCTGAATCGTTATTTGGGTGGAGAGTTTGATTCACAGGACAGCATCGATGTGGATTTCAAACAAGCCTACAAAACTTCAGGTGGCAGAACCGTGTATGGCGGCGGTGGCATCATTCCCGATTATTTTGTGCCCATTGATACTTCAGGCGTTACAAGTTGGTACAATAAGGTGAACTCGCAAGGCTTGATTCAGGGCTTTGCGTATAATTATGCAGATACGTACAGAGATTCTTTGTCTCGATTCAAAGATGCCAACCGACTCTCGTTCTTTTTGGAAGACCAAAATCTGATCCCGGGTTTTGTGGATTATGCCTGGACACGGGGCGTAATGGGCAGAGATTTTATCATTGAACCGTCCTATCCTTTGGTTCTGACACAAATCAAAGCCTTTATTGCCAGAAATATGTTGGGTGAAGATGCCTTCTGGAAAATACTTCAGGAAAACGATCCAACCCTGACAAAAGGAGTAGAAGTGGTTTCAACCATGAAGGGGGGCATGGTTTCGATGAAACCTCAAAAGAAAAAAAGATGATCAACGAAAAATGATGTCGTAGATGGTTTCGCCACCTGCGACCTCATTTAAGCGTGTCATCAAATTTTGACGCATAAACTGCAACTCGTTTTTTAGGATGGGGGTATCCAGTTTGATGTAGAGCACTTTGCGGTAAATTTTAATCTCGGTCGTATGTGCGGCAATCAATGGGCCAACCACAGCACTCCAGGATTCGATGATTCTGCTTTCCTTGATTTTTGAATCGATGTTCAAATCGTGCAAAGAATCGTTCAAAATGTCTTTGAGGGAACGAATTTCGCGTTTATTCATGCTTCGACCGATTTGATCTGTCCTTTTTCAACCATAAAAATTTTGTATTCCTTACCAGACTGATGCAAGAGCTGTTCGGGATTCTCCCTGTTGGTGTCAGTAATAAATATTTGACCAAAAGTGCCCCCGGAAATCAATTGAATGATGTTTGAAACGCGCTGGGCATCCAGTTTGTCAAACAAATCGTCCAACAACAGAATGGGCTTGTATGGCCCGGCTTCACTCAGGAAAATATATTGCGCCAGCTTTAAGGCAATCAAATAACTTTTGTTTTGTCCCTGAGATCCAACCCTTTTAATGGGAAAGCCGTCCAGTTTCATGTCCAGATCATCCTTATGAATGCCAAGCGTCGTGAAACCGATCAACCGGTCTTTGTTTCTGTTTTGTTCCAGCGACAAATCGTAGTGTTCATCTTCCAGGTGAGAATTGTATACCAAAGAAATGTTTTCATTCCCACCCGAAATGCGTTGGTAAAACTTTTGAAAAACAGGGGTGAAAGCATCTACAAACGCTTTCCTTTTTTCAAAGATGGTTTTCCCGTAACGATACATCAGGGATTCATACAGCTCCCACATCGAACGATCCGGATCAGATTCTTGTTTGATCAGGGCATTTCTTTGTTGAAGGGCTTTGTTGTAGGCAATCAATGTTTCCATGTATTCATGATCGTATTGCGACAAAACCATGTCCATGAATTTTCTGCGTTCTTCGCTTCCTTCTCGAATCAGCCCTTCATCTGAGGGAGAAATCAAGACCAAAGGAATTTGTCCGATGTGTTCAGAAAGCCTCGAATATTCTTTTTTGTCTTTCTTGAAAATTTTTCGTTGGCGCTTTTTCATGCTGCACTGTATTTCCATGCTGCGGTCATGAACTTGATACGCACCGCGCAACATGAAGTAGTCCATATCGTGCAACAACACTTGGGCATCGATGGGGTTGGAGTGGCTTTTGCAGAAAGACAGATAATACACCACATCCAGCAAATTGGTTTTTCCTTCACCGTTTTTGCCAAAAAAACAATTAATATGTGGGGAAAACGTCAATTCAGCTTCCTGAATATTTTTAAAATTGAGTACGGATAATTTGTGAAGATGCATAGCGTGAACAGACCATGATTGTCTGCAAATGTAGAAAAAAACGGCGAAAATTTGGGAATCAAACGAATTAATGTACTTTTGTAGACCTAAAAATTAAAGTACCTCTGTTACAATTAAGTCTAAGCGATATGTCAATCAAAGAACAAGAAGAAAAAGATGATTTGCTACAAGTCAATGAAGCGTTGAGCCGTTCTGAACAATTCATTGAAAATAATAAGAAAAGCCTGTTAATTGCATTGGCTGTCATTGTTTTGGTTGTCGGCGGTGTATTTTTATTCCGCAATGGTTATTTAAAACCAAAAGAAAAAGAAGCTCAGGCCATGATTTTTATGGGTGAGTCTTATTTTGCAGTCGATTCTTTTCAGATTGCCCTGAATGGTGATGGTGGAGAGTACATCGGATTTGAAAGCATTATCGACGATTATGGCATCACCAAAACAGCCAAACTTGCTGCTGCTTATGCCGGTTTGTGCTATAAATCAATGGGCAACTACGAAAAAGCCATTGACTATCTGGATAAATGTAATTCTAAAGACATCATGGTATCTCCGGCGCTGAAGGGTGCCATTGGTGATTGCTATGTTGAATTGAAAGAACTCGATAAAGCTGCAGATTACTTTACGCAAGCCGCTAGCGCTGAAAACAATGTTTTGTCACCCTTGTATCTGATGAAGGCTGGTCGTGTGTACGAAGCCATGGACAAATGGGGTCAGGCATTGAAAGTTTATGAGCAAATCAGAGATCAATATCCTTTGTCACAAGAAGGTACAACCATCGAAAAGTATATTGAACGAGCCAAATTGAAAAAATAAGTGGCGACGCAATTTCACAACCTTTCTGATTACGATTTAAAAGCCATTCCCGATGCTTCTGATATGACCATAGGCATTGTCGTATCCAAGTGGAATCCGGAAATCACCACCAAACTATTGGATGGTGCCGTCTCCTTGCTTCTTGATAAAGGCGTTTCCAAAGAAAATATTCACATCCAATGGGTACCGGGAAGTTTCGAATTGGTCTTTGGTGCCAAATTGCTTGCTGAGTCGAAGCCTGTTGATTCCGTCCTTGTGCTGGGTTGTGTCATCCGTGGAGAAACACCTCATTTTGAGTACGTTTGTTCAGGTGTTACCCAAGGCATTGTTCAACTGAATCTGACAAAAAATATACCCTTTGTTTTTGGACTATTGACCAACGACACCATGCAACAATCCATCGACAGAGCAGGAGGCATTCATGGGAATAAAGGCACGGAAGCAGCTGTTGTCGCCATTGAAATGATTGCTTTGAAAAGATCGCTGCAATAAAGCGGCCAGATCCGATAACTTATCAGAAATCCATATTTAGAGAACGATACAAAGTCTCCAAATGTGGATTTTTCTGTATCAGGAAATCGAGTTTGTCTTTGTTGGTAAATGGCCTGGAGGTATCCGTTTCTTCGTTTATGCGAATATGCAATTCAATTTTACCGTTCTTCAACTGTTTGCGGAGGTGTTGTTCCAAGGTTACTTTAATGGCCATAAGCTTTGCTTCAAGGGCTTGGTTTTGAACCAATACGTCCAGTTGGTACGCTTCTAAAATCGACGGAGTCATGTTTTTCATGGCTTGTGCCAAATGCAAATCCTCCTCTATGTTTTCGACATATTGCTTCCATGCCAATTGCAAAGCCTCTTTAGTAAATGGCTGGTTGACAACAAAATGCTCTTCTTCTGATTGTTTTTTGACAGTGGTGGCAGGTGCTGCTTTCTTTCTCAGCGAAACGGTCTGGATGGCCTGCAAAGTTTTGGGCGCATCGTTGTTTTTGTTGCCGACAGGAGCCGTCGCTGTGCTGGCATTTGTCGTGACAGCAGGTTTGGGTTGAATGGATGGCGTTTCAACAGGCGCTACTTGAGACACAGGTTGTTGACCCATGTCCGGAATGTCAAAAGCTTGAATGGTGTATAAGTCAATGGCATCAACCAGCCATTCCTCTATTTTTTTTTTGATCCGAAAGCTGAGCCATTCGGATGAGTGTCAGTTCAACCAACAACCGTTTGTTTCGGCTTTCTTTATAAGCCATGTCACACTCATTGGCCAACCTCAAGGCCGCGTATAAAAAGGGTAGGGCACATTGCTCCGATTGCGATTTATACCGATCGCGAATCGATGCCCCAACTTCCAGCAAAACCAGCGTGGATGGGTCTTTGCACACCATCAAATCTCTGAAATGTGCAGCCAGTCCGGTGATGAAGTGTTGTCCCTCAAAGCCTTTTGATAAAATATCGTTCAGGATAAGCAGTGCAGCAGCGGTTTCACCCTGATACAAAGCATCCGTCAATTTAAAATAATACTCGTAATCCAGCACATTTAAGTTCTCCAGCACGCTTTGGTAGCTCACCGAACCATGTCCGTAGCTGGCAACCTGGTCAAAAATGGACAAAGCATCACGCATGCCACCATCGGCCTTCATGGCAATCACATTCAGCGCATCTTCTTCAGCCTGAATGTTTTCCGCATTGGACACATACTTCAAATATCCGACAATGTCCGTTAACCCTATTCGATTGAAGTCATGGATTTGACATCTGGATAAAATGGTCGGCAGAATCTTGTGCTTTTCAGTGGTGGCCAAAATGAAAATGGCATGGTGGGGAGGTTCTTCAAGGGTTTTCAAAAAAGCATTGAAAGCACTGGTCGAAAGCATGTGTACTTCATCAATGATATACACCTTATACTGACCCAATTGCGGCGGAATTCGTACCTGATCCACCAGACTTCTGATGTCGTCCACAGAATTGTTTGAAGCCGCATCGAGTTCGAAAATGTTTAAAGAACGTTGTTCGTTGAAACTTTTACACGATTCACATTCGTTGCAGGCTTCGCCGTTTTCTGTGATGGCAAAACAATTGATTGTTTTTGCGAATATACGGGCACAAGTCGTCTTGCCAACACCTCTGGGACCACAAAAAAGATAGGCATGTGCCAGCTGTTTGCTGAGGATGGCATTCTTCAGGGTCGTTGTCAATGCGGTCTGACCAACGACCGAAACAAAAGTATCCGGACGGTATTTTCTGGCAGAAACAATATAGTGATCCATGTATTCAGGTGTTGCGAAACGTAGATGCAAATGTAACAAAATCATTTCAAGGATTTCGATGGAACGACTGCAAAAAAATATGTACATTTGCGAAATTCACTTTCAAATATCTCGAATCATGGATCGGCTCAATGCGGTACTGAAATGGTTGAAGCCATTTTTAAACAAATACCTGATTACCTGTCTGGTGTTTGTTGTCTTTGTCGTATTTGTGGATGAAAACAACGCCATCAAGCGCTGGAAATACCAAAAAGAAATCTCCGGCCTGAAAAAAGAAATCCGCCATTATCGTGATATGAGCGAGAAAAGTGAAAAACAATTGAAGCGTCTGCAGTCGGTAGATGCCGAATTGGAAAGGGTTGCCAGAGAAGAATACCTCATGAAAAAACCCAATGAAGAAGTTTTTTTGATTGAATAAGCAATATGGCTAAAAAGATTTACAATATCCTGTTTTTTATTGGTGCCCTCACCCTGTTGATATCCTCCGTGTTGGTCATGGAAAATGTGACTTGGGGAAAATATGCCTTTGCCGGAGGCACAGCCTTGTACATCGTCAGTCGCATGCGCAGCGTGTACAGCGGAAACGATTTCCGTCTCAAACGACTGAACCGCATGTACCTCATGTCGGCCTTTTTTATGCTGGCCGCCTCTTACATGCAATTTGAAAACATGCGCTCCTGGGTGGCGGTTTTACTCATGTCGGCCTTGACAGAACTTTATACGGCCATGCGTTTGTCCTGGTACGAAAAAGAAATTGCCAAAGAAAAAGCCGAAGCCGCGCAGAAACCAAAAGAAGGGCAATAAATCGCCATGTCCGTTTCAACTTTCCGATTCAAACATTTTGAAGTCGCCCATGACAAAAGTACCATGAAAGTGGGTACCGATGGCGTGTTGCTGGGCGCCTGGCTCGACACAACCAATGTCAAACGCATCTTAGATATTGGCACAGGCTGCGGCTTGATCGCCCTCATTGCCGCCCAAAGAAGCCAGGCCTTCGTCACCGGAGTTGAAATTGATGAAGCTTCCGCCATTCAGGCCAAAGAAAATGCAACCAAATCGCCCTTCGCATCGAAGGTAGAAATCGTACAAGCCGACATCCTCCATTTTACCGATGCGCCTTTTGACTTAATCGTTTCAAATCCACCCTTTTTCAAAAAATCCCTTACCTGTCCAAATCCGATTCGCTCCAATGCACGACATGCCACCCATTTGACCTTCGAAAAATTAATACAAAAAGCAGCCTCCCTGCTCTCGCCCGATGGTCGGTTTGCCGTTATTTTGCCCTGCGATGTTTGTACCGAATTTGAACACCTTTGTTACGAAAATAAGTTGTATCCTTCCCGTTTCTGTGCCGTTTCAACCGTTCAAGGCCGATCACCTAAACGCCTGTTGATGGAATACTCCTTTCACCGCATCCCAACCGTGCATGGCAGCATCTTTCTCTCCAATCGGGACGGTTCTCGCAGTGAAGCACTTAAAATAGCAACTTCAGACCTCTATCTTTAACACCGACTTGCATTTTTTTCTTACCTTTGCGGCTTGAAAAAATGCATTGTACCATGTCGAAAAAATTTGCTGAATATTCCGGTTTTGATTTGGCATCCATCAACAAAGAAATCTTAAAAAAATGGGATGATCAGGACGTGTTTCACAGAAGCACCTCCATACGTGAAGGCGCGCCTTCATTTGTGTTTTACGAAGGTCCGCCTTCTGCCAATGGCATGCCAGGCATACACCACGTCATGGCCCGTTCCATCAAAGATATTTTTTGCCGCTATAAAACCATGAAAGGTTTTCGTGTGGAACGCAAAGCAGGCTGGGACACACATGGCCTCCCTGTTGAGCTGGGCGTAGAAAAAACCTTGGGAATCAACAAAGAAGACATCGGTAAAACCATTTCTGTGGCCGAATACAATGCCGCTTGCAGAAAAGATGTCATGAAATTCACCAAAGAATGGGAAGATCTGACCCATCAAATGGGCTATTGGGTGAACATGGAAGATCCCTATATTACCTATGACAACCGCTATATTGAAACCCTTTGGTGGCTTCTTAAGACACTGTACAATAAAGACTTACTATACAAAGGCTATACCATCCAACCGTATTCTCCGGCTGCAGGAACAGGCTTGAGTTCACACGAGTTGAACCAACCCGGATGCTACCGCGACGTCAAGGATACCACCTGTGTGGCTCAATTCAAAATCAAGCAACCAAAAACCGAGTGGACCACCTTCGGTGATGCTTACTTTTTGGCCTGGACCACCACCCCCTGGACCTTACCTTCCAATACAGCCCTTTGCGTTGGACCAAACATTACCTATCTGGGCGTTAAAACGTTCAACCCCTATACCGGTCAACCCATGACCTGCATTCTGGCCAAAGACCTGTTGAATGCACATTTTCAGGAAAAAGCAGCTGGCATTCCGCTCGATCAATACAAGCAAGGAGACAAACTCATTCCTTTTGAAGTGATTTGCGAGATGAAAGGCGCTGATTTGGTGGGTATTGAATACGAACAATTGCTGCCTTGGGTCAATCCGGGCGAAAATGCCTTCAAAGTCATTTCTGGTGATTTCGTCACCACAGAAGACGGTACAGGGATTGTGCACATCGCCCCGACCTTCGGCGCCGACGACGACAGGGTGGCCAAGAATTTTGGCATTGCACCTTTGTTGATGATTGATAAGGACGGGAACAACCGCCCCATGGTCGATCCAACCGGTCGTTTCTGGAAACTGGAAGATTTGGATGCTGCCTTCGTCTCCGAAAACATGGATGTCGACAAGTATGGCGAATTTGCCGGTCGATATGTAAAAAACGCCTATGACGAACAATTGACCGAAAACGATGCCACCCTCGATGTGGATTTGTGCGTGCATTTGAAACTGCAAAACCTGGTTTTCAAAATCGAAAAACATGTGCACAATTATCCCCATTGCTGGCGTACCGACAAACCCGTATTGTATTATCCCTTAGATAGTTGGTTTATCAAATCGACCGCTTGCCGTGAACGCATGATGGCATTGAACGAAACCATCGTTTGGAAACCCCAATCCACAGGCACTGGACGTTTTGGCAAATGGCTGGAAAACCTCAACGACTGGAATCTCTCCAGAAGTCGTTTTTGGGGCACACCGCTTCCAATCTGGAGAACAGAAGACGGTTCGGAAGAAATTTGCATTGGTTCGGTTCAAGAATTGTATGACGAAATTGAAAAATCGGTGCAGGCCGGCTTTATGCAGGAAAACAGCCTGAAACCGTTTGTCCCCGGCGATTATTCCAAAGCAAACTACGATTTGATCGATTTGCACAGACCTTATGTGGACGAAGTCGTGTTGGTTTCAGCCAGTGGTAAACCCATGAAACGCGAAACCGATTTGATCGACGTGTGGTTCGATTCAGGCGCCATGCCCTATGCACAAATCCATTATCCGTTCGAAAACAAGGATGCCTTTGACAAAGGCCTGATATATCCTGCCGACTTTATTGCCGAAGGCGTTGACCAGACACGTGGCTGGTTCTTCACCCTGCATGCCATCGCCACCATGATTTTTGATTCCGTTTCCTTCAAAGCAGTCGTTTCCAACGGCCTTGTTTTGGATAAGAATGGCAACAAAATGTCCAAACGCCTGGGCAATGCGGTGGATCCATTTTCAACCATTGAAAAATACGGTTCCGATCCGTTGAGATGGTATATGATCACCAATGCTTCCCCCTGGGATAACCTGAAGTTTGACACAGACGGCATCGAAGAGGTGAGACGTAAATTTTTCGGCACCCTGTACAATACCTATTCCTTCTTTGCCTTGTATGCCAATGTAGATGGGTTTACCTCCAATGAAAAAGAAGTGGCATGGGCCAACAGACCTGAGATAGACCGTTGGATTCTCTCGCAACTCAACAGCTTGATTCAGGAAGTGGATTGGTGTTACAGCAATTACGAACCCACCCGTGCAGGAAGAGCCATCAGCGATTTCGTTGGTGAAAACTTAAGCAACTGGTATGTACGCTTGAACAGAAAACGTTTCTGGGGCGGTGGCTTCTCCGACGATAAATTGTCTGCCTACCAAACCCTGTACACTTGTCTGGAAACTGTATCACGCCTCATGGCACCCATTGCACCATTCTATGCCGATAAGCTTTTTGC
The DNA here is from genome assembly GCA_964472175.1 of uncultured Bacteroidales bacterium. Classification (GTDB taxonomy): domain Bacteria; phylum Bacteroidota; class Bacteroidia; order Bacteroidales; family UBA1402; genus UBA8389. Next base: position 17,710 of record CAYYJF010000021.1, on the reverse strand, counting down.
CGATTTGCATGCAGTGAAAGGCGATCAGGAAGCAGATTCCGTTCACCTGTCCGATTTCCCCGTTGCCAATACCACTGTCATTGACAAAGATTTGGAAACGCGGATGCAAATGGCGCAACAGTTGACCTCCATGGTCCTGGCTTTGCGCCGAAAAGTCGGCATCAAAGTCAGACAACCTTTGTCCGTTTTGATGGTACCTGTTCTGGACGAAATCCAAAAAAGACAGATCGAATCCATGTCTTCCCTCGTGCTGAACGAAGTCAATGTCAAAGCGCTCAAGTTTGTAGACGATACAGCCGGCATCTTAATCAAACGCATCAAGCCCGATTTCAAAAAACTGGGTCCAAAATGTGGCAAATTGATGAAAGAAGTGGCTAAAATATTGACAGAATTGCCGCAGGAATCCATCAATGTATTGGAAAAAACAGGCAATTTCCCGATCGATATCAATGGCCAGGTCATCTCGGTTGAAGCCACCGATGTGGAAATCTTCTCTGAAGACATCCCGGGCTGGTTGGTTGCCAATGAAGGCAAATTGACTGTGGCCATGGATATTACCATTACAGAAGCCCTCAAACAAGAAGGCTTGGCACGGGAGTTGGTCAATCGGATTCAAAACATCCGCAAAGCCAATGGTTACGACATTGTCGATAAAATAAACATTGAAATAACCGATCACCCCGAACTGCAAGAAGCATTGGATCATTGGAAAACCTATGTGATGACCCAAACCCTGGCCAACAGCCTGACGCTAACGGCCGGATTTGCTGACGGACAATCCCTGGACATGGAAGAATTGGATTTGAATATACGTGTTGAAAGAACTATATGATAATCTACTTCTTTTTCTTATATTCGCATTTCAGATTTAAAGCACAGTTTTGATTTTATTTACTTTCTCAAATTCAAACATTATGTCAGACAAAATCAGATATTCGGATGCGGAATTGGAAGAATTTCGCACAATCATTTTAGAAAAACTGGAAAAAGCCAGGATCGATTATGAACAGCTGAAAGCCAGTGTGACCAACATGGATGGCAACGATGTGATGGATACCTCCCCAACGTTTAAAAACTTTGAAGAAGGTGCCAATACCCTGTTGAAAGAAGAAACCGGACGCATGGCTCAAAGACAGATGAAGTTTATTCAGCATTTGGAAGCAGCTTTGGCGCGGATTGAAAACAAAACCTATGGTATTTGCAGAGAAACTGGTCTGTTGATACCAAAGGAACGCTTGCGTGCCGTACCACATGCCACTTTAAGCATCGAAGCCAAGGAGAAGAAATAATATGCCTAAGATTTCCAGAAGCTTTTTGATCCTTGCTGTCATTACGCTGGTGTTGTTTTTTGACCAGGCACTAAAAATCTGGATCAAAACCAACATGGTGTTGCACGATGGCATTCAAGTGACCGATTGGTTTATTTTGTTTTTTACCGAAAATAACGGAATGGCCTTCGGTATTGAATTGTTCGACAAGCTTTTCCTGACCCTGTTCCGGATGGTTGCCGTGGGTGTGCTTATTTGGTATATGCACCGCATCAAAAACTTTCCAACAGTCAGAACCGGCTATTTCGTAGCGGTTTCCCTGATCACTGCCGGTGCTGCAGGAAACATCCTAGATTGCTTGTTTTATGGGGTGATTTTTGACGACAGCATGTATCAGGTGGCTTCATTTTTGCCAGAAAGCGGCGGTTATTCAAGCTTGTTTTACGGGAAAGTAGTTGATATGTTCTATTTCCCCATCATTGATACCGTTTGGCCAAACTGGCTGCCCATATTGGGTGGCAAACCCTTTGTGTTTTTCCAGCCCGTTTTCAACCTGGCAGACGCTGCGATTTCTGTAGGAATTGTCATATTGTTGTTGTTCTATCGCAAGGAATTGTCCGAAACCACAACGTCAAAAGCATTAAAAAGACCAACCACATCACCCGAACCACCGGTTGATGAGCCTGTATAATTCTGAATTCATGTCCAAAAAGGCTGTTACAATTCTTTTGGGTTGTTTGATCGTATTGCTGCTCCAATCGTGCAGACCCGAAGGCGTTTTGTCCCGTGAAAAAATGGGGCAGGTCTTGTTTGATGTTCACCTCACCGAAGCCATGCTGAAACCTTCAAACAATCAGTCTATAGACCGTTGGTCCAATGGATTGGATCGGGAATCATTTGTGGATTTGACTTATCGAGCTGTGTTGAAAAAACATGGGTTGACTCCCGAGCAATTTGACATGAACGTTCGTTGGTACAGCAGGCATTTAAATAGCTACGAAAAAGTTTACAAAGATGTTCTGGAAAAGCTGGCTGAGTATAAAATGCAGACCCAAAAACGGATAGATTTGTCGAGGACATCTAGCCAGGGTCTTTCCTCCCTTTCCAAATCCTTATGGCAAATCAGGCCAGCTTTTCTGAATGCTGTTTTAAAGCCTGATTGTCAATATGTTCCTGATTCTGTACGCAAATACAATCAGATGCAGTTTGGCTTCAAACAGGCAGAAATCAAACCTGTATTTAGGTTGGTTCCCAATGCGGTTGTCAATAACTACGTGCAACCATCAGATAGCGTTACAGAAATTGCAGATCAGCTTCCACCCGAAGTGATAGATCAAAAGCAGGTTATGGACGAATCCAAGAAGGAAGAAGGCCCTCATTTTGTTGATTTTAAGCCTGAATCCAGGGCCAGCCGACTCAAAAAGAAGACCAATGAAGACCCGAAAATCAGCGAACGGTTCAAGAAAAGGGTAGAGGCGGCCAAAAAGCAAAAAGAATCCTTGTCGAAGTGATGGCCATCGGGGCTTACATCATCGGTTTCTTCTTCTGAATTCCGAACAAACAATGGCCGTTGCCACCCCGACATTCAACGATTCTGAACCTGTTTTTCCCACAGGGTAATCCGGAATGAATAGTTTTTGTGTGATATAGGGTGCGATTTCACCGGAGATGCCATTTCCCTCATTGCCCATCACAACAATGCCTTCCCGTTTCAATGGCACATCGTAAATGGGATCACCTTCCAGAAAAGTACCGTAAACGGGCATTTTAACCTGAGATAGGACCTCTGATAAATCCAGATAATGAATTTTGATCCGACCGATGGCACCCATGGTGGCCTGAACGGTTTTTGGATTGAACGCATCGGCTGTGCCTTTGGAGCATAAAACGTGCTCTATTCCAAACCAATCGGCCAAACGCAAGATGGTCCCCATGTTGCCGGGATCCTGAATGTTGTCCAAAGCCAGGCTTAATTTTCCTGCAATGACGCTGTTGTCGAAATGGTATTGTGGTATTTCAAATACAGCCAAAACCTCCTGAGGGCTTTGTTGTAAGCTGATTTTTTGAAGTTCGGCTTTGTCAATTTCCAAAATTTCCTCAGCCTTGCATTTGGGGTGCTCTAAAAGCCACTTATCCGTGGCAATCAGTAGTTTGCAATGAAGATCGTTCAATAAATCGGTACAACATTTGTTGCCCTCTGCCAAAAAACAACCGGTTTTCAGCCGGTATTTTTTGTGTTCCAACGAATGGATAAAGGAGCGTTTGGATTGACTGAGCATCATGCAGCAAAAGTACAAAATTTTTATGCATGCGAAATAATCGAACCCGATTTGTACTTCTAGCATGGAAAATGTATTTTTGTTGGCATTCCAAAATATATGCTGCATGCACAGAACGCTGTATCTTGCTTCTTTGATCACTATTTTTCTGCTTGCCTCCTGTAATCCGTATAAATATGTTCCGGAAGGCCAGTTTATGCTTAAAAAAGTGACGCTGGAAAAGGAAGGAAATGTGCCAAAACTAGATTTCAACCTGTATTTGCACCAAACGCCTAACAGCCGTTTTTTAAATTTCATTGGTGTGAATTTGTTTATTTACAACCTGTCCGGAAAAGATACCACCAAATGGATCAACAGAACGCTCAGAAATATTGGAGAAGAACCAGTTATTTTTGACGACATCAAAAATGAACGTTCCAGATCCACCTTGGAAAGTCTGTTGGTAAACAACGGTTATTACCAGGGAGAAGTCGCCAAAGACGTGCGCTTTAAAAAGAAAAAAGCATACGTGTCCCTCATTCTGAAACCCAACAAACCCTATACGGTCAAATCCATTGAATTTGAGGAAATTCCTGAAGCCATTTCAACATATACGGATACGCTGAAAAAAGCATCAGACATCAAACCTGGCATTTTACTCAGCAGTGAGGCGTTGGACGGTGAAAGAAAACGCATTGTTTCCTATTTGCAAAGCAAAGGCTTCTATGCCATGCAAAAAGAACACATCTATTTCAGTGTTGACAGTACCTTGGGTAACAACCAGGCGCGAATTAAGCTGAAAATGAAGACCTTCGAGACCGATACCACCATTTCTGGATTGACAGGCAAAGACATGCGTGATTACGCCTATACGCCTTATAAAATCAATGCGGTCTATTTCATGCTGGGGGTAGACATGTCAAGTTTCAACAGAAGAAATTCCGGTAGCGTGACGGAAGGCCCTGTTTTTCAGTTGTCCGGATACGATACCATTGTTGTGGATGGTTACAAAACGGTGTATAAATCTGAGCCATTTATCGATCCCAAAGCTCTGATTTCCAATTGTCGTATGGTGCCGGGCGATGTTTATGATGTGGAGAAAGTGAACAGAACCTACACCCGACTCAATGCCCTGCAATACATGAAATATGTCAATATCCGCTTTGTCGAATTGCCTGCCGATGCGCAGGGAAATAGATTATTAGATTGCTATATTGTCTTGTCATCCAATGCCAAACAAGGCATAGGCTTTGATCTGGAAGGAACCAACACAGCAGGCGATTTCGGTGTGGCCGGAAATGCGGTGTACACCCACCGCAATTTGTTGAACGGTTCAGAATTGTTCCAGTTTAAAGTGAGAGGAGCCTATGAAGCGCTTTCTGCAAATTTTGAAAGCGATTACAAGGAAATAGGCGGTGAAATGAATTTGACGTTTCCTGAGTTCAAAATGCCTTTCCTTTCTTCCACATTCAAGCAAAAAGTGGATGCTTCCACCGAATGGAGAACCGCTTATCAAATCATGATCCGACCCGAATTTGAGCGCACTGTCGCCTCCATGGGGGTGCGGTACAATTGGGCTGAAGCCAATCGCCGACATACCTTGGATTTGTTTGATATGAGTTATTTATACATGCCCCGTGTCGATTCCACGTTCAAAGCCAATTATCTGAACAATACCTCCTATCTGAAATACAGTTATCAGGATCAGTTTATTTTAAAATCAGGCTACAGTTTTTCCTTTACCAGTGCACCTAACGGGGGCTTGAACAGAACCTACCACACCTGGAAAGGCAGTTTTGAATCGGCTGGAAATCTCCTGTACGCTGCGTATGCAATCACCGGATCGTCCAAAGATCAGCATGGTTTCTATAAAATTGGCAACATCAATTTCAGTCAATACCTCAAAGGGGAATTGGAATTTGCAAAAAGTACAGTGCTTAACTCCAAAAGTCGATTGGCATACAGAGTCGGTTTGGGCCTGGCTTATCCTTATGGCAATGCCTCTATTTTGCCTTTTGAAAAACGTTTTTATGCCGGTGGAGCCAACTCTGTCAGGGGTTGGTCTGTACGTACTGTTGGACCGGGAACCTATAAAAACACGACAGGAAGAATTGATTTCATGAACCAATCCGGGGATGTTAAACTCGATTTAAACCTCGAATACAGGGGCAATCTTTTTTGGGTGCTTGAAGGCGCGCTCTTTGCCGATGCCGGTAATATCTGGACACTCAGAGATTACAGCGATCAGCCCGGAGGACGTTTTGAACTGGGCAATTTCTACAAAACCATGGCCGGCAGCATTGGAATGGGACTTCGCTTCAACTTCAATTATTTTTTGCTTCGCGTGGATTGTGGCATGAAAGTCTATGACCCCTCTCTCATCCAGTCCGATCCTTGGCGCATTCGCCAAATCGACAAATGGAATGATTTTGCCATGCACTTTGCCGTCGGATATCCGTTTTAATTTATGACAAAAAAATGGATTCTATTTTTCAGAATTCGATTAAATGGTTATCTTTGCACCCGTTTTAAGGGGTCCGGTAGCTCAGCTGGATAGAGCAACAGCCTTCTAAGCTGTGGGTCGTGGGTTCGAATCCCGCTCGGATCACCAATCAAGGTGTCTCAATATTCATTTGAGACACCTTTTCTTTTTTGCAAATTCATTTAAGAATTTAGTTGCAACGAATCATTTAAATCGTATATTTGTCCTGAAAAACACTTTTATGGAGCCGATACGTGAATTAACCAAGTCTGAATTGCAAATCATGAATGTGATTTGGGATAAGAAGAAAGCCACCGTCTACGACATCGTAGATGCATTTAAAAGTCAGCAAATGGCGTATAGTACCGCTTCCACTTTTGTACGTATTTTGCTCAATAAGGGGTATGTGGACTATGAACCCAATGGGAAAAGTTATCTCTATTTTCCATTGATACCCAGAGAAACCTATATGGATGCCTTTATGACCGGCGTCAAAGACAATTTTTTCAAAGGATCTTTCAAATCCATGATGTCTTTTTTTGCCAAAAAAGAGCCATTGACTCAAGATCAATACGATGATATTCTAAAAATGCTAAACGACCGCAAATCAAAGTAGTAGATGGAAGAGTTGTCTCCCATATTTATCCGGATATTGAAATACGTATTGGCTTCGGGCTTACTGGTATTGTTGTATTTTTGGTTGTTTAGGGGTAAGGCTTCACACCAATCCTGTCGATATTTTTTATTGACCATTCCATTTTTGTCCTTGGGTATGACGCTTTTCACCTTTGAAGTGCCTGTTAAGATTCCTGATTATTTGTACAGCACCTCTCTAATTCCCTTTGAATCCCGTTCAGAAAACAAGGATCTTGCTGCACACCGCGAACTGGGATATACCGTAAAAATAACCAACATCAAGTATTACAATGATGCTTCAACGCTGTTGAATGAACAACAGGAGTTGGCCGAAAAAGACAAGGGGTTGAGCATGCTTCAATGGTTTTATATGATTGTAGCGGCCATTACCCTGTTTTTATTGGGGCATTTTTTATTTCAATTGAATCGGATATTGCGCTATAAGCGTCATGGAACCAGGTTGGTGCAGGATACATACAGCATGGTGGTACATCCCGAAGTTTCAACCCCATTTACTTTTATGAAAACCATGTATTTGAACGATGCCATGAGCGATTCAAAACGAAGCATGGTAGTCAAACATGAAGCCTATCACATCCAACACAAACATTATATTGACGTCTTACTCTCACAGTTGTTTGTTCGTTTGGG
>CAYYJF010000021.1:0-10315 GCA_964472175.1 uncultured Bacteroidales bacterium | reverse complement strand
CTGGATTCCATGAAAGCTGAAGATCTTCAGGATGGCATCAAGTTGTTTCATGTATTGGGTCGGCTGGCCTTGAAAGCTCAAAAATCGGATTTGGTCAGTGACGATAAGTTGTTGGATTTCAAATATCTGGTCAACGAGTTGATGAAAGATAACCTCTTCTGGTCGTTTTTGGAACCACCCTTGGTGCAGATGGCTGTTTCCGGACAAACCACCAATTCAAACATCGTTTTTTTAAGGCTGGGCAGAAAAAGGTTGCGCCATTTGGAACATGATGCCCGTATTTGGAACAATGCCCCCAGATTTGATGCTTCAAAAGTTCTTGTTTCCGATAATCCTGCATCCCATTGGAACAGAAACTCAGGCATTCAAAAAATCGAACGCACGGCCGATGCCACCAAAATCACCATGACCTATCATGTCGGAGGAAATGAATGGTGGTTCTATTTTGGAAAAGGGCTTTCACTCGTTGATTGCCAAACGAAAGAGATTTACCAAATCAAATACGTCGAAAACAAGTTTCCTTTGGACAAAACATTCATTATTACCGGTTGTTGCAACAAGTATGTCTCCTTTGTCCTGGTATTTCCGCATTTGCCTGCCTCTGTCAAGACGATTCAATTGCGCGATTTTATCTCGGAGGATGCAGATGTGATGAGTGACAATGGGGGAGATTCTGAAGTGGAAGATTTGGTTTTGAGTGATTATGGCTGCTAAATAATGCGCAAGTATTGTTGGTCGCTATAAATGCCGTCCTTGTCGATCTTAGGAGTGGAAATGTTCGACAGGGGCGGCATCTTATTTTGGCCAGGATCTACCACAATCCGTGCTTATTCTTCATAGTATATATTGGAACCGGCATTGTCCGAAAACGTATTGTTGATAAGCAATGGACTATACGCTGGTTCATTGTAACTAATGTAAATTCCATGCATTTCGGAGTTTGAAATGTAACAGTTAGAAACGGTTATATTTGAAGTCCTGATTCCAATGGCATAGTCTGAATAATTGCCGGCATAAGAGATTTTACAACAATTCAGCATATTGCCTCCATTAGATTCTTCGGCGAAATAGATGCCATCCCAGTCGCCGGCAGAAGGTGTTGTCGCATTTGAGGTGAAAATAATGCTGTCAGAAACCGTACCATTGGCAATCATGCTGCCATTGTCTAGTATGTTGATCGATGCCGAATGGAGAAAATGAATCCTGCATCCGGGATCTATGGTTAAAACGGCGGTTCCGCTGGTCGTGCTCACGTAAATGACGCCATTGATGATAAAGGGCACCGTCTGTTTTTTCCATTGTGCGTTTTGGCTGATGTATTCTCCCTCTACATAAATGCCCATGCTTGCATTGGCTGTGATTTCATTGCCTGTGCCAATGGTATGCGCTTTGCTTGCAAAAATATGAATGGGATCATTTCCGCAATCTGAAATCACATTGTTGGCGCAAGTCGTGAAATTCCCATTCTCTCTGAAATACACGCCATGGGTCAAGCTGTTTTTGATGGTGCTGTTTTCAAGACTAAAACCACTATATGAATAGATGGCAGCTTCAAATACGCCGGATGCTTTTCCTGCATATTCAATGGTCGTATATTTTAGAATGGACCTTTGAGAAGCATTTTGTTCATAAAAAATGATGCCTTCCCAGTCACCTGCCTGCGGTGTGCTGATGGCCGAGGTGAAAACAATCGGTTCTTCTGCGGTGCCTTCGGCAATCAAAGCAGCATAATGGTTCTGTCCAACAGCCAAATAGGCATTTGTCTTGAATTTTAAAGTACAACCCTCATCGATGGTCAATTCATTTTCAACATCAATGTAATCTTGAATGATATAAGGCACCGCTTGCTTGGTTAGGTTTCCCGTTGTACTGATGATTCCCGGCAGCACAGAAATGGCTTTGGAAGCGTCGGTTCCAAACAGGTTGGTTGAATCCAAATTCAACAAACACTGTGGTTCGCCTTCCAGTGAATAATTGCTGCAATTTCGGATGTTGTTGAATCCAAAGCTGTTGAATGAAGCCGTTCCTGATATCTGAACGCCGTTTCCGCTACTGTATTCTACCGTGCAGGAGTCTATTGAAACACGTGTATTTTGAATGTCAATGCCTGCTGTGTTGCTTTTACCTGCCCCGACAATGATGCAATTGTTGAGCTTGGAGAGAGAAGCCACATTGTGGAGACCAAAAGTGATGCTTCCCCAACTGCCGGCTTGCGTTCCGCTTGAGGGGATAAACCGAATGGGCTGTTCAGTACTTCCGTCTGCGATGAGTGAAGCACTACCGTTGACACCTACACTTAAACTCCCGTTTGAAGTGAACTTGATGGTACATCCCGGTTCAATGGTCAGCGTGGACTGAACATCCAAAGGACAGTCTACGGTGATGGTTTCATCAGATTCCCAGACTGTTGGGCTGGAGATCGCATTGTTACTCGAGTTGTAGGTGGATCCATCTACGCCATCTCCGTCTGTGGATTTATCACAAGAAAATAAAGTAAACGATGACACGATAAGTGCCAATAAGCCAATGTTTTTCATGGTTGATTCATTTAAATTTACTAATACAAATGTAAGACTGAATGCAAAATCAAGAAACCCCTTTTTGGGGGTTTTATGACCTTTGCCTATATTCGCATCATGATATAGAAACAAATAATGCGTACTTTTATAAAGTTTTATGGATAAATTCAATTTGAAATGATTCGAGTTTATTTGGTAGATGATCATTTGGTTTTATTGGATGGGTTGAAATCTCTAATTGACAACTCCGGATTTGCAACGGTGATTGGCGCAGCTTCATCTGGTGAGGCTTGTTTGAAAGACTTGGAAAACAACCATCCGGATGTATTGCTATTGGACATCACTTTGCCAGGCATCAATGGCTTTGAAATTTGTAAAACCGTCTTAACGCAGTATCCTCAAATTCACATTGTGGCTTTTTCCGGCCATCAAGAACCGATTGTTATTCAGGAAATGCTTCAGCTGGGCGCGCATGGGTATGTCCTAAAAAATGCCTCTCACGAAGAAATCTTACAATCCATTCAAAACGTTTATCATGGCGAAACCTATCTTTGTAGCCAGACAAAATTGATTTTGGATGAAAATGCTGAAGTCGGTATCCGTTTGTCAACACGTGAGAAAAAACTACTTAGGCTCATTTCTGATGGGTATACCAACATGGAAATATCGAAAAAAATGTGTCTGGGTGTAGAGACCATCAACAGTTACAGAAAGGACTTATTGTACAAAATGGGTGCCAAAAATACGGCGGTTCTTGTAAGAAAAGCCATTCAGGAAAACTTGATTTAACCAAAACAGCAGGAGTTGATGCTTGTTTGTGTCAGTGTTCAAACGACACAAAATCAAATAGATATGATTTTTAATGAAAGGAAGCCAAAGAATTTTGAAATTCTTTGGCTTATTGTTTTTTTGTGGTTGAACCTTCACCGATTTTTACTACTTTTGGGGTGCATTAGTGGACCATATGTTCACTGAAGCCATCCAATTTGAAGCTTTTCGACCATGAAATATACCGCATCTCATCCATTTATGAAGTTAATCCTGGCCATCGTGTTGGGGTTTAGCCTTTCCATCCAGACTTCAGCCCAACTTCCCAAAGACGGAAAACCCATCAGTACCGACCTGTTTGGCTTGTTCTTCGAAGACATCAACTATGCAGCCGATGGCGGTCTGTATGCAGAATTGGTTCAAAACCGATCCTTCGAATACAACCCGACAGAATCCAAAGACTGGAATCCCTTTTCCTATTGGGAATACCAATCACTGGGCTATTCCTATGGCACCATTTCGGTCGAAACCTCAACACCCATCCATCAAAACAATCCCCATTACATCGAGATCGATGTCAAGCATATCGGAAATGAACCCACCTTTAGAGGCATCCCCGGTGTTGCGCTCAAAAACTCGGGATTTGACGGCATGGTCATTCAATCCGGCGATCAATACCAGTTTTCCCTCTTTGCCAGAACAAAAGGGGGCAAGGCAGTCACTGTTAGTGTACAACTGCTCGGAAAAACGGGTGCCGTGATTGGCCAAAACGAATTGACCATCCAATCTCAAAGCTGGAAAAAATACAACACCACCATCACTGCCACAAAATCCGAAAGCAAAGCGTCTTTGCAAGTGATTGTCACTGCTGTCGGCGGCATCTCCATGGATATGATTTCCCTGTTTCCCCAAAAAACCTTTAAAAACAGGCCCAACGGCCTGCGTGCCGATTTGGCAACCGTTCTGGCCAATATGAAACCCAAATTCATCCGCTTTCCAGGCGGCTGTTTGGTGCACGGTGACGGTTTGCACAACATGTACCGATGGAAAAACACCATCGGTCCGCTTGAAATGCGCGTTGAACAGCGCAATCTTTGGAACTATCACCAATCGGTGGGACTCGGTTATTTTGAATTCTTCCAATTCTGTGAAGACATCGGCGCCAAGCCGCTGCCCGTTGTGCCTGCTGCAGTCTCCTGTCAAAATTCAGGTGGTACCTACAAAACTGGCGGTACCGGCCAGAAAGCCCTGCCCATGGCCGAATTGCAGGATTACATTCAAGAGATTCTAGATCTGATAGAATGGGCCAACGGACCGGCCACCTCCACTTGGGGAGCGCTGCGCGCCGAGGCCGGACATCCGGAACCCTTTCATCTGGAATACGTCGGTATCGGCAATGAAGAGAAAATAACCCCCGAGTTTCAGGAACGTTTTACCGCCATTTACAAAGCAGTCAAAGCCAAATACCCCAAAATCAAGCTCGTAGGAACTTCCGGCCCTTTCCACAGTGGTGAAGATTATGAAAAAGGATGGGCATTGGCCAATCAATTGAAAGTCGATGTGGTGGACGAACACTACTATGTCGAACCCAAATGGTTTGTTTCCAACCAAAACCGCTATGATTCGTACAACCGCAAAGGTCCCAAGGTCTATTTGGGGGAATATGCTTCATGGGGTAACAAACTAAAGAATGCCCTGGCCGAAGCCCTGTATTTGACCTCTATCGAACGCAATGGCGATGTGGTCTCCATGGCCTCTTATGCGCCCATGCTGGCCAAAAAGAATTTCACCCAGTGGACCACCGACATGATATTCTTTGACAACGAGCAAATCGTGCTTACACCCAACTTTTACGTACAACAGTTATTTATGCAAAACAGCGGCGATTACTACCATGCCAATGTGTTCAAGCAAGCCAAAGACAGTCTGATGGGAGCCTCTTGTGTTCAGGACAGCAAGACAGGAGATGTCATCCTCAAAATGGTGAATTACAACCAGGCAGCCAAATCGTTCAAAGTCGATTTGAGCCGCTTTGGAACACTCAAAACGACAGGTACGAGGTATTTGTTGACAGGCAACGAAAACGTGGAAAACACCTTTGACCAGCCCAATCAAATCGCCCCCGTTTCATCGACCTTCAATGTCAATAAAAAATTTGATTACACGGCACCCCCGATGTCGCTTACCGTCATTCGAATCCCACGCAATAAATAATCGCAAAAAATGAAAAAAATTGTATTTAGCCTGATGCTCTGTGGTCTGTTTGGTGTTGCAAAATCTGCCAATCCCATTGCCACCGATGTATTCACCGCCGATCCCGCACCCATGGTGTATAAAAACAGACTGTATGCGTTTGTCGGACACGACACGGCACATGTCGGTGCGAATACCTATCAAATGCCGGATTGGTTGGTGTATTCCACCAAAGACATGGCAACATGGACTTCACATGGCCCCCGTTTGGCCGTAACCGATTTCAAATGGGCAGCAAAAGCTGCCAATGCAGCCCATTGCATTGAAAGAAATGGCAAATTTTATTGGTACATATCCATCATTCATCGATCAGATGCCAACAGCAAAGGCGGTGTCGGCATCGGTGTGGCTGTGGCCGACAATCCCCTGGGGCCCTACAAAGACGCTTTGGGCAAGGCTTTGATCACCAATGAAATGACCACCGATCAGACCCATTCCTGGGACGATTTGGATCCGGCCGTATTTATTGATGACAACAATCAAGCCTACATGTTCTGGGGCAATGGCAGTTGCAAATGGGTCAAACTAAAAAGCAATATGATTGAATTGGACGGCCCAATCACTGCCTTCAAGCCAAAAAACTTTACCGAAGCGCCATGGATTTATAAGAGAAAAGGCCTGTATTATTTAATCTATGCGGCCAACTTTCCCGAAACCATCGAGTATTGCACATCGACTTCCATTGAAGGCCCCTGGACTTACAGAGGTGTGATTCAGGATCCCACGCCCAACAGCACCACCACACACCCCGGTGTGGTCGATTTCAAAGGAAAAACCTACTTTTTTTACCACCATGGAGCCCTGCCCACAGGAGGTAGTTACAGAAGGGCTGTTTGCGTGGAAGAATTGAAATTCAATGCAGACGGAACCATCCAAAAAGTGCAGTTGACCCAGGAAGGTCCCAAAAAAATCAAAAAGAAATTTTTATTTTTCTAAAATGAAACCTATAACATATCCATCATGAATTCAATGAAAAGAATTTTTACTGTCACATTTCTGTTGACACTCGTTTTTGGTTGCTGTCCAAATGCTTTCAGTGCCAAAAAAGCTACAAACCCCCTGATTTTTGCCGATGTACCCGATATTTCACTTGTAAGGGTAGGCAAAACGTTTTACATGTCCAGCACCACCATGCACATGAATCCCGGTGTGCCCATCATGAAATCCAAAGATTTAACCAACTGGAAAACCATCAATTATTGCTACGAAACATTGGGCAGTAGCGATATTTTGAATCTGGACAACAATAAAAACACATACAGCAAAGGCTCATGGGCCAGCAGCATCCGTTACCACAAGGGCGTGTATTATATTGCAACCTTCTCACAATCAACGGGTAAAACATATATCTTTACCACCAAAAGTCTGGAAAAAGGCCCATTCGTGGAACATTCTTTCAAACCCTCTTTTCACGACTGTACCATCTTTTTTGACGACGACGACAAATTGTACATGATTTACGGAAACAACAAACTGTCCATCCAGCAAATCAAACCCGATTTGTCGGGCGTGGTTGAAGGCAGCAACAAAGTGCTCATCGAAAATGCCAGTCTGCCTGCAGGCACCCGTATGGGATTGGGCTCTGAAGGTTCACAGTTGTTCAAACACAACGGCAAATACTATTTGTTCAACATTTGCTGGCCCAGCAACAGCATGCGCACCGTGGTTTGCCATCGTGCCGACAAAATTACCGGCCCTTACAACGAAGGCAAAGTGGTGCTTCAGGACTTGGGCGTTGCCCAGGGCAGCATCATCGATACCAAAGACGGCAGGTGGTTTGCCTATCTGTTCCGCGATTTTGGTGCCGTAGGCCGCATTCCATACTTGGTTCCCATGACCTGGGTTGACGGTTGGCCTTCCATCGGTGTCAACGGAAAAGTACCCGAAACCCTCGATTTGCCGGCGAGCAAGGGCTTGATGCCTGGCATAGTCAACAGCGACGAATTCAAAGGCAAGACTTTATCCAAAGTTTGGCAGTGGAACCACAATCCTGTCAATTCGTTGTGGTCTTTGACAGCAAGAAAAGGCTATATCCGTTTCAAAACCGACCGTGTAGATACAGATGTGCTGCAAGCCAGAAACACCCTCACACAAAGAACTTTCGGACCTTTCTGCAGTGGTTATACAAGCTTGGACGTCAGCAATATGAAAAACGGTGACGTGGCAGGTTTGATCCTTTTGCAAGCCAAATACGCACAGTTGGCTGTCGAAATGCAGCAAGGTGCCAAAACCATCGTCATGTATCAGATTGACCGCAACAGACAGCCTGCAGTCGAAAAAGAAAGAATTCCTTTGACCCAACAAACCGTATTCTTCAAGGCCGAATGCAATTTCAAAGACAAAACCGATTTGGCCAGAATGTTTTATAGCCTGGATGGCAAAACCTGGACACGCATTGGCGGCGAATTGAAAATGCAATACGACATGCCACATTTTATGGGCTATCGATTCGGTTTGTATTATTTCTCGAAAGAAACCCCGGGCGGAACTGTCGATTTCGACTTCCTGCGCCTCGGCGATCAAATCTCCACTTGGAACAATTAATTTCTATATGAAGCATCAATTATTATCAGCTATTTTATTGGCGGCTCCCCTGTTGAGTGCCGCGGCATTGAGTGTAAAATCTCCTGACGGCAAACTGGAAGTAACCGTGAGCACCAATCAGGAAAAGGCCGTGTATTCGGTCCAATACAATGGCAAAGTATTTTTAAGTGAATCACCCCTTGGCGTGAAGTTCAACGATGTAGACTTTACCGATAAAGTTGTATTGCTCGAACAACCCAAATCTGTCAGGGTGGTAGATGAAAGCTATGAATTGCCCAACATCAAACAAAAGCAGGTACATTACGTGGCCAATGAAATGGTCTGCACTTTTGTCAAAGGCAACCGTGTCGATATGATGAACGTGGTTTTTCAGGTGAGCAACAACGACATCGCTTTCAAATACACGTTTCCCTCCAGAAATAAAGATCCGCGTTCAGTCCTGGTTCAAACCGAAGCTACCGGTTTCCAGTTTCCACAGGGTACAACGACTTTTCTTTGCCCCATGAGCAAAGCTTTGACCGGTTTTGCAAGGACAAACCCCAGTTACGAAACCAATTACAGACCTGACGATGAAATGGGTAAAAACGGCCAGGGTGAAGGTTATTCATTCCCCTGTTTGTTTAAGGTGCCTGCCGGTGGTTGGGTGTTGGTTTCAGAAACTGGCATTGACAGCCGTTATTGCGCCGGACGCCTCATGGGACAACCCGGCGGTCTGTACACGCTGGGCTTCCCCCAGGCAATTGAAATGAATGGTTTTGGTTCGGTGTCACCCTCCATTGCCATTCCCGGTGAAACACCCTGGAGAACCATCACGGTGGGCGAAACCCTGGCACCCATTGTGGAAACCACCATTTCTTTCAGTGTGGTGAAACCGCGTTATGAAGCTTCTCAAAAATACGAGTACACCAAAGGTAGCTGGAGCTGGATCATCGGCATGGATGGTGCCACCAAGTTTGATGTTCAAAAGCAATACATCGATTTCAGCGCTGCCATGAATTGGAACACCATTTTGGTGGATGCTTTGTGGGACACGCAAATTGGTCGCGATAAGATCAAGGAATTGGCCGACTATGGCAGGACGAAAAATGTGTCGCTGTATTTGTGGTACAATTCGAATGGCCACTGGAACGATGCACCTCAGGGTCCGCGCGGCATCATGGACAATCCGATTGCCAGACGTAAGGAAATGGCCTGGATGAAGTCTATTGGTGTGAAGGGCATCAAGGTCGATTTCTTCGGCAGTGAAAAGCAGGAGATGATGAAGTTGTACGAGGATATTCTGTTTGATGCCAACGATTACGGCATCATGGTGATTTTCCATGGTTGTACCTTGCCCAGAGGCTGGGAGCGGATGTATCCCAATTTTGCTTCCAGTGAGGCTGTTCGTGCGAGCGAAAACATCAGTTTCTCTCAGGGTGAAGCCGATAAGGAAGCGTACAATGCAACTTTCTTTCCTTTCATTCGCAACTCGGTTGGCAGCATGGATTTTGGTGGCAGCACGCTGAACAAGGTCTATAATTTGAGTGATTCGGGTCGAGGTACGAAACGTGTAACTTCCGATCTGTATGCTTGTGCAACGGCTGTTTTGTTCCAGAGTGGTGTGCAACATTTTGCAATGTCTCCAATCAATTTGAAGAACGCGACGCCTTGGGCTTTGGATTTTATGAAGTCCGTTCCTACGACTTGGGATGAGGTGAAGTTGATTGATGGTTATCCCGGGAAGTATGTGGTTTTGGCCAGACGTTCTGGTTCGAAATGGTATGTTGCTGGGATCAATGGTACGAAGGAGCCTTTGAAGGTAAAGGTGAATTTGCCGATGATTGCTGCGGGTGCTTCGTACACTTTGTATCGTGATGATGTGAATTTGGTTGGTCAGATTTCGACGGTGAAGATGAATAAGAAGCAGGAGGTTGAATTGTCTATTCCTGTGAATGGTGCGTCGTTGATCATTTACTAATTGTTTTTTGTTTTGTTTTTATGGGTCGTCCGGGGAATGTGGTTTTTCCCGGACGATTTTTTTTGTGGGATTTCGCTGCATCCTGTTTCGTTTCGCTTTCCTTCATTTCGTTTTTCTTCATTTCGTTTTCCTTCGTGAAACGGTATGCCGCTCTTTCGCCCTAATCCCTCCTGGTCAGCACTTCGACGCCGGCTTTTTCTGTTAGTCTCTGACGAGCCGTCACAGAAAAGGGGGCCGGCCTCTTTGCACTGCCTGCGTCGGGCTGTCGAGGCTC
>CAYYJF010000020.1:31319-32519 GCA_964472175.1 uncultured Bacteroidales bacterium | reverse complement strand
ACTTGGTGATCCCGTGGAGACTCGAACTCCAATCGATGGAACCGGAATCCACTATTCTATCCATTGAACTACGGGACCAAGCGGGCGCAAAAATACAAAAAAAACCCGAAGTCACAATCTTTCATTCAGACAAGAAATGACTGATAAGTTTCGATCCACACCATTTTGACTCCATTTTTTTTACTTATTTAGATTAAAAGCTATCATTTTGTCAATCATTTGGACTATATTTGCAGACTTTATTAAAGTCCAAAAAAACATCGCATGAGTTATCTTATTTTACCTAAGGGGTACAATGCGCTCCTTGACCTTAAAAAAACCGAACAAGGGATAAAACTGATTAAAGATTTCTTTCAAGCATGCTTGTCTTCTGAATTGAAGTTGCGTCGGGTAACCGCTCCGTTATTTGTCCTTTCAGGCACTGGCATCAATGACAATTTATCTGGAAAAGAACAACCTGTTGGTTTCCCCATCAAAGATATGGGCGATCAGAAAGCCGAAATCGTGCATTCTTTGGCCAAATGGAAACGCCTGATATTGAGCGAATACAGCATCGAATCGGGCTATGGCATCTACACTGACATGAACGCCATTCGTGCCGACGAAGAGTTGGGCAACCTGCATTCACTTTATGTGGATCAATGGGATTGGGAAAAAGTCATTACAGCCGAACAACGCCGCATTCCTTTTTTGAAGAACATCGTTCAAAGCATTTATGGCGCCATCCGTCAAACCGAATATATGGTGTACGAGCAATTTCCGGAAATCAAGCCAACGTTGCCTGAAAACATCAAATTCATTCATTCGGAAGAACTCATTCAAAAATACCCCAACCTGAGCACCAAAGAAAGAGAAAACGAAATCACCAGACAATTCGGTGCCGTTTTCATCATCGGTATTGGTGGAAAACTATCCAACGGCATCAAGCACGACGACCGTTCACCCGACTACGACGACTGGACATCAAAGAACGAAGATGGTTTCTTTGGTTTGAACGGCGACTTGTTGGTTTGGAACGACGTTTTGGGCAATGCCTTGGAATTGTCATCCATGGGCATTCGTGTGGACAAGGAAGCCTTGCTCAGACAATTGGAAATTTGCAATGCAGAAGACAGAAAATCGTTGTATTTTCACAAAAAATTGCTGAACGGCGAATTGCCTTTGAGCATTGGCGGCGGAATCGGTCAATCCAGACTGTGC
>CAYYJF010000020.1:29393-31219 GCA_964472175.1 uncultured Bacteroidales bacterium | reverse complement strand
AAAAGAAAGGGGAGCGCGGTGCGCTCCCCTTTCTTTTATTAGCCATTCACGGTGATGTGAAAGCAGGCCTGCTTGCGTTCAATAACAACTTTGCAACGTCCTTCGTTTCTCATTTCCGTTAACACTTCAGCCAAGACATGCCGCATCATATCGTGTCGGCAATACCCTTCCTTGACGCGCGTTCCATTGATGGGGATAAATTCTTTGTACGTAATATCGAAGGTCGTGCCATACATGTGTGCAGACGAAGGTGCCGCATTGTAATTCCGTTTACCCAATCCCTGTTGACTTTCCACTGTGCGTAAAACGGAGCTGATTTGCATAACATGCGCAGGGGCACCCAACTGGCTGAGTTTCATTTGAAACCGCTGGCCGATTTCATTCAACAAGGTGACGGATTTGGGTACCAAATACGGAAAAGAATGGGTCAAGTCTTTTAAGACATAAAAATCGTTGTTTTCCAGTTTTTGCAACAAGCCCCTTTCCACCATCTCCGGCATTCTGGCTTCAAAATCGGCATTGGTCTGAAACGTACCCACACCAAGCCTTCTGGCAGCTTCCAAATGCACATTGTTGTCGTCGTTGAGCTTATCGATCTTCCAGTATTTCCCGGAAATAGATTTGCAATGCGGGCACTCGCCCAAAGGGTACAAAATGGCTTTCACCACTTCTTTTTCCTGATGTAAAGGAAAATTCCAATCAACCCTGGTCAGATACCGGACCAAACCGATTAAGACCAAACAAGTACTAAAACCTAAAACAAAAAACAAAAGGGCAGATTGTGTTCCGCGGCGCATATTTAAAAAGTTTGTGTAGTTTTGTGGACAGCACAAACCGTTTGCCCACGATGATTATATTATGAACGTAAAGATAGAAAAAACATGGAAATCGAAGCTGGAAAAGGAGTTTGAGAAAGACTATTTTTTCAGATTGACTGAATTTATCAAACAGGAATGCCAAAAAAATACCGTATTTCCCCAAGGACATCAAATTTTTCATGCTTTTGAACAATGTCCGTTTGAAGAAACGCGTGTGGTGATCCTCGGCCAGGATCCCTACCATGAACCAGGGCAAGCCCATGGTTTGTGTTTTTCAGTACAAGAAAATGTTCCCAATCCGCCTTCGCTTCAGAATATATTCAAGGAAATCCGTGCTGACATGGGTTACGAACCCCTCCCCAACGGAAATTTGGATCGTTGGGCCTCACAAGGCATTTTACTGCTGAACGCCACCTTGACAGTTCGGGCACACCAGGCAGGATCGCATCAAAACAAAGGCTGGGAAACCTTTACCGACGCCGTCATTCAAACCCTGGCATCGGAAAAATCGAAGTTGGTTTTCTTGTTATGGGGTGCCTATGCACAAAAGAAGGGTGCCTTTATTGATGAACGCAAGCATTTGGTGTTGCGATCGCCGCACCCATCGCCCTTATCGGCACACAGGGGATTTTTAGGCAACAAACATTTCAGCCAAACAAATGCCTACCTGACTTCAAACGGATTCAACCCCATTGATTGGCGTTAGCAAGTTTACCAAATGTAATTGTCTCTTGGATTCTGGCGTTGCTCGTATTTGAGGTCGGACAACAAAGAAGATTTCACCGCAATGGTGATATTGTACGATTTATACGGGCCAATGGGAATGAAGCTGCCCGACATGGTCCAGCAGTGCAAATCACGGCTGAAAGAACACATCAAATGATCCAGTTTTTTGGTCTCGAAATTGAAGCTTGAACTGGCTGAAATCCGCCATTTCTGTGTCAGGGATAAATTCCCGCTCAAACTCAGATTCTGACTGACATCGTAATCGTATTCCAAACGGGTTTT
>CAYYJF010000020.1:1495-29293 GCA_964472175.1 uncultured Bacteroidales bacterium | reverse complement strand
TCTGCTGCCAGGTTGTACGCTCCGCCAATATTGAACGCATCAATCAGACTCACCTTTTTATAGTTGGTCGCCGTATCGGTTTCCTGACGCACTTTCATTTCCAGATTGTTTGACAGTGAGAAACCGATGGAACCCGATTTCCCTGTTCCCGGAACCCCATACAAGCTATTGGCAAATCGCGAATAAGTGGTCGACTTGGTATTTCCAAAATTGTCGAGATAGGTGTAAGTATCCCAGTAACCATAAGATTTTGCACCAAAGTCGGGGCGGTAATTAAAACTGATGGAAGGACTGACCATGTGTCTGATTTGTGACCAATTGCCAAACACTTTCGGATTCAACTGAAACAAGCCGTACAAACGGGTGGAGGCACTCAGGGAGGTGGAGTAATCCCATACCCGATTGAAGCC
Source organism: uncultured Bacteroidales bacterium (assembly GCA_964472175.1). Taxonomy (GTDB): domain Bacteria; phylum Bacteroidota; class Bacteroidia; order Bacteroidales; family UBA1402; genus UBA8389. The sequence goes on along the minus strand of CAYYJF010000020.1, from coordinate 28,883 downwards.
CCAGGTGGTATCGGTGACAATTTTTTGCAGGGTTGGATCGTACAACTTCTTGATGGAATTGGTGTACCACCTTTCCGTATAATTGAAATTCCCGCTGATGTTGATGTAATTCATTATGGTAAAATCCATGGACACCGGAATGCTGTGAATGATGCCATTCTTCCAATCCTTCACCAGCGATTTTTTAAAGAAATCATACTCTTTCACATTTTGAATGCTATTGGCCGTTCTGGCCGAATAACTCACGCGCAGCCTTTCATACCAGCGTTCGGCACCCACCGGATTTTTTCGTTTCAGCGGATAAATCGATGACATGCTCACATTGAGGTTGGGCAAAGAAACAGACAACGTTGTATCCCTTGTTATCTGATTGATATTCATACTCATGGAAAAAGTAAAGGGGCTTTCAGGAAACCTTTGGGTGAAGCTAACGGACGAACTTTTCTGGTTTTCGGAAAAGGCGGTGTTGTTGTAAATCGATTGCAAATTATTTCTGGTATAACCCGACGTTGAAAAATTCACACCGGCACTGAACGATTGATAGGGGTTGGCCTTTTGATCCTGTGAATGCCTCCAATTCACCCGAATGTCCTTGGCTACGGCATAGTCCGGCAAATTCTTTTCACTGGTAACAGTCTCAATATAAGAAGCTTGAATACTCCCGGTAAACTTATACCGCTTTTTATACGTCGAATTCAACTTCACACCCCATGAACCTTTAGAATAGATGTCTGTCCTCAAAGCCAAATCCATGTGTTCACCGAAAGCAAAATAATAACCCATGTCGCTCAGGTAGAAACCACGTTGGAGTTCGTCACCATAGGTTGGCATCAAAAAACCGGAATGATAATCACCTTTGAACGGAAAATAACCAAAAGGCACAAATAGCGGCAAATCGACATCTTCCATCACCAAATGCGCAGGTCCGGACACAATCCAACCATTTTGCTTCATTTTGGCTTTGCTCAAAGCCAGGTAAAAATGCGGATGGTCGTGATTTTCGCAAGTCGTATATTTTCCATCGACCATACACAAAATATCTTCACCCACTTTTTTGGTCGTACCGCTCACCACATAGCCCTCACCCTGCTGGGTAACAACGTGTTTAATCAGCCCCTTGCGCGTGGCAAAATTGTATTTCAGCTCCCTGCTTTTATATTCACCGCCTTTGTCTTTAAATACAGGCTCTTCAATCAGTTTGTTGGCAGAATCGCGAATCCCGGTGGCAAAAACGATGTTGCTGTCTCTGTCCATCTGAATAAAACCGGCATCCAGATTCATGTCGCCATATTTCACCGCAGCCGTTCTGTACATTCTGGCGATGCCGTTGTCCAGAATCACCAGCGAATCCATCGCAGCATAATCGACCACCATCGTGATGGATTCACTCTTTTTCTTCGCATTGGTTGAATCTTTGGACAAAGTATCTTTGGCCGAAGCATTGTCGGATAAAGAATCATCTGGCAAAACCAACTCGGGTGAAGCCAAATTTTGTGGCGTATGAATGCTGTCGTTCAAAGGAAGCATCGGGGCAGAAGGAATCTGCGCCAATTGGGTTTCAGAAAAGGCCAATCCGCTCAAAAACAGAAAGAAAAGACACAGGAAAGGCAAACGCCTTCGCGTGTTTCGTTTGTTAAAGAAGGATTGTTTTACCATGTAGTAGCCTGAATCAGTGCGCAAAAATACTGAAAACAACTTGGAAACCCGAAAATGAGTATGTAAAAAGTCATTAACAGACACCACTTTCATAGAAATAGATGACACCAATCGGTAAATTGGAGGCTGTTTTTCTCCCCGAAACGAGCAACTGAAGCCAAAGCTTCATCAACGGTCAAGGTTTGCTGTGGTTTTGATTTTGAAAAGAAAGTATCGGAAAAACAAAGCACCTGCTCCTCCGGGGTCACCGGCAGCATGTCGCGATGGGGTAAAGGCAGCTCCCTGGACTGAATTTCTTCCACAGACAAACCCGTTCCCGTATGTCGTTCACAAACCAGGGCATGCGAAAAAAAACCTTCTTTTTCCATCAATTCCCTGCCCAAAAAACCGTGGCAAAGGTAGGGCCGGGTGCCAAAACAGTGAATGGAAGGGGCATGGGTGAGAAATACACCAATATCATGAATCATGCCGGCTTCTTCCAAAAACAAGCGATTCAGGTTTAATTCCGGGTGTTTGTCGGCTATCCATAAGGCTTTTTCAACCACCCTTTTACTGTGGTCACACACCAGATGAAACAAGGGAGGATTGTCTCCCAAATACTTTTCCAAAAGTGCCATCGCATTCATTTCACCCATTCTTAACGTTTTCAAGCACAAAGAAAACCAATTCTTTTGGCTTGTTGAGGGAATTCCCTTATTTTTGCAGCACATGCCAACGCTCGACAACACAATGAAGGTTAAAAAGATACTATTGCTCCTAACGGTTTGGACCGTTTTCGCCTTTGCAAACCATGCCGCAACACCTTTTACCATCGTATTGGATGCAGGGCACGGAGGCAAAGACCCCGGAACCCTGGGCGCAACCTGCAAAGAAAAAGACATTGTATTGTCTGTGGCTTTAAAAGTTGGACAACTCATTAAAAACAGGCAACCCGACGTAAAAGTCATCTACACAAGAAGCACCGACCAATACATCGAGCTCAACAGAAGAGCAGAAATTGCCAACAAAAACAAAGCCAATTTGTTTGTATCCATCCATGCCGACCATTCCGATTCTCCCAATGTAAAAGGGGCTGGAACCTTTACCCTAGGGCAAAACCGAACGGCTGAAAACATGTCCATTGCAAAACGCGAAAACGCAGTTATCTTATTGGAAGACAACTACAAACAACGTTACGAAGGCTTCGACCCAAATTCACCCGAATCCTACATCATGTTTGAATTCATGCAAAGCACCTATATGGATCAAAGCATCCGTTTTGCCTCTATGCTTCAAAACCAATTCAAAAAAGACGGTCGCATAGACAGAGGCGTCAGACAAGATGTTTTCTTGGTTTTGAGGAATACCAGCATGCCTTCCACGCTGATTGAAATCGGCTTTTTGTCAAACAAGCAGGAAGAACAATATTTAAAAAGTGAATCCGGTCAAAATGAAGTGGCCGAATCCATTTATCGTTCCTTTGTTGAATTTAAAACCGAATTCGACCGTAAAAACAATACAGGAAATGTTTTTGTCAAAGACGAAACGCCTGAACCCATCGAAGAAACTCCGGTTGAACCAAAAATATCGGATTCAGACAGCAGCAAAAGGAATGTTCCTGAAAAAACAGCTCCTGAAGCCAGCTCCGAACAGGATGGCATTGTGTTCAAGGTACAAATCATGGCTATCGACAGAAAACTCAAACCAACCGACAGTCTGTTGAAAGGTCAGGCCGCCGATTTTTTTACAGAAAATGGATTTTATAAATATACCGTCGGTGCCTCAGACTCCTTTAAAGAAGCCGATCAACTCAGAATAGCTCTGAACAAAAAATTCCCCGGCTGTTTTGTCATCGCTTTTAAAGACGGCATCAAAACAACTGTAACAAAAGCCAGAGCTGAAACCAAACAATAAGGTTTGCGCCTTGGCACATCCGCTCATTTGAACAACTGAATTATGAAAAAAACGATCAATAGCGAAGTGAAAATCGGCATCATTGTGGTAGCCGCCATTTCCGTATTTATTTGGGGCCTGAATTATTTAAAAGGTGTCAACCTGTTCAATCCCACCAACCACTATTACGTCCAATATACCAACGTCAACGGATTGGTCAAATCCAGTCCTGTCAACCTGGATGGTTTTCAGGTGGGTCTGGTCAGAGACATCGAATACCAGTATAACAATCCTGGAAACCTCATTGTCAATTTGGATTTAAACAACAAATTGCGTTTGCCCGTGGGCACGAAAGCAGTCATCCAGTCGGCCCTCATTGGCAATCCGACGGTGGTATTAAAATTGGGGCCAAAAGATGCACCCCTGATGAAAGCCGGTGACACCTTGATTGCTGAAGTTGAACCAGGCATGCTTGACCAACTCAACAACGGCGTTTTGAGCGACATTCAAAGGTTGGTGCAACGAACCGATTCCTTATTGGCCGGTGTTGAAAGCCTCATCAACAATGGAGACATTGAAAAATCACTCTCCTCCATTCAAAAAACAAGTTCCGAATTGTCACAAATTTCTGTCAAGCTAAATCGGTCCATGGATGAACTACCTGTTATCCTCAATCAAGTGGAAGATTTGACCACGACCTTTACCAAAGCCGGTGAAAAAATTCAAACCCTGGATGTTGCCTCCATCAACAAAACCCTGAAACATTTTGAAGAAGTATCCGGAAAGTTGACAAGTCCGGACAATTCACTTGGTTTGATGTTGAACGACAAATCGCTGTATATGAATTTGAGCAATACCGCCTCGAGTGCAGACAATCTGCTCCTGGATTTGAAGCAAAATCCAAAACGCTATGTGCATTTCTCAATTTTTGGACCAAGAATCAAGAAATAAGCATCGTTTTTTTGTAAGTCGAAAGGATCAAATAGGCCTTTTAAAATAATTAACGTAAATATAATATTAGTTCTTAACCCTTAACAAACAGTGGGGTTAAGAAAAAGTATGCCAATTTTGCATTTTGGACTGACAATTTTGCAACACACTTATTGAAAAGCAGTTACAAGATGTTCGTTTTTTACATCACTGAATTTCAATTACTTAACTAACAGCTTGAAACTAAACGAAATACAATTACACAATTTTTTGCATCATTTTCAGCGTTTGTTTATTCCTTTTTTTTTTTGAAATTTTGCATTCCCGAGATTTTTTAAAAACCCTATGAAAGAGACCTTGAATCACGAACTCCTTTGGAACCAATGCCTGGACATTATTAAAGACAATGTCTCGGAATTGAGTTTTAAAACATGGTTCTCCCCAGTCGTACCTTTGCGATATGAGGAACAATCATTGCTGATTCAGGTTCCCAGTCATTTTTTCTACGAGCAACTCGAAAATCAATATGCAGATTTAATCGGCAAAGTGGTTTATCGCGTCACAGGTCAGAACACCATGTTGCTGTATCAAGTGATGGTTTCCGATACCCCTGTTCAGTTGGCACCTGAAACACAGGTTCAACATGTTCAGAAATTAAACGGCCTTCCTTCACGCAACCAAGTTCCTGTCAATCCTTTTGAACAAATTGCCCCGGGCAAGCTGGATGCACAACTCAATTCCAATTTAACTTTCGGCAATTTCATTGGTGGTGAAAGCAATATGCTGGCACGTACCGCAGGGTATTCCATTGCAGAAAAACCGGGAAAGACCATCTTCAACCCCTTGTTTGTTCATGGAAAATCGGGTGTTGGCAAAACCCACCTGCTTCATGCCGTGGGCAATTCGGCACTCAAACAAAATGCCGATTTGCGGGTCTTGTATGTCTCCTCCCATCTGTTTCAGGTTCAATACTCTCAGGCCTATTTAAACAATGCGGTGAATGACTTCATTCATTTCTATCAAAGCATTGATGTTTTGATGATTGACGACATCCACGAGCTTTCAGGTAAAACGGGTACACAAAATGTATTCTTCCACATATTCAATCACTTACACCAAAATGGCAAGCAGTTGATTATTACCTGCGACAGAGCACCCAAAGACATCGCCGGCATTGACGACCGCCTGCTGACCAGATTCAAATGGGGTTTGACAGCCGAAATGGAAAAGCCCAACTATGCCTTGAGAGTTGCCATCCTAGAAAGCAAAATCAAGCGTGACGGATTGCATTTCAGCCAGGAAGTCATTGATTACATTGCCAGAAATGCGACCGAAAACGTGCGTGACTTGGAAGGCATCGTGGTTTCTTTGATGGCGCACTCTGTCATTTATGAAAAAGAGGTCGATTTGGAATTGGCCAAAAAGGTTGTATCCAACGCCATCAAGGTTCAGGAAAGACAAATTTCTGTCGAATTGATCGAAGAAGAGGTGTGCAAATACTTCGATTTGGAACCGGATACCATCCACTCCAAGTCCAAAAAGCAGGAAATTTCGCAAGCCAGACAAATCGCCATGTACCTGTCCAGAAAATACACCGATAAGTCCTACTCCTGCATTGGCGAATTGATAGGCAAACGCGACCATGCCACCGTTTTACATGCGTGCAAAAATGTAGGCAACTGGATCGAAACCGACAAAAAACTCAAAATCTGCATTCAGGATATTGAACAACAAATTCAGGGCAACACGTAAGAATTGCCCTTTTTTATTTCATTACATTTTATGGCGTGCGAAAAGCCAACGCGATATGCCGGAGTGAAAAACCTATTTCAAAAAACCTTGTTTTCTGATGGCCTCCAACCATTTTTCAGAGAAAAACTCATTGTCAGCCTTCTTATATCGAATTTCCGAATACACCTGGGCCAGGGTTTGTTTGTTGTTGATTTCCACAAACTTTTTGGATTCCTCCAGCATTTCTTTTTCAAGATAAACCGCATCTATGCGTTGTTCGGTAAAGGGCTTGTATTGCTCCTGGTGGACAATCCCTTCCAAAGGGAGCTTGTCACTCATTTTGGTGGGCTCCTCAGGGTTGGGATACCCCAAGGTGATGGTGGTGATGGGCAGCACCAATTCGGGCAAACCAAGCACTTCAATGATGGTTGACGCCTGATAGGTGGTGGTCCCCAAATAACAGATACCCAAACCTTGTTCTTCAGCGGCCACACAAAAGGTTTGTGCGAAAATCATGGCATCAATCGAGGCAAAAGTCAGGGCCTGGATGTTGTTAAATCCGGATTCAGCCTGCCGGCATCGGCACCAGGCATCAATTCTGTTCAAATCGGCACAGAAAGTCAAGACGACGGGTGCGTTTAAAACCTGCTTCTGATTGAAATGTGCAGGAGCAAGCGCCTGCTTCTGTAGCGGGTCTCTTGTCACCACCACACTGTAGGCTTGCATATTTCCCGTATTGGAGGCATGTACTGCCGTTTCCAAAAGTTGGGAAAGGAGCACCTCATCTATGTTTTTGTTCGTATACGATCGAACCGTTCTTCTGTTGTTTAAGGAGTGCATCATATCGGATTGTTTTCTAAAAACAAAAGTAAGCAAACTCCCTTTAAATCATAGCACAAACATCAGATATTTTCACCTGAATTTAATTTTCATTATTAAATAAAAATACAAGCAAATAAATTGACTTGAATTATTTTTGGAAAACAATTGAAGCAATGAAAAATACTATACACCTGTATATCTGTATTTTAAAAAATATTTTGGAAAATTTTTAAAATACAAACAAAAAAAATCCTTTCCCGTTTTGTCAATCAAAATATATCGAGTATTATTGTAATCTCATTCATGAGACACAAATACCCCGACAATTCAATGTTTAAAACTTATTAATATAATGAAAATGAAGACGTACACACACGACGAAGCTTTTCAGGCTTCCCTTGATTATTTTCAAGGAGACGAATTGGCAGCCAGAGTGTGGGTGAACAAGTATGCTTTGAAAGACTCTTACGGCAATCTTTTTGAAAAAGATCCGTCGGACATGCACCGTCGATTGGCATCAGAAATTGCCCGCATTGAAAAAAAGTATCCCAACCCGATGAGTGAGCAGGAATTGTTCGATTTGTTCGATCATTTCAAATACATTGTTCCTCAGGGAAGCCCCATGACTGGCATTGGCAACAATTTTCAAATTGGCTCGCTATCCAATTGTTTTGTCATCGGCGTGGACGGACCTGCAGACTCTTACGGTGCTGTCATCAAAATTGACGAAGAACAGGTTCAGTTGATGAAACGTAGAGGTGGTGTCGGACATGATTTATCCCACATCCGCCCCAAAGGCACACCGGTCAAGAATTCCGCTTTGACTTCAACCGGTATTGTGCCTTTTATGGAACGTTATTCCAACTCAACCCGCGAGGTGGCACAAGATGGCCGCCGTGGTGCTTTGATGTTGAGTGTCTCCATCAACCACCCGGATTCAGAATCTTTCATCGACGCAAAAATGGCCGAAGGCAAAGTGACCGGCGCCAATGTCTCCGTTAAAATTTCCGATCGGTTTATGGAAAGCGTGGTCAATCAAACACCTTTTGTCCAACAATATCCCATCGATTCAGAAAAACCGACACACGAAAAAACCACAGACGCTGGTGCCTTGTGGAAAAAAATCATTCACAACGCCTGGCAATCGGCCGAACCCGGCGTGTTGTTCTGGGACACCATCATCAAAGAATCTGTGCCGGATTGCTATGCCGACCTGGGTTTCAAAACGGTGTCCACCAACCCTTGCGGTGAAATTCCATTGTGCCCCTACGACAGTTGCCGTTTGTTGGCCATAAACTTGTATTCTTATGTCAAGAATCCGTTTACACCTCAGGCCAGCTTCGATTTTGATTTGTTCAGCCAACATGTGGCCATTGCCCAACGCATCATGGACGACATCATTGATTTGGAAGAAGAAAAAATCAATCACATCCTTGAAAAAATTGATTCAGACCCGGAATTGGATGAAATCAAGCAAACGGAACGCAATCTGTGGAACAAAATCAGGACCAAAACCATCAAAGGCCGCCGTACAGGTGTTGGAACAACGGCTGAAGGCGATATGTTGGCTGCCATGAATTTGAGATACGGAACGGAAAATGCCTCCAATTTTTCGGAAGAAATCCACAAAAAACTGGCGATTGAAGCCTACAGATCTTCGGTCATGATGGCCAAGGACAGAGGTGCATTCCCCATTTTCGACAGCAAACGCGAAGCTAAAAACCCCTTCATCAACCGCCTTTTCGATGCAGATGCTTCTTTGAAGACCCTCATGGAACAACATGGCAGACGCAACATTGCTTGTTTAACGGTTGCGCCTACCGGCACCACCAGTTTGATGACCCAAACCACTTCTGGCATTGAACCAGCCTTTATGTTGGTGTACAAAAGACGTCGCAAAATCAATCCGAACGACAAAGAATCGAGGGTGGATATGGTGGATGAAAACGGTGACAGTTGGGAAGAATACGTGGTTTTCCACCACAAATTCGTCACCTGGATGGAAGCCAATGGCTATCCAACAGCCAAACGCTACACCACCGAAGAAATGGATGAACTCATCGAAAAATCTCCATATTATAAATCTTGCTCCAACGATGTGGACTGGTTGCAGAAAGTCAGAATGCAGGGACGCATTCAAAAATGGGTGGACCATTCCATCAGCGTGACCATCAATTTACCAAGCGATGCAACAGAAGAATTGGTCGATCAACTCTATCTGGAAGCCTGGAAATGCGGATGTAAAGGCTGCACCGTTTACAGAGATGGTTCTCGCTCCGGCGTTTTGGTTGCGAACACACCTAAAAAAGAAGAAGAAAAAGATAAAAGACTGGTTTGCTTCCCGGAAACCTCTCCCAAACGCCCAAGAGAATTGGATGCAGATGTGGTTAGATTCCAAAACAACAAAGAAAAATGGATTGCCTTTGTTGGCTTACAGAATGGTCGTCCCTACGAGATTTTCACCGGGATTCAGGATGACGACGAAGGCATCATGCTGCCTAAAAATGTCGTTGACGGAAAAATCATCAAAAACATTGACGAGAACGGCATCAAACGCTACGACTTCCAATTTGCCAACAAACGGGGTTATAAAACAACCATCGAAGGTTTGTCCGAAAAATTTGATTCCGAATTCTGGAATTATGCCAAATTGATTTCCGGCGTATTGCGTTACGGCATGCCCATCGATCAGGTTATCAAGCTGGTAGGCGGCTTGGAATTGGACAGCGAATCGATCAACACGTGGAAAAACGGGGTGGAAAGAGCCTTGAAAAAATACCTGCCTGACGGTGAAGTCAAAGGCCAATTGTGCCCTTCGTGCAATCAGGAAACGTTGGTCTTCCAGGAAGGATGTCTGCACTGCACCAATTGCGGTCACTCAAAATGTGGTTGATGTACACCATGTGATCATTTTGGAAAGAGGTCGGTTCCTTCAGGGAACGACCTCTTCCGTCTTTATACCCCAAGCCCATGCAACACTTTCTTCATTCCGTGAAAGGCCGCTGGAACGCATGCAAAAATGAGATTCTTCTGGTGCGGTTCATGCGTGAAAAGAGTCAGATCCAGCCCAATCTTTTGGACAAACCAACCGATGTTTTGTTGATTGTTGTCACTTTCAACCGCCCCGATTTATTGGCCCTGCAATACCAACAACTCAAAAAACATCTATCCGATTCTTTTCACCTGCTGGTGGTGGACAATTCGACAGACTTCGGCTGCCGGGCTCTGTTTCAAGGCTTTTGCCGGGAAAATGCATGCAGTTATGTATCCCTTCCGCCCAACCCATTCAAAGCCCCACAGTTTAGTCAATCGCATGGTGCCGCCCTGAATTTTGTATTTAAACATTGTTTTCACAACATTCAATCCAGATACATCGGTCTGATCGACCACGATATTTTCCCCATTCATCCCATTTGCATTTCCAAATACTTCAGCAACCTACCCTTCTACGGAATGATGCAAACGTACACTGCACCTGGATTGATTGAAAACAAACTGAACTACCTGTGGCCGGGGCTCTCATTTTTTGAAACAGCCTTCCTAAAGGGGAAAAAACTGAACTTTTTACCCAAACATGGGGGTGACACCGGCTCTGGTTGCTACCACGCCTTATATAAAGGATACCACCGTGAAATTGAGCAGCATGCATTTGCTGAAGAAAAACGGATTCAAATCGGGGAAGGATCAGATTTTCAGGCAGACATGTATGCCTTCATCGGAGAAGACTGGTTGCATCTGGTCAATGCCTCCGAATGGAAAAAAACCGGAAAACAATCAGAAAAAGAAAACAACATCCTGAAAATGATTCAAATCAATGAAAGCGAGTGATTCACTTTCAAGAAATCATTCCTATGAATAGATTCGGGTTGCAACAATAGCCTTTATTCCCCCGGCTCAACCATTCGACAAAGACCGTTGAAAGCCGAGCCAGCTTCCACAATCAAAGTTGACGTATAAATATTTCCTGAAATTGTGGCCTGAGATCTTAAGATCAACTGTTCCGGAGCATTGACATCGCCATTGATCATACCTGAAACTTCAGCATTGATGCAGTCCACCTGTCCGGTAATGACAGCAGCAGGTCCGAGAATTACCTTCCCTGTACACGTCAAGTCACCAACGATTTTTCCGTCCAATCTCAAATCACAATCAGATTGAACATTCCCATTTATTGTCGTTCCCGCTGCCAGCAAATTGTACACCGCAGCAGGAGAAGTTGTTGTTTCTTTGGCCATTTTTGGTTTGTTAGGAAAGGCAAATGTATTCTTTTTTTGGAAAAATCCCATTGAGAAACCGTATTTTTGTACACCTTATACGCATAAACATATGGATTACATTTGCTTGAACAACATTCAAATCTACGCCCACCATGGCGTTTTAAAACAAGAAAGAGTTGTTGGAAACATGTTTTCCATCGATCTTAAGATGGGCATTGACCTGCATAAAGCCTGCCAATCTGACAAGCTGGAAGACACAGTCAATTATGCTGCTGTCTTCAAAGAAATTCAATTGGAAATGCAAACACCAGGAAATTTACTTGAATTTGTTGCCGAACGCATTTGTAACCGACTGAAAAACAATTTCAAAGAAATCCAATCCATTGAAATAAAACTCACCAAACGCAATCCCCCGATGACAGGGCAATTGGACAGTGTCAGTGTTTGCTTAAGCAGATAAATGAAACTCGGACACGCTTGCATTTCACATATATTTACACCCTTTTAATAGCAATATCTACAAATATTGCTTACTTTTGTCGTCCTTTCGCAAGAAAAAAACCCATCCAAGTAATTCGGATCTCATATTTTTGAGCAATCCGCGCAAGTTGGATGAACCCTTATAAAGAAATTGACAAATGAAAAATAAGTACGTTCACTTGATTGAGCAATCGTTTGAATTCCCAAATGAAGAATTCAACATCATAGACAACGATCTTCAATGGTTCAACATACCTTTGATGGACATCATCAAACAGTATGGTACACCCTTGCGCATTTTTTATCTGCCAAAAATTGGACAAAACATCCAGAGAGCCCGTAAAATGTTCAATGTAGCCATGGCAAAAGCCGATTACGATGGTGATTACAACTATTGCTACTGCACCAAAAGCTCCCATTTTTCATTTGTCATGGAAGAGGTACTCAAGCACAACGTACACATCGAAACCTCTTCGGCCTTTGACATCAACATCATTGAATCACTTTTCGAGTCAGGCCAAATCAACAAAGATAAATACATCATCTGCAACGGATTTAAGAGACCGCAATACATTGAGAACATCCAAATGCTCATCAACAATGGTTTTGAGAATACCATACCGGTGTTAGACAACAAGTTTGAGTTGGATTTACTGCTTGAAAACCTGCAAAACAAAGTCAAAGTCGGCATTCGGATCGCTTCAGAAGAAGAACCCAAGTTCGATTTTTACACCTCCAGACTAGGCATCAGATACAATGACATCATCCCCTACTTCCTTGAAAAGATCGAACCAAATGAAAATGTCGAGCTAAAGATGCTTCACTTCTTCATCAACACCGGCATCAAGGATACCGCCTATTATTGGAATGAACTCATCAAAGCGGTTGAACTTTATTGTGAGTTGAAACAGATTTGCCCCCACCTGGATAGCATCAACATTGGTGGTGGATTTCCCATTCAATGTCACTTGGACTTCGAATACGACTACGAGTATATGGCTGAAGAAATCATTCAGCAAATCAAAAACATCTGTGCACAAAACAAAGTGAAGGAACCAGACATCTTCACAGAATTCGGATCTTTTACGGTTGGGGAAAGTGGTGCCATGTTGTATTCCATCATCAACCAAAAACAACAGAACGACAGAGAATTGTGGAACATGATTGACAGCTCGTTTATTACGACCCTGCCAGACACCTGGGCCATCAACCAGCGTTTTGTACAGTTGGCCATCAACAACTGGGATTCGGAGTATCAACGGGTACATCTGGGCGGACTTACCTGTGACAGTGAAGATTTCTACAACTCAGAAGCGCACTCCAATGCAGTGTTCCTTCCCAAAATTGTACCGGACAGAGAACAGTATATCGGCTTTTTCCACTGTGGTGCCTATCAGGAATCGCTAAGTGGTTACGGCGGAATCCAACACTGCCTCATCCCCTCACCCAAAATGGTGCTCATTGACACCAATGAAGATGGCGAATGGGTCACCAAACTCTTTGCCAAAGAGCAGAGCTACAAATCGATGATGAAAATATTGGGATACTGATCGTTCTTTCGATCATCTTATTTATTCCAGGGCTTAAACGTGTGGCATCCTTTCAAAAAGCTATTGAAAAGGATGCTTCCTTTATATATCTGCGGCAAACGTCTGTTGGTAGCTTTGAGCATATTTTCCTTTCTGACGGGCGCAAACGAAGATACTTTGCTCCAAAAATCAAAGCGTGCGCGAACCACTGCCCAGGCATCATGCCTTTTTCCTGAGAGCAGAAAGACCATCATGGAGGCATTGTCCAAAAAGAACCGCACAAAAAGTGTGAAAAACAGCTTGTTTCTTGTTAGATTCTTATACAGCATCAACAGGTTGTTTCTGTAGTTTAAAAAGGTTTTATGCGGGTTTTCTTTGCTCAATGTGGCGCCCCCCAAATGAAAGACCGTGGCAGAAGGAATGCAAACAATCCGATAGCCCCGGCTTCTAAGCCTCCAGCACAAATCGACTTCTTCCATGTGGGCAAAAAAGACCGAATCCAATCCACCTTCCTGAATAAACGCTTTTGTGCGGATACACAAGCAAGCACCACTGGCCCACAAAACATCGATGATATCCTCATACTGACCTTTATCCTGCTCAATATGATCCAATATCCGGCCGCGGCAAAAAGGATAACCAAGGGCATCCAAAAAGCCACCACAGGCACCTGCATGCTCAAAATAATCCGGATTTCTGAGTGAACGAATTTTGGGCTGACAAGCCACAACATTGGAATTTGCATCCAAGTAATCAATCATCACAGACAGCCAACCCTCCGTGACCTCCACATCCGAATTCAGCAAAACGACATATTCCGAATCAATTTGTCGGATGGCACGGTTGTAACCTTCGGCAAATCCAAAATTTTTGCCCAAATCCAGCACACGAATTTGAGGGTAAGCATCCCGTACAAAGTTCAAAGAGCCATCTATTGAACCACTATCGGCCACCACCAATTCTACCTGAAAGGGATATTTTCCCAATGTATGTTCAACAACATTGGGTAAATATGCGCTCAACAACGCTTTTCCATTCCAATTTAATATGACCACAGAAACTTTCATACGGAATACGTCTATGCTTGATTGATATGATTCTCTTTTCTATGTTTCCAACGTTTGTGCGTCCACAACCAGAATGCAGGATCCCTTCTGATGGTACGCTCCATCATGCGCACATAGGTTTCAGTGATCTTAAATTCAGGTTCCGCTTCAGGGCTGTCTGTGACCAAAAGAAATTCGGTTTCATACATCCCCCTGTTCTTTTTCTGAACATCGGCATAAACAACGGCATAGCCGGTTTGTTTGGCCATACGTTCGGCCCCCATCATAAAAGCGGTTTCCTGATGAAGAAAACCTGTCCAGAAATTCAAACTCGAAGCAATCGGTGATTGGTCGCTGATCAGACCAAAGATACCGGATTGTCCGGTTTTTCGCAAACGGATAACCATTCTGTAAATGTCGTTCTTTGAAATATTTAAATTTCCAAAACGAGCGCGAATGCGCTTCATAAGCTCATCAAAGAGCTTGTTTTTCAGCGGTTTGTATACATTAAAGCAGCCGATATCCTTGGTTTTTAACACAGCCAGATGAAAAAAGGAATGATATTCCCAATTTCCGTAATGCCCGAGTACCACGAGCACCCCTTTGTTTGTGGCACAAAGATCGGCCAAATACGATGCGTTTTTGTAAATCATCCTTCGTTCTGCCGTTTGGTGGCTCATGCCCAACATGTTGAAGGTTTCGAGAATGGTATCGCAAAAGTGGTGATAAAAGCGCTTTTCGATGTTTCTGATTTCCACCGCAGGCATTTCAGGAAAAGCACGCATCAAATTGCCTGTAACGATTTTTCTTCTATATCTGAAAACATGATATACCAGCGGAAATATAAACACATCTGAGAGCACATAAAATATTTTTAGTGGCATCTTAGCAATGATGGCAAGCACGCCCACAATGAAGTTGTTGATTTTTGACAGTTTATTCACGGCTTCCATACATTTAAGCATTCGAAACCATCACCTTCCCGACCAACGAGAGGCCATCATCTGCAAAACCACCCAATTGCACCGGCATGAGCCGATTGATCCATGCTGGATTGTAAGGGCAAGAAACACGGACATAATTTTCAGAAAAGCCATGCATCATGCCATTGATTTTTGTGTGTTCAAAAAGCACGTAAACCGTACGGCCCACCTGCGATTGATAAAACTGCCTCCATTTGGCATCTGACAAGGCTATAATGCGGGCGCTACGGGCTTTCTTTTCACTTCCGCTTACAACGGGCTCAATTTGAAGTGCCATGGTTCCCGGGCGCTCTGAATACGAAAAAACGTGAAATTGATTGACGTCCAATTGAGACATAAACCGATGGGCTTCTTCAAAACAGGCTTCAGACTCCCCTCTTGAACCAACAATCACATCGACGCCGATAAAAGCATGGGGTATTTGTGCCCGAATGGCTTGTATTCTGGAGGCAAATAAGGCCGTATCGTACCTTCTGTGCATCAACTTAAGAATCTGGTCTGAGCCGGCCTGAAGGGGAATGTGGAAATGTGGCGCAATCTTTTTTGAACTTGCGGTAAAGGCGATGATTTCTTCGGTGAGCAAATTGGGCTCAATGGAGGAGATGCGATAACGCTCAATACCCTCCACTTCATCCAGAGCTTTCAACAGCTCCAAAAAGGTTTGGCCATTGCTTTTGCCAAAATCACCCATATTCACACCGGTCAATACAATTTCTTTGCCTCCTGCAGCGGCAACACCGGCCGCTTGTTCCACCAGGGAGGATATTTCGGGGTTGCGGCTCTTGCCACGGGCAAACGGGATGGTACAATAGGTACAATAATAATCGCAACCATCTTGCACTTTCAAAAAATAACGGGTTCTGTCTCCTTTTGAGCAGGATGGGAGAAAGCGGTCTATTTGATTGCTTTTCCCGACTTTAATGGTCGTTGTTGTGGAAGCGCTGTCTCTTTTTTCGAGCAAAGCAGGCAAATCAAATTTTTCATTGGCACCAAGAATCAAATCAACACCGGGAATTTTTTCAATTTCTTCGGCTTTCATTTGAGCAAAGCATCCGGTAACCACAACAAAAGCTCCGGGATGTTGTCTGATCAAACGGTTGATGGTTTGTCTGCTTTTCTTGTCTGCAGTTTCTGTCACCGTACAGGTGTTGATGATACAAACATCTGCTTGCTCTCCGGGCTTCACTTTGGAAAAACCGGATTCAGCCAAAATTTTAACCAAACTGGAGGTCTCTGCAAAATTTAATTTGCAGCCCAGTGTTTGGTAAACCATTTTCTTATTCGGACGAAATTCGGGATCAATCATTTTAATTCAAAAGATGCGACAAAGGTAAACATTTTTTACCGTCAGCGGATGAAGGTTTTTTCACCCAAATTTACCCTTGTCAACCCTTAAAAATGTTAAAAAACCGGTATAAAAATGCATTTTTTACTCAAAATAAAGTTTTTTGCATGGTTTTTTAGAAATTTTCGAGATTTTGAGTACACCAATTGAAAATTATACTTAATTTTGCCGCGATTTCAAAAAACTCCTATTTATTGTTTTAAACAGAAAAAAAATGAAAAAGTTAGTATTGTTCGCCGCTGTTATCGCAGCCGTTTCTTTCGCTTCTTGCAAAGGTAAAACCGCTGAAGCTGAAGCTCCCGCACAGGATTCCGCAGCTGTAGTTGAAGAAGTTGTTGCTACTGACAGCGCTGCTGTTGTTGATTCTGCTGCTGTTGTAGCTGAATAATCAAACGACAAACGTATTAAAGCCTGCATGATGCAGGCTTTTTTTTTGCCCTTAAATTTGGAGGTGCTTTGCTTCATGCTCGGAAAGCCACCTGAATGATCATCCTTTAGGTAGGAAACAAAAAAAAGACCACCCTGAATGGGCAGTCTTTTTTATATGTATGAAGTCGAATCTTATTCAGCGACCACTTCAAAAGGAATTTCAACAGAGACTTCGCGGTGCAATTTTGCAACAGCTACATAATTGCCAATTTCCTTCACAGCATCTTTGATCACAATGGTTTTTCTATCCACTTCAAAGCCGGCTTTTGTCAAAGCTTCAGCAATTTGGATGGGACCAACTGAACCAAAAATTTTACCGGTTGAGCTCACTTTTGCACCAACGGACAAAGAAACATTCTTCATGGACTCAGCCAATGCTTCCGCATCTTTTTTCATTTGAGCCAATTTGTGTGCACGTTGCTTCAAATTTTCAGCCAAAACTTTCTTGGCAGATTCTGTTGCAATGATGGCTTTACCCTGAGGAATCAGGAAGTTTCTTCCATAGCCGTTTTTAACTTCGACTACGTCATCTTTGTAACCCAAACCGGTTACATCTTCTTTCAAAATAATTTCCATAGTTTTACCTCCTGTTCAGTTATTTCATCAAATCGGTTACATAGGGCAACAAAGCCAAGTGACGAGCACGTTTAACGGCTTGAGCTACCTTACGTTGGAACTTTAAAGAAGTACCTGTAATGCGACGAGGCAAAATCTTACCTTGTTCGTTCAAAAACTTTTTCAAGAATTCAGGATCCTTGTAGTCAATGTAACGGATGCCACTCTTTTTGAAACGGCAATACTTCTTTTTTTTCAAATCGACCGTGGGAGGGGTCAAATAGCGGATTTCGGATGCGTTCTGTGCCATTGCTTAGTTTCCTTTAGATTGTTTCAGACTTCTTCTCTTTTCAGCATACAACGCATGGAACTTGTCCTGTTTGAAGGTCAAGAAACGCAACACGCGCTCATCGCGGCGGAAGTTAATTTCCAACTTGGCAATCACATTGGGAGATGCCTTAAACTCGAGCAATTGATAAAAACCGGTAGATTTTTTGGCAATCGGATATTCCAATTTGCGCAATCCCCAATTTTCTTCATGCACAATTTCAGCGCCTTCTTCAACAAGCAAGGCTTTGAATTTTTCTACCGCTTCCTTCATCTGAACATCAGACAAAACGGGAGTTAAAATGAAAACGGTTTCGTAATTGTTCATAGAACAAATTAATTAATTGAATTAAAATATGTTACAATGTTCGGGATGCCCCCAAAGGGCACCATTCACAAAAACAGCGGCGCAAAGATAGGATTTCTTTTGAAAACAGCCAAATTTTATTCAAGTGCTTCTTATTCTGAGACAACGAGTTTGTACCCCTTGCCATGAATGTTCATGATTTGAATGGTCGGATCTTCTTTGAGGTGTTTCCGCAATTTGGTGATGTACACATCCATACTTCTGGCATTGAAATAGGTGTTTTCCTCCCAAATGGTCATCAGGGCATAATTGCGCTCCAGAATCTGATTTTTGTGACGACACAGCAAGGTTAGAAGCTCACATTCCTTGGTGGTTAAACGGGTTTCATGATCACCCAAAATAAGCAACTGCTTGGGCGTATCGAAAGAAAAACGACCAATTTGATAGAAAGTCACTTCTTTGATTTGTTTGCCTTTGACCCTTCTGTTGATGGCTTCCAGACGGAACAACAATTCTTCCATGCTGAAAGGCTTGGATATATAGTCGTCTGCGCCAATCTTAAATCCGGTCAGGACATCGTCTTTCAAACTTTTTGCTGTCAGAAAAATAATAGGCACTTCTGCATTCATTTCGCGAATCTCCTGCGCAAGGGTAAAACCGTCTTTCTTCGGCATCATCACATCCAGGACACAAATGTCATACTTGTTTTTTTGAAATGCTCTCAAACCTTTTTCTCCGTCACTCATCAAATCTGTCACCACGCCCTTGGCCTGAAGGTATTCACGCAACAGCATACCGAGATTCTCGTCGTCTTCGCACAATAAAATGCGCATTTTTTCTTCCATCATAGCTCGTTCTTTATTAGTGGTAAATTGATAATAAACTTGGTTCCATGGTTGTATTCACTTTCAGCGCGAATACTTCCGTTATGATTTTCAATGATTTTTCTGACATAAGCCAAACCCAATCCAAATCCTTTAACATTGTGTACATTGCCTGTCGGGACGCGATAAAACCGCTCGAACACTTTTTTAAGGTGCTCTTTCTTGATACCGACGCCATTGTCCTGGATGGAGACAAAGAGTTGATCTTTTTCGTTCCAGGTATGAACGGTCAAAACCAAATCCCTTTCACTACGATATTTAACGGCATTGTCCATCAAATTAAAAAAAACGTTGGTCAAATGCATTTCATCTGCCGTGGTCTCGCTTTGGATGGCCTTGAGGTTCAAATCAATGCGACCATCAAAATTTTCTACTTTCAATCGGAAGGTGGCCACAACAGCCTCAAGCATTTCATTGACATTGACTTCCTTGAAACTCAAATTGGACTTATCCCTGTCAAAAAGCGACACCTGAAGTACTTTTTCAACCTGAAAACTCAGACGTTTGGTTTCATCCACAATCACGCCCGATATGTGTTTCAACATCGAGGGCGTTTTGCCCACATCCCCGTCTTTAAGCATTTGTGCGGCCAAAGAAATGGTGGAGATGGGCGTCTTTAACTCATGTGTCATGTTGTTCACGAAATCATTTTTCATGTCACTCAGACGCTTCTGCCTGAATATCACCACAATGGTAAAGGCAAACACCACCAACAGCACCAGAGAGAAAACGATGGAGGGCACGTAGATTCTTAGGGAACTGATGATATAGTCGGCTCTGGTCGGGAAATACAAATACAACATGCCGGTTTGCACGCCGGGGTCGTTGGGAAACAGACTTTGTCTATAGAAAATTCTGGGCAAATCGTACATATCTTTGCTCCGATAGACTTCTTTGTTTTCTTTGTCTGTGACTCTGAAATAGAAAGGAATATTATATAAACCATTGTTGCTCAGCTCCACACCCAGATAGTGTTCCAACTTGCTGAAATCGATGCGCTGCTCTATGGGACGGTTGTTGGCTTCATACAAGATTCTTAATATCACATCTTCCAGCAGACCTTTTTGGGCCAAATATCTTTGACGCAGGGCTTCCTGCATGTTTTTGGTTGTTTTGGAAAAGGAATTTCTTCCGTGACTCATCGAGATGAAAACTTGTGGCGCATTTTGCGACATGGAGAGAGAATCGTTGTAATCAAACACCGATGAAAAAGCGGAAATACCGTCCAGATCGCTGAGGGTGGAAGGGTTGCTTCTATCGTTGACTTTGGTTGAACTCTTCGTCACTGCGAAGGCATTTTTTTCGTCTTCGTTCATGTCTTCGGCCAGAAATCGTGCGGTTTCATCCTTCTCAAGGGTAAGAATCACCTGTGACAGGCTGCGTTGAACCGCTTCATCAAATTGCTCAGACCGCATTTTCCCCATGGTTCGAATGTAAGAAAATTGCAAGGTGAGTAAACTGGCGAATGTCAATGCCATTACGACGACAAGAATCCAAATCGTTGACTTCTTCATGTGACAAAAATAAGGGCAAATTTTAACATTTCGAATGGATTTTAATTAATTAACCGCTCCACACAAAAATTAACATCCCAAAAAAGCATTGACCCGAATCAGATTTTCATCTTTTTCGGGTCAACCATTCACTCTTTACTCGTACAACACGACTTCTGTGTTGATGTCCGGTCTTTTATTCATTCATCAATCCTTGTCAGCTTGCTGTGTCTCATACGCTTTGAGCAATTTGTCCTGAACATCGGTAGGCACCAATTCATATGCTGAAAACTTCATGCTAAAGGATGCACGTCCACCAGTGAGCGAACTCAATGAGGTAGAATAGGTGGACATCTCTTTTAAGGGGACTTTGGCAGAAAGCTTTTCATACCCTTTTTCGCTACTCATGCCCATGATGATGGCACGTCTACCTTGCAAATCGCCCATAACATCGCCCATTCTATCGCCCGGAACCATGATTTCGACATCGTAAATGGGTTCCAATATCTTCGGACCTGCATTTTTAAAGGCTTCACTAAAGGCATTTCTTCCGGCCAACATGAATGAGATTTCGTTTGAATCGACCGGATGCATTTTGCCGTCATATACAATCACACGTACATCTCTGGCATAAGAACCTGTAAGTGGTCCTTGTTCCATACGGCTCATCACACCTTTTAAAATAGCCGGTAAGAACCTGGCATCGATAGAACCGCCAACAATGGAATTGACGAAAATCAATTTTCCGCCCCATTCCAGTTTGATCTCCTGGGTATCTCTAATGCTAATCTTAAATTCTTGACCGTTAAACTTATACGTTTCAGAAATGGGTTTGCCTTCTTCGTAGGGTTCGACAATCAGATGTACTTCACCGAACTGACCGGCACCGCCCGATTGCTTTTTGTGGCGATAGTCGGCTCTGGAAACTTTGGTAATGGTTTCACGATACGGGATGCGGGGTTCCACAAATTGAACACTCAATTTGTCGTTGTTTTCCAACCTCCATTTTAAGGTCCTGAGGTGGAATTCTCCCTGTCCATGAATGATGGTTTGTTTCAATTCTTTGGATTGTTCAATGATCCATGTTGGATCTTCTTCATGCATTCGGTTCAACAACGCCATCATTTTTTCTACATCCGATTCATTGACAGGCTTGATGGCCCTTCTGAATTTGGGTTCCGGATAGCGAATAAAATCAAATAGATGTTCTGAACCTTTTCCGTTCAGGGAATTTCCTGTTCTGACATCTTTCAGTTTCACCACAGCACCGATGTCTCCTGCCATCATTTCAGGTACTGGAATGCGCGTTGAACCTGCAACGGCAAACAATTGCGAAAGGCGTTCTTTGGATCCTCTGGATGCATTCAACAAATCATCGCCTTCCTTGACTTTGCCCGACATCACTTTGAAATAGGAGATTTCACCAATATGTGGTTCGACCGACGTTTTGAAAAAATACAAACTGGTGGGCGCTGAAGCATCCATGGAGACTTCTTCACCATTGACATCTGAGATCTTGGGCATATCGTCCACAAAGGGAACTACATTTCCCAAAAATTCCATCAAGCGGCGTACACCCATATCCTTGCCTGCACAGACACAGAATACGGGAAACATGCCTCTTTGAATCAACCCATGCCGGACTCCGTCCCGAATATCGTCTTCGGTGAGCGTTCCCTGATCGAAGAATTTTTCCATGAGGGTTTCATCATTCTCGGCGGCGGCCTCAACCAAAGCCTGATGCCAGGCTTCTGCTTTTTCTTTTTCGCTTTCAGGAATGTCATCAATGACAGGTGCTCCGCCTTCTGGCTTCCATGTTAAGCGTTTCATAATGAGCACATCAATCAGGGAATTAAATCCTGAACCTGCATTGAGCGGATATTGAACAGGCACCACTTTCGTGCCGTAAGAGCTGTGTAGTTGTTCCAAAACAACGTCATAATCGGCTTTGTCCTGATCCAACTGATTGACAACGAAAATGACAGGCTTGTTGTATCGCTCGGTGTTTTTAAAATTATTTTGAGTTCCGACATCCATGCCGTATGCTGCATTCACCAACAGCAGTGCGGTATCGGTTACATTCAAAGCAGTCACGGCTCCTCCGACAAAATCTTCAGCTCCGGGACAGTCTATAAAATTCAATTTTTTATTGTTCCACTCCACATGAAACAAAGTAGAAAATACGGAATAACCGTATTCGTGCTCCACTGGGAAGTAGTCACACACGGTATTGTGCGCTTCTACGGTTCCTCTACGTTTTATTAAACCACCCTCTAGAAGCATGGCTTCGGCGAGAGTGGTTTTCCCTGACCTTGAACCTCCGATGATGGAGATGTTTTTGATCTCTTTTGACGAATATACTTTCATATTGGTAAAAGATTAAATGAGGTGGATAATAAAAAAAAAGCAGCTGCAAAGTAGAAAAAGATGTTTTCAATTCCAATTCTAAATTCCTGTTAGAGAACATTGTTGTTGAACATGATTTACTTTCTTCCTATACTTTTGAACAGAATGTTATATATTTGTCGAAACTCTGTGTACACATGCCATACGAAATTGAACGAAAATTTCTTGTCAGCGGCGCATTCAAAGAAAATGCGACCCAATTGTTTCGAATTCATCAAGGTTATCTGGCGTCGGGTCCAAAATCGACGGTACGGGTTCGAACTAAAAACGACAAAGGCTATCTGACCATCAAAGGCAAAACAGCACCTGGCAGTTTTACCCGCTATGAATTTGAAAAAGAAATTGATTTGGTGGATGCCATGGATTTGTTGAAATTGTCCACAGATTTGATCATCGACAAATACAGATATATTGTTCCTGTTGGAAAACATTTGTTTGAAGTGGATGTGTTTTTACAAGAGAATGAAGGCCTGGTTGTGGCTGAAGTGGAGTTGTCGAGCGAAGAGGAAACCTTTGAAAGACCTGCATGGCTGGGCAAAGAAGTGACTGGTTTGAAACGCTTCAACAATTCACATTTGGCAAAATATCCGTATAAAGATTGGACTGAAAACGAAAAATAAAACACATGGGAAATTGGGGAAACATCCTTCCGGAGGGCGTTACTGACTTTTTGTTGGTCATCGCATTTTCTTTGTTGATCGGGCTGTCACAAAGAAGATTGAATCTAAACAAAGAAACAACTTTGTTCGGCACGGACAGAACCTTCACCCTCATCGGACTATTGGGCTATTTATTGTTCCTTTTCACGCCAGGCAATGTTGCCTTGTTTTTGGGTGGTGGTGTTGCGCTCATTGTTTTGTTTGCCATCAATTATCATAACAAAATCGCCAAACTGGGAGATTATGGCATCACGTCTTTTGTAACTGCTTTGATCACTTATTGTATGGGTCCGCTGGTCATCAGTACGCCTTCCTGGCTTTACCTTTCTGTGGTGGTTGTGGTCTTGCTTCTGACTGAAATGAAATCGACATTTGTTGAACTGGCGCAAAAAATGGACAACGATGAATTCATTACGCTGGCCAAATTTTTATTGATGGCTTTCATTGTTTTGCCGCTACTGCCTGATGTGAACATTGTTCCTGAAATTGGCTTAACACCCTATCGTATTTGGCTTGCAACGGTCATTGTCTCCGGAATTTCGTATGTCAGTTATTTGGTAAAACGTTACATCATGCCTGAGTCTGGTGTGTTGGTTTCAGGCATTCTAGGGGGCTTGTACAGCAGTACTGCAACCATTAGCATCCTGGGACGAAAATGCAAAAATGCGGATGAGGCTGTTTTGAAGGATTACATTGCAGCCATGTTTTTTGCAGTCAGTATGATGTTTTTAAGATTGCTTATCGTGATTTCCATCTTCAACATGGATGCCTTTAAACAATTGTTGATTCCGATGCTGCTGCTCTTATTGGCTTCACTCGGTATCGGATTGCTTGTTAGAAAGAGCAACCAGGGGAACAGTGGACATCAGCACGAGAAAATTGAAATTGAGGACAACCCCTTGGAATTCAAGGTCGCTCTGATCTTTGCTTTTTTATATGTGGTTTTTACTGTGTTAACACACTACACCTTGTTGTGGGTTGGCACAAAGGGTTTGAGCATTCTGGCTTTTGTTTCGGGCATCGGTGACATTACACCTTTTGTATTAAACTTGTTCAACCACAACAATGTTGCTATTGCAACAACTGTCCTTTCAGCAAGTTGTCTCATAGCAACATTGAGCAACAACATCATGAAGATGTTTTATGCGATTGGTTTTTCCGGCAACAGAAAAGCACTGAGCAAACCGCTCTTCCTTGGATTCGGCGTTTTGAGTGTCTTAAATCTATTGGTCGTTTTGTATTTTACGGTTTAGAAACACTGACCCCTTCGGACAAGCCTTCAAGGGCGATTTTTTCAACCAGACCGTTTAAATACACTTCCAGATTGGTGTATCCTTCCTGGTTCAGCTTGACCAGTTTTCCATCTGCTGCGGACTTGGGATCAAGACTTTTTTCAGCTTCCCAATCATCGGGCATGCCATCCAAATCTGTATCCACTTTGAAAGCTTCGGATTTATATTCAGGCCATCCGCCTACGTCTTTTTGGGAATCAATCATGCCATTCAAACTTCCGTTTGACCCCGTGAAATGGATGGTGCCATTTTTTGTTTCATCGACCAAACGAGCATCGACTGTATCTCTTTTAAAGGAGCAACCGGCTAAAGACAAAACCTTTTTAAAGGCATCAATGGCACTGTGGGTAGTCACTTCAGAAAATGGGAAGGCTTCGGTCATCAATACTTCCGAATTGGGCTTTTGGGTCTGATTTTCGATGGCCAGGGTATTATTTTCGGAAAATGCTTTGTTTCCATAAATGTAATTACCATTTAAATGAAACCGGCCATGAGGAATGCCGTATTTTGTCGAGGCCTCACCATAACACTGCAATATTCTGAATTTTGATTTCGAAGCCGGGCCAAACCGATACACATTATTCACGATATTGTATTGACCTGCATTTTCACCACCATAAGCGACTCCTGCACTCCAGTTGTAAATGACATTGTTTCTGAAATCAACCAATTCCTGAGCGATGGTCGATTCATATTGTAACCCGGAGCGTTTCCATCCGTTGAATCTGGGATTTCGGCTGTCGTTGTTGGCCAATAAATTGTGGTGGAAAGATGCATTTTCTCCACCCCAAATGCCTCCGTAACCATGCATTCCATTGCCCAAATTTGATTTACGCAAGGCTTCAGCAATGATGCTCCATTGAAGGGTAAAATTTTTGTTGGAATAAAAGGAGGCGCATTCATCGGTACTCCAGCTCATGGAACAATGGTCAATGATGATGTTGCTGTGATTTCTTGCCCACAAGGCATCTCCGGACACTTTGAATTGATCGCCCATTCTAAATCGAATAAAACGAACGATGACATTGTCGGCATCAATTTGCGTGGGATAGTGACTGATACAAATGCCATCTCCGGGAGCGGATTGCCCGGCAATGGTTACATTTCCTTTCTTAATAATCAAAGGAGATTTTAGTTGAATGTTGCCTGAACATTTAAACAAAATGGTTTTAGCACCCTCCTGGTTTAAACACCAACGCAATGATCCCTCACGTTTGGCGACATCTCCAACAAGTTGATCTTCAACTGTATTTACGTAATAAACTTGACCACCTCTGCCACCGGTTACAAATCGTCCTCCACCTTCAGCACCGGGAAAAGCCGGAAGCTGGGCAGAAGCCGGAACAATGAATACAACAAGTAGAATGGAAACAAGGGGGCACAATGATAGAAATGTTTTCCACATAGCACAATAGTTTTAGAGATTAGGTTGGGGGCAATTTAAACAATATTTGTTAAAACTGATTGTGTTTTTTAATTTTTTTTGACATTTTTTTAGAACTTTCCGGGACAACCTTTTGTATCTTGTCAACCAACAAACACATTCATACAATGAAACGCATCAAACTA
Organism: uncultured Bacteroidales bacterium; assembly: GCA_964472175.1. Classification (GTDB taxonomy): domain Bacteria; phylum Bacteroidota; class Bacteroidia; order Bacteroidales; family UBA1402; genus UBA8389. The sequence continues at coordinate 2,351 of CAYYJF010000020.1, read as the reverse complement.
TCTGAACAAGCCATATCCGGATTCTTTATTGGATTGGGATTGCTGACACTGGGTTTTGTCTTGAGAAATGGATTGATTGAATTCAAAAACAAGGACAGGGTTGTAACCGTAAAAGGGCTTGCTGAAAAAGAGGTCAAATCGGACAAAGTCATTTGGCCCCTTGCTTTCAAGGAGGTCGGCGATGATTTGATTGCGATCCATTCAGGCATTCAATTGAAAAACGCAGCCATCATTAAATATTTGAATGACAATGGCATCAAAGATTCAGAGATTTCGCGTTCAGCGCCGGAAATCATTGACATGCAGGCAGAAAGATATGCCAACAACCAAGCCCGATACCGTTACAATGTCACCTCTGTCATCACTGTCACCACCAACAAAGTGGATTTGGTTCATTCGTTGATGGAAAAATCGGATGAGCTGATACGACAGGGCATTGCCATCACAGGCGATGATTATCGCTTTCAAAAGCAATTCCTCTTCACCAAACTCAACGACATCAAGCCTTCCTTGATACAAACAGCAACCCAAAATGCCAGAGCATCAGCCTTAAAATTTGCGCAAGACTCAGAAAGCAAATTAGGCAAAATCAAATCGGCCGACCAGGGACAATTGAGCATCAGTGACCGGGATGCCAACACCCCGCAAATCAAAACCATTCGGGTGGTCAGCACCATTGTGTATTACTTGGAAGATTAAATAAAAGCAGCCACCTCAAAATTGCTTCGAGATGGCTGCTTTAAAAGGCCACGAAATGGAGTTGATGGCGCTTTATTTGTAGACTTTTCCGCCCTTGGTACCTCCTGAGGCGTTTGGTTTGTAATCTGCAACCCGAATGTCCCTGAACTCCCATCCG
>CAYYJF010000020.1:0-1395 GCA_964472175.1 uncultured Bacteroidales bacterium | reverse complement strand
GCATCTTCAACAAGGGCATCTTCAACAAGGGCACCTTCAACATCCATTTTTGTATAAGAGGGATTTTGCAACAACGCCAGTTTATTCAGTCCCCCCTGAGCCACCGAACTGAAAGTGCTTTCCAAAACCTTGGTGGCAAATTGTAACATCCCTGGCATGACTTTCTGAACGATACCAAGGTTTAGAAATCCCTGCATCAGATTCATTGATTGCAAGGCTTTGTCCTCTTCACTCAAGGTTTGATCCAATTTCAGCTTCACCACCGTTTTTTTGGTATCACCCAAATACGTTTTCATTTCACCAAAATCTTCAGGCTTGATTTGCTCCAAAAATTCTTTGGGTAAATCATTTTGTGTGATGACCTGATTGTTGATTTTAAAATTCAAAGCTTGTAAAAATTGATCGAAGGCTTTGGGTTGGGTGGATAGGCCTCCTTTTTCTAGTTTGGACAAAATCGGAATCAGCAAGTCTGCTTGTTTTGAAATGGAATCCAAAAAAAGATCCACATCTTTTTTATTCAAGTCTTTGGCATTGATATCCATCGACACTTTTTGGGTCATGGAAGGCTTACCATTCTTGTCGAATGTGGTTACTTTCGTGACCACAGTCGGACGGCCATTGCTTTGCCCGATACCCGGAGTGACACAAAACAATCCAAATAAAACCAATAAATAGGGTAATAACAGGAGTCTTCTTGCGATAGAGGTCCTTTTCGGTTCGTTGTTTTTCATTTGTATAAATCGTTTTTTGGTAAATGATTGATTGAATCCATTGGCCAATCTGAAATGACTGCCCATGACCTCCTGTAAAATGATGGTTTGGTATCTGAACAAATCGCAACCCTCGTTCAAGACGCTTCTATCTGCCTGAAACTCATGCACACTACGAAGTTCTTTGCGAATGGACCATAAAAACGGGTTGAACCAAAACAAGCAGGTACAGATTTCCTGAAAAAAGACATCGAAATAATGTTTGTGTTGGATGTGCCAGTTTTCGTGCTGGATCACAACTTCTTTTTGTGATTGGTGCATATTTTCAGGAAGAAATACGGTTCTTCCTGAGGAAAATGGACTGGATACTTTGGCATGAACAACCAAGGGCAGTTGATTCCAGGTGGATCGTAAACCTGTTCTTTTGAGCCGATTGATTTTTATATATTGAACCAATAGATTTAAAAACAGCAAACCAGAAACCAACAGATACACCATGAGTAGCCACTCGCTTATTGAAAATTGCTGAAAAAATGCAGTGAGGGTATTTTTGGTTTCGACCGGTAGTGGTGTTGACTTGGTTTGTTGAACCGGTGCAGCTTGGGAAATCTCCGCAGTGGACTGAATCGGTTTCAACGAGGTTTGAATCGGCGTTAAGGTTGTTTGCATGGGTTTCAACAGAAAA
>CAYYJF010000019.1:5894-34879 GCA_964472175.1 uncultured Bacteroidales bacterium | reverse complement strand
AGCATCTGCCTTACAAGCAGAGGGTCGGCGGTTCGAATCCGTCAACGCCCACCAAACGGCAAAATGGTCAAAAACCACACGATGCCAACCAAAAAAAATGGTCTGTTAGTCAAAAGATTAACAGACCTTTATTGTTTTCACCAAAGCCAAACTTCGTCAGAAAAAATACGGATTCTTTTCCATGAAAAAACGGCTACCAACAAGGACCAGAAGGCGGGCATTTCTGGCAATGGAATGAATGTTTTCAAGCGAAACATCGTACAATTTATTGCAATGCGAGCAGGAAGGAATGACCATGAGTTTACCTCCGGAACAGCCCAACAGAAATTCACCCAGATTCGCATCATATAAGATATCACGGGGCAGCTCTTTCAACAAAACCGATTGCCCGTTATCGTTGACATAAGTAAGCATTCTTTCCGTCCAGACATTGCCTTCGGACGAGAAAAACAAAGCCGGTGTGTTGTCTTCATGCTTTCCAATCACGGCAATGCTGTTGTCTGTTACCAAAACGCCGTTGAATTGGCAAGGCTGGTAATAACCATGATATTCCCGGTTGAAATTCAGGACTTTCCAATCCTTGCCATCTTTGCTGTGAAAAATTTCTCCCTGGTCGGTCACGCCATAGCACCAGGTTTTGTTTGCTGAAAGCGCCACCACATTGCCCAACAAAGGTAATTGCACAGGACTGAATTCCTGGTGTTCATCACCGACCAGAATCAGCCCTTGATTGGTTCCGGCAATGATTTGGCCCTGAAATTCAATCAGGGCATGAATGGTAGAAGTAAGTTTGGTGTCAATTTTTTTAAAAAAACGGCCATCGTTTGAATAAAACAAAGCACCCTGATTTCCGGCAACATACAGCGTTCCATTCAGGAAAAGCAGGTCATGAATATCCAGGTTGGGAATCTGTTTGTTTTGAATAAAAACCCCATCGGTCGAAAACCAATCCACACGTCCACCTGTTCCTGCTGCCACAAAGCCGTCATCATAGCTGATCACGCTCAAATACCCGTCATTCCGACTGGTATCAACTTGTCCGAAGGCATTCAATCCTCCAAACAAACAAACCATCAATGTGATCAGGATAGGCTTCATGCTATGCATCTTTAAAAATCTGATTATACATGCTGCGCGAACATATAGCCAGCTACAACCAATAGAAAAACAGCAAATGCTTTTCTGAAATAGACAGCAGGCAAATGAACGCCAATTTTTGAACCGACCAAAGCCCCGATAACAATACCGGTTGCAATAAAGGAGGCATGAAGGAGGTTTAAATGCCCGTCATGGGCATAAATCAGCACACTTGGCAAACCCACTGGCAACTGCAATGCAGCAAGAGAAGTGGCCGCAGCAGCCTTGGGTTCATAATGGAAAAGGCCCACCAACAAAGGAACCAGGACAATGCCACCACCTTTTCCAAACAGACCTGCAAAAATTCCGGCTGCGATGCCCAAGACTACAAACGACCAGATGGGGCGTTTCGTTTGAACCATTTCAGCCAAAGGCACATCCGGTTTTTTTTTGCGGAAAATGGCAAACAAATCCAAATAGTTGAAGGCGACATACAGCAGAATCAAGACATACAAATGGCTCAATACACCCGCACCAATATTGACAGCGATTTCTCCACCGACAAAAGAGCCCAGAAAGAGTCCCAAAGCAATCCACATCGAGTCTACGATGTTTAACAAACCAGCTTTATAATAGGCTACGACCCCCAAAATGCCAACGGGAAGCAACATGGCTGCCAAAGAAGTGGCATTGGCATCGAGCATGTCCATTCCAAAAAAAACCACCAGGCTGGGAACCATCACAATACCGCCACCGATGCCAAACAGTCCGGACAAAACGCCGGCTGCCATTCCCAAAACAAGCATCCAAGGCTCCATCATAAAAAAGGCTTATTTGGCCGGCAGCGCCAAAAACGACGATGCAGCAGCTTTGTCAAAATACAACAAGTATGTATCGGGATTGGGCAATTGCATCACCACTTTGAACATATCCTGATGCTTCATGATGGCCGGATACAGATACCTGGCCGTCGATGAATATCCCAGTTGTTCCAAAATGACGTAATCCACTTTGTTGTCCAACATTTTCTGTATCACTTGTTTGTCATCCAGACTAAATTCATACATGGTCACATAAGTCCCAGAGAAATAATGGAACATCTCCGCTTTTCTGCAACAAACCATATTGGTCGGCTGCCCATATTTTTTGACCGCTTTGGCCATTTCAAAATAATTCTTGTAAGCAGGCCAGTAATCTGCTTTGGCCATTGCATTCAACTCCTGCATTTTTGGGAACAACATAAAGGCCACCAGTAAAAATGCATATCCAACGCCATTTTTGATGGGCACTTTGAGTTTACCCAGCAACAAAACCAACAATTGAAACACACCCAGATAAAAACAAAACGTGATGAAAGGAGACAAAGGCCAGACATAGCGCGAACCATTACCGCTGTGCCAAAGCAAAAAGACACCGATATTGGCTAAAATATAGGTCCCAAACAAGATTTTATATTTTCCCGTCTTCCAGACACCATAAAATACGAATGCCAAAACAAGCAAGCCGATCACCCACATCGTACCGGGAGCTTTTTCCTCTATTTGAATAAAAGGAAAAGTAACCTCGGAGAAGCCCTTGATGACGGTATCGAAAAAATTCAATTGCATTTTATCCAAAAAACCCGAGATCGAGTCTATCTTCCCTTCCTCTGGCCTCCAGGCGTTGGCTACAGTCATGGTATCCAAATACCTTCCCTTCAAACCATGCACGTGATCACGGATGGCCCAGGGCAAATACAACAATACAAAACCTGAAACATAAACAGCAGCTTCTTTCCAGCGTTTTTCAAACAAAAAGTAACAAGCGACCGCTGCAACAAGTGCCAAACCCACACTTCTAAAATAGAATGCAGCTGCCGAAGCAAGCACCAACCACCAAAATCGGCTGTTTTTCAAAAAGTTGGGTTTCTTTTCCATCGTGATCAACATGTAGAAAGCCAACACGCTGAAAAACAAGTATGGAATTTCAGACATCAAAATGGTTGCATACCGCATCAAACCACTATTCAGAAACAACAATGTAACGATGGTAAAAGCAAGTGGTTTGTTGTTGGTCAGGCGTTTGCCAAAGTCAAAAAGCAACAACATGGCTCCAAAATACATCAAACCGTTGACGACCTTAAACAAGACAATTTTTTCTCCAAAAACCAACATCAAACTTGCCAACAAAGCGGAGTAGCCCGGCGGGAACCAATTGGTTGGAGGAAAATTCGAAGAATAGGGTGAAACATAACCCTTTCCATCAGCAATGGCTTTGGCATAATTTAAATAACCAAAATTATCACCGTTCAAATCGAGTTTGACATCAAAAATATAGCTAAATGAAAACAAAAACACCAACGACAAAAAAAACAAATACCTCCAATCTTTTGGAATGTATGTTGAGCTGGCAAGGGATGCAGGTTTACTTGTAGCGATTTTCTGAGGAGCTGCTTTTGCTTTGTGATTGGAAGGATTGCCTTTCATGATATTCAAACATTTAGAATGCGTTCAGAATCAAGAAACTTTCTTAAAAATCCTGGATTTGAGGATACCCCAACGGTTCAAACGATAGAGGAGTGAAACCCGCAGAACACCGAGTCCATAGATGGCGCTCCTTCTTAAATTAATGGACGAAGCCTCATCAAAATATTTGGTCGGGCAGGTGATTTCTGCAATTTCAAACCCTTCATACATGATTTGAGCCAACATTTCGTTGTCAAAAACAAAATCATCTGAATCGGCATTGTAATCGATGCTGCGAAGCACTTCTGCAGAAAAAGCACGGTAACCAGTATGGTATTCAGATAGTTTCTGACTGCAAAGAATATTCTGAATCAGCGTCAATCCTCTATTGGAAATATATTTCACCATCGGCATGCCACCTTTCAGCGCGCCGGTTCCCAGGATGCGGGAACCCAGCACCACCGGATACACATCGTTGGCAATCAGAAAACACATCGAATGAATGAGTTTCGGCGTATATTGATAATCCGGATGAAGCATCACAACAATGTCGGCACCCAACTCCAAAGCTTTGTTGTAGCAGGTTTTTTGGTTTCCACCGTAACCCTTATTGCGATCGTGACTCATAATATGATTCACGCCAATCTCTTTAGCAACTTCTATGGTTCTGTCTGTACTAAAGTCATCGGTGACAATCACTTCATCTACGATATCAAAAGGGATTTCGTTGTAGGTTTGGCGAAGTGTTAATTCCGCATTGTAAGCCGGCATTACCACTACGATTTTACGTCCGTTTATCATGATATTTTTCGAATTTGATTCGCAAAGATATAAAAAAATCATGAGGTCAAATTTCCAGCGGTCTGATCCAATGGTTTTTCTTACATTTGCCCATTGAATTTCCATCGAAAGCCCTATGAAAGATTTTATCAGACTCTTGTTCCGACTCATCCCACCTTATAAGAAAAATGTTTTCTTCAATGTCATAAACAACCTTTTACAAACTTTCTTCAGCTTGTTTTCTTTTGCCATGATTGTACCCATCATGCAAATGTTGTTCAAGATAGAACCTAAAATGCAGGTTGAATGGCGCTCATTGGCAGAAACACCAGTCAGTGAATGGGGCAATGCTCTGAAAGACAATTTTTACTGGTTCATCAATCATGTCATTGACGCATATGGTGGAAGCACAACCCTGTTGGTTCTCGGTTCCTTTCTGGTTGTGATGACAGCACTCAAATGTGTATTTATGTACATGGCCTCCAGAAACATGGTCACCATCCGAACCGGAGTTTTGAGAGATTTAAGAAATGCCATTTTTGAAAAAATAACGGCCTTGCCCATCGGTTTTTTTTCTGAAGAAAAAAAAGGCGATATCCTGTCCCGCATGTCGGGCGATGTCAATGAAGTAGAAAGTTCAGTGATGAGTTCCCTGAATATGGTGTTTCAGAATTTCATCATGATTGTGGTCTATTTCTCGACCCTCTGCGTCTTGAGTTGGGAACTGACGGCTTTTGTCATCTTGTTGCTTCCGGTTGCACTGTACGTCATGGGCAACATCAGCAAAAAACTCAAAAAACCGTCCAGAGAAGGGCAATCCCAACTCGGCGAATTGCTTTCACAGGTGGAAGAAACTCTTTCGGGGTTGCGTATCATCAAGGCCTTCAATGCTGAAGGAAAAATCAATGGTCGTTTTAACGCGCACAATGAAAAACTGCGCAAAACCATGCGAAAACTGGCCAGAAGACAACAATTGGCACACCCTGTAAGTGAATTTTTGGGCACCTCCATCATTGCCCTGGTGGTTTGGTTTGGAGGAAGCCTCATTCTAAAGAATGAAACAAGCATCACGGGTGAAAAATTCATCTTCTATCTGGCGGTATTTTATAGCATCATCAATCCCGCCAAAGCCTTTTCACAAGCCTGGTACACCATTCAAAGGGGAATGGCATCGATGGAACGCATCGACAAAATTCTACAAGCAGAAAACACCATTGTTGAACCAGAAAACCCGGTGAAGATTCAAGCATTTAACGATTGCATCGAATATAAGAATGTATCCTTTAAATACCAATCGGAACCGGTATTGCAATCGATCCATTTAACCATACCCAGAGGAAAAACCATCGCATTGGTTGGACAATCGGGTTCGGGGAAGTCAACACTGGTCGATTTGTTACCCCGATACTACGACATTCAGGAAGGTGAAATTCTAATCGATGGAAATGACATTCGTCAATTGGCCATCCACGACCTGAGACATTTGATGGGCAATGTCAACCAGGAGGCCATTTTATTCAACGACACCTTTTATAACAACATTGCTTTTGGTGTAGAAAAGGCGACCTATGAAGATGTGGTTCAAGCGGCAAAAATAGCCAATGCCCACGACTTCATCTCCGCCTCCGAAAACGGATACGAAACCAACATCGGCGACCGAGGCGGTAAATTATCCGGAGGCCAACGTCAACGCATCAGCATAGCTAGGGCCATTTTGAAAAATCCACCTATTTTAATCCTGGATGAAGCCACCTCCGCTTTGGACACAGAATCCGAAAAACTGGTTCAGGAAGCCCTGGAAAATCTGATGATGAACAGAACGACCATCGTCATTGCGCATCGGCTTTCCACAATAAGAAATGCCGATATGATCTGTGTCATGCACGAAGGCAAAATCGTTGAGCGTGGCACGCACGAGGAATTACTCGATAAAAACGGGTATTTCAAACGGTTGTACGAAATGCAAAGTTTTTAAGCGTGAACCGGAGGCGGTGTTGTTCGGTCAAAAAAGGGACTTTTTGAAGTCGCACTGATGGGCAGCGCAAATGCAGCAGTGACTTGTTCACTCAGCCAACCCAACTCCAAAGCAGCAACGCCGGCAGAAAACATCACCCTGGTATCCACCCTGTTATCTGCAGCAATGGAACATGCAGAACCCATTGCAATGCCCAAATCTGTGATGGGGAAAACACATGGATACTGCGCCCCTGCTTTATTTTTTTCTTCACAAGTGGCGTATCCACAGTAACCGCAATTCAAATTCAAAGTGGACATGGTCGATCCGAACACAATCACCGCATCACACACTCGAATGTTGGCCGCATCCCGGACAAAAAACAAGCGTTTGTGTCTTTGCACCCCTTGTTCCATGGCATCGGCCAAAGCCTGAATATCAGACCCGGTAATAAGCATCATTTCCAGATGGTCCAAACCGCGCCCTTTGGGAGCCGTTCTGGCAGCAATCATCATTTTTTTTGCAATATCGATCACTTGATCCCGATTAAACACCTTTTCATTTTGTATCATAACACCCTTAATTTTACTACAAACATATTAAAACCATTCAAAAACATCAAATTCAACACCCCAACATGTGCAATTCGTAAAAAAAATGTGATAAATCAAAAAAAAAACACTTTAATGCTTGACATATCGAATTTTATACTTTCCTTTGTTGCGTTCTTTGAAAGAAGAGCTTAAACATCATTTTATTTATTTTTATCTTTTTATTTATGAACATTTACATTGGAAACTTGAACTACAGTGTTCGCGAAAGTGACCTTAAAGAAGTAATGGAAGACTACGGTACCGTCGTTTCCGTTAAAATCATCAAAGATCGGGAAACTGGTCGCTCAAAAGGTTTTGCTTTTTGTGAAATCCAAGAAGATGACGGCGCTAAAAAAGCTATTTCTGAACTGAACGGTTCTGAGTACGCTGGTCGTCCTATGGTAGTTAAGGAAGCACTTCCTAAAAACTAAATGAAAAACACCCCCCAATGATTCGAACCTACTTACATTAAATAAGTTCTTGAAAAAAACCGCACTCAAACGAATGCGGTTTTTTATTTTATTGCAAAGCAGAGAAATTACGATTTCCCTGCTTTCTTTTTAAATTTCTTATACACCAGAAAAGCGACAAAGAGCACTCCGACAGCCAATGCAACCCATTGCAATTCATGGAAATAACGCATTAAGACATCTTGGTTTTTACCAAAGTAATACCCCAAAAAAGACAGGATGGCATTCCAAATAAAGGAACCTGTAAAGGTGTAAAACACAAATTTATAAAAGTTCATCCGCGCCAAGCCAGCAGGGATAGAAATCAAATGCCGGATACCGGGAATCAAACGCCCGACAAAGGTGGAGGTGTTCCCGTTTTCTAAAAAGTAATTTTCTGCTTTTTCCATTTTTTCTCTACTAAGAAAAAACATTTTTGCAACTTTACTGTCAACCAAACCATAAATCAGCGCACGTCCCAGTGTTTTTGATAAAAAATAGTTGATGGTTGCTCCCAAAACACAGCCAATGGATGCATAGATAATGATTAAAAACAAACTCAATTCACCCTGAGCAGCTTTCCATGCGGCGGGTGGAAGCACCAACTCACTGGGCAATGGAATAAAAGTGCTTTCTATCGCCATCAAAATGGCAATGGTCCAATAATTCATATTGTCCATATACCAATCAATCATACCGGAAAAAATACTCAATTCAATCATTTGAATGCACGTTTTAAATTTCGGAAACGAAGATACGCATTTGATTCAGTGAAAAAAAGTCAAAATATGTTAGGCTAAAAATCAATGGAAAAGCCACTCTCTAATCGATGGTAGGGATAATCCCTCAAGGCATATTGGTACTGGGCAAAAAAGGATCCAATCGAAGTATCATAATTGACTTTACCCCTCAATACCTGTGGTTTATCTCCGATATTCATCCAACCACTATAACCATTCAAGCCAAAATCCAAACCGAACTTCTTGTGCGCATACCCAACTTTGAGGCCATACATAACGGCATCATTCTGATTGATCAGATTGGTTTGATAGCACAAAAATCCAATATGGCTGTTCAAACGCCATGCTGAATGCGTTTGGGGGGAAGAAAAAAGCGTTTTCCCAGCTTTTAAATCAAACCAATACCCGGGGGTATCCATATAACGCGCTTCTTGAGGCGAACCGGATGCAGGCGTTTTGATCACCATTTCCACCGACAAATCGGGAAGTCGTCCCATTTCTTCAAGCAACTTGAATTGAGCGGAAAAATAAAGATCTCCAACAAGCAAAAGCCCCTTCGCATTTTCTTTTAAAGAAGCACGTTGGTCTCTAACCTGTATACTCGTTTGATAGTTTTCGATCAAAACGCCCCAGGCTGAAAAAGCCACCCGGCCAGGAACACATGCATAAGTAATTGAAAAGGAGGAACTTTGAGTTTGATCACCAAAACCCCAAAACACATCTTCGGACAGACGAAAGTTGTTTTTTTCCGGCACTCGAGCGTCTTTCAATTCCGGTACAGGTAGGGCATTCGGGCCAAATCCTGAAGTCGAATAGGTGAGCAGCCTGTACCATGAATCGGCCGGACCCATCTGATGCACCTCTTTATACCATTGTGGTAGATTTTCCTCTGCCAGCAAAATTGTGGGAATCCAAACCAGAAGGATGCATAAAAACTGCTTGATATTGCGATGATGCATTTCCGCTGAAGTTGTAGGTTAGGTCATTTTTTTTCCACCACAACACGTTTTGTTGGAGCCATGTTTTCGTTTCTGTAAACCGTCTGTTCAACCACTTTTTCAGCCAACATTCTGAATGCCATACCGGTGATGCTATTTTCATCCACAGCAACCGGATTGCCTGCATCTCCGCTCTCACAAATCGACTGAACAACAGGGATTTGTCCGAGCAGAGTCAATCCAAGCTCTTCAGCCAAGCGCACGCAGCCTTCTTTTCCGAACAGATAGTATTTATTTTCAGGCAATTCGGCCGGGGTAAACCAAGCCATGTTTTCGACAAGCCCCAACACAGGAACATTGATTTTTTCACCCAAAAACATATTGATACCCTTTCTAGCATCCGCCAAAGCCACCTGTTGGGGCGTACTGACAACCACTGCACCCGTAATGGAAAGCGTTTGAACCAAGGTTAAATGAATGTCACTCGTCCCCGGAGGTAAATCGATCAGGAAATAATCCAGTTCACCCCAATTGGCATCTGCAATCAACTGTTTCAGGGCATTTGAAGCCATGCTGCCTCTCCAAACAACGGCATCATTGGGATTCACAAAGAAACCAATGGAAAGCATTTTAACCCCCAATCGTTCAATGGGTTCAATCAAATCCCGACCATCAATGCGGTTCAACAGCGGTTTTGCTTCTTCAACACCAAACATTTTTGGCATGGATGGCCCGTAAATATCTGCGTCCAACAATCCGACACGATACCCCAGATTGGCAAGAGCTACAGCCAGATTGGCGGTCACTGTGGACTTCCCTACCCCACCCTTTCCGGATGCAATGGCGATGATGTTTTTCACATTGGACAACAATTTATCGGGTTCAGGTCTGGCCAATTGCACAGACTTCACCTGAATATTGACCACCGCTTGCGCATCCGCATAGGTGTGAATGGCCGTTTCAGCGGCTTTTACAACCGATTTGATGAAGGGGTCATTGGGTTTTTCAAATTTCAGGCTGAACTGAACATGCATCCCATCGATTCGAAGATCGTCTTCAACCATCTCCGATTCGACCAAATTTTTACCGTTTCCGGGATAACGCACTTTACTAAGTGCATCCAATATCAATTTTGGATATAGTGCCATGACTAAAGTTTTAAATTTCTGGCCGAACGTCCAAAACTGCGGTAGGGATCCGGTTCGATTTCAACATCCGGTTCTGTCCAGTTTGGATTTTCAGTCAGTTTGAATTGAATGTATTTGATCAACAAACCCCTCAACAGCCATTGGGTTTCATAAAAGGTCTGAATTTTAGGCAGTTGATTGACCTCTTCACTGTGATACAGATCGTCGGTTTGCAACACAACCGGCAGGGCATTGGCATGAACGACCGCCTTGGTGTATTCAAACATAAACGAACTGTCGGTTTTTAAATGGATCACCCCCTGGGGCTTCAGGAGCTGATGGTAAGCCATCAAAAAACGGGTTGAAGTCAATCTTTTCCGCAACTTTTTCATTTGTGGATCGGGAAAAGTCAACCAGATTTCAGCAATTTCACCAGCAGCAAAAAAACGCTGGATAAACTCTATGTGTGTCCGAATGAATGCCACATTTGTAAGACCCTGATCATAAGCCTCTTTGGCTCCCGTCCACATTCTGGCACCCTTGATATCAATGCCAATGAAATTTTTTTCGGGGTATAGCTTAGCCAAACCCACTGTATATTCGCCTTTTCCACAGCCCAATTCGAGCACGATAGGCGCATCATTCTTGAAGAAACCGGCATTCCAACACCCTTTTAGCGAATGATCTGTTGCCTCAAACTGAGCCTGTTGAATCACGTGTGTCCAACCGCTCATGTCATCAAACTTCTTCAGTTTATTTTTTCCCATTTCTTAATCCCTTAGATTGCAAATTCACCCGAACCAGAAGAGTTTGCTCCGCATATACACGATTTTCTGAAAAATGCGTCGAAAAACCGGCATGCGCTTGTACAAATTTTGATTTTAAAAACGAATAATTCAGATCCAAACGGTGGTAGCTTTCTCCTTGATAAAAAGGATCGCCCCAATACAAACGGCTGCCCATGGTGGCATAGTCTTTCATGATGCCTTCACCAAAATACGAGGATGTTTTCAGATTTAATCGATTCCAGACAGCATCGAGCTCGAACAAAAGTCCGCTTCTGTAAAACATGTCCATTGACTGTAATCGGTTGCGTTCCATGCCCAACAACAAACCTGCGCGACAATCCAGCGCATCAATAAACCCGATTTTACCGGTTTCAATTCCAACAGAAGGATGCAACAATGCATTTTCACGGACACCGGGTTGCGACAAAGAACCTGCATAATGAAACATGGTGGCTTGAACTTCCGATACAAACCAGTTTTTTTTGTACTTGGCAGATACACCAATCAGAAAGGCTTCATGAGCGGTTGAATCGATCTTTCCAGTCCAATCCAAAAAGGTAGAAACAGAACAACCGGATCCTTTCCATTGGATATGGAATCCGGTAATATTGGGTCTGTAATACATAAATGAATCTTGAAAGAATGCCCTGGAATAATCGTCAAGCAGATGGCCTTTGGCAAAACGACCCATTTGAAAAGACGTATGTTTGTCTTTGAATTGGTAGCTCGCCGTTGACGATACTTCATCAATGAACTTTTTATCACCATAGGTTTTCAAAGCATCCAATCCAACCCAAATCTGATGGTTGTTTGCGAAATGGAACCCAACCTCAGGTTGAAGCCGCATACCCGCCATCGTTTGGTCGCTGGTATAGTTGCTGTATAGAAACTCGGTGTTGTCAAAGAAATGAAACATGCCCACTTTCCATTCCGGCGTTTGCCCAAAGGAAGATACCGATATAAGCAAAAACAAAACGCCGGTGAAAAGCTTTTTCATGCCAAATGCCATCATTGAAACATTTTAGACTTCTGTAATCCAGCCGTAAGGATCTTTGGCATCTCCATACTGGATGGCACGCAAAGTCTGATACAGCTTCAAACAAACCGGTCCCGGTTCACCATCTTTTGAAAACACATAGGATTTTCCGGTATCGGCGTCATCAATGCGTCCAATAGGCGTGATGACAGCAGCAGTACCACAAGCTCCAACCTCCTCAAATTCAGACAGTTCTTCCAACAATACCGGACGTTTTTCTACAACCATACCCATATCTGTAGCCAGTTGCATCAAACTTTTGTTGGTAATGGAAGGCAGCACAGAATGTGAAGCTGGTGTAATATAGGAATTGCCTTTGATCATAAAGAAATTGGCCGCACCGCATTCATCGATGTATTTCTTTTCTTTTGAATCCAAATACAAGACAGAAGCATACCCTTTATCATGCGCGATTTGTCCGGAAACCAAACTGGCAGCATAATTACCACCCACTTTGATGTTGCCGGTTCCTTGTGGAGCAGCTCGGTCAAACTCTCTCATAATCACCATATTGTTTGGCTTAAAACCGCCTTTAAAGTAGGGGCCAACAGGGGTAACGAAGACCATAAATAAATACTCATCGGCAGGTGATACGCCAACCTTGGGGCCAGTTCCGATCAACAAGGGACGAATGTACAAAGAAGCACCCGATTCGAAAGGTGGGACAAAACGTTCATTCAGTTTCACAGCTTTGACAACAGCTTCCTTGAAAATTTCTTCGGGAACCGGTTGCATCAAAATACCGCGTGCCGATTGTTGCATGCGTTTGGCATTTTCTTCCACTCGAAATATGCGAATTTTACCATCTGTACCTCTGAATGCCTTCAAACCTTCAAAAGCCTCCTGGCCATAATGAAGACAAGTTGCAGCCATGTGCATGGTAATGTTTTCTGAGGTAGAAACTTCCAATTCCCCCCAAGACCCGTTTCTGTAATAACAACGAACATTAAAGTCCGTAGGTACATAACCGAACGATAGTTCGGACCAATCAATCGTGTTCATAATCAATAAGTCTTATAACCCTGAATGTCAGGTTTAATTTTTTCTGTAGTGATGCAAATATACAATTTTTCAGCTGGACTATTGGTACATTGCACCAGCTGTTTTTCAAAAATTTATGATCTCCATTTGTGAAAAAAATCAAAAATAGCCCTCAAAAAGGACATTTTTATCCTCAATATGGCATTTTTGATGTCTTTTTAATAGTTATATGGATTTTTTTCTATACATTTGCCATTATTAAAGGATTATAATTTGACATTATGTGTGGATTTACAGGAGCATTTGAGCTCAAGCAAAGCGCCCAGGAACTTAGGCCTCAAGTTCTGAAAATGGCTAAAAAACTTCGTCACAGAGGCCCTGACTGGTCTGGCATCTACTGCGGAGAAAAAGCGATTCTTGCGCATGAACGCCTCTCCATTGTTGATCCCACATCCGGCAGCCAGCCCTTATTTTCGCCGGATGGAACCTGCGTTCTGGCTGTAAACGGAGAAATCTACAACCACGAAGAAATTCGGGAAAGATATGCAGGTAAATATGAATTTCAGACACAATCTGATTGCGAAGTCATTTTGGCCCTGTATCAGGAAAAAGGCATCGATTTTTTGGAAGAGCTGAATGGCATTTTCGCCTTCGCTTTGTATGACATCAAAAACGATGTGTATTTAATCGCCCGCGACCATATTGGGATTATACCCTTATATATGGGTTGGGACAGACACAACCAATTTTTTGTTGCATCAGAGCTGAAAGCATTGGAATCTTTTTGCAGCAAAGTGGAAGTGTTCTTACCCGGACATTTTCTGTACAGCAAACACGGAGCACCGGAACGTTGGTATCAACGCGACTGGATGTCGTTTGAAAATGTTCAAGAAAACAGCAGTTCTATTGAAGAACTAAAAGAAGCGCTCGAAAGCGCCGTGAAAAGACAATTGATGTCCGATGTCCCTTATGGCGTCCTGCTTTCAGGCGGTTTGGATTCTTCCATCATATCGGCCGTAGCCAAGAAATATGCAGCCATGCGGGTGGAATCTGGTGATACAGAAAAAGCATGGTGGCCACAACTGCACTCCTTTGCAGTAGGGCTGATTGGTTCACCCGATTTGACTGCTGCCAAAAAAGTCGCTGAACACATTGGAACAGTGCACCACGAAATCAATTTTACGGTTGAACAGGGAATGGATGCCATCAGCGATGTAATATACCACCTTGAAACATACGATGTTACAACAGTAAGAGCCTCCACACCCATGTATCTGCTGGCTAGAGCCATCAAAGCCATGGGGGTAAAAATGGTGCTGTCCGGCGAAGGTGCCGACGAAATTTTTGGTGGATACCTTTATTTCCACAAAGCACCCTCTGCAAAAGACTTGCACGAAGAAACCGTTAGAAAGCTGGATAAGCTACACCTGTATGATTGTCTTCGTGCCAACAAATCTTTGGCAGCTTGGGGGGTAGAAGGCCGCGTTCCATTTTTAGACAAGGAATTTATGGATGTGGCCATGCGACTCAATCCTGCGGACAAAATGTGTAAAGATGGCCGTATGGAAAAGTGGATTCTCAGAAAAGCTTTTGAAGATTACCTACCCAAAGAGGTTGCCTGGCGACAAAAGGAACAATTTTCAGATGGTGTCGGCTACAGTTGGATTGACAGTTTAAAAGCGGTTGCTCAAGAAAAAGTAACGGACACACAAATGGAGGAAGCAGCCAGCTACTTCCCCATCAATCCCCCCTTAAACAAAGAAGAATTCTTGTACCGGAGCATTTTTGCCGAACATTTTCCATCATCTTCTGCTGCCATGTGTGTACCTTCCGTACCATCCGTAGCGTGCTCCACCCCCATCGCACTGGAATGGGATGAAGCCTTCAAGAAAATGAACGACCCTTCGGGCAGAGCTGTCAAAACCGTGCACGAGCAGGCGTATTAAGTATTCTTTAAATACAATTTTTCCAAACAGAAGGTGTTTCATTTTGAAGCACCTTTTTTGTTTGTAAACATGTTTGAAATACTGCCAACCATCGACGATGTGCGGCGCACCCTGTATTGGAATCCGGATGTCACAACAGACAGCACAGGGAATGCAACCATCCGATTCTACAACAACTCCACTTGCAAGCAATTGGATATCAGCGCAGAAGGCATCACAAAAAGCGGAAAACCGTTTGTTTTCAAATAAAAACCTTAAAGGTTAGATTTCGTAATCAACCACAACACGTTCGGTTCTGCATTCCGTAATGAATCCAAGCAGGGCTTTGTGTTTGGGATGTTCCTGATAGAAGTTCAACGCTTCTTTGGTGGCAAATTCCGTGTATAAAGCCACATCATGACTCATGGCCGAGTTTGAAAAATCAATGCCCACTTCTATGTGAAGCAAGCCTTCGATTTCACCTCTTAGGGCCTCCAGCTTTTCTTTGATTTGGAGCGCATTGGTTTGTTTGTCATTGCCGAAAGCATCTTCTTTCAGTTTCCAGAATACGATGTGTTTGATCATAATGATAATTTTAAACCCCAAAGATACAAAACCAAGCCGCATTTTTCAATGAATAAGCCGGCTGAAATTCGAATAAAAACCAGCATCAATTTGATTTATGTAAAGATCAATACGCTCAATGAAGATTTGAATTATATTTGCAGTCAAGAGGATTGAAAAACTACATTAAAAATTTAAACACATGGCAACCATTACATTGAAAGGGAATCCCATTAACACCGTTGGAAATTTACCAAAAGTTGGTTCGAAAGCTCCGGATTTTTTATTGACCGCAGCCGATTTGTCGGATGCCAGTTTAAATCAGTTCAAAGGCAAAAGAGTTGTCCTGAATATTTTCCCAAGTGTGGACACGGGCGTTTGCGCAGCATCGGTTCGTCGATTCAACGCCGAAATCGAGAAAATGAACAATACCGTTGTCCTATGCATTTCGAACGACCTACCTTTTGCATTGAGTCGTTTTTGTGGTGCTGAAGGCTTAAACAATGTCATCACCCTGAGCGAAATGAGAAACAGAGACTTTGGACAGGACTACGGTCTGCGCATCATTGACGGGCCTTTGGCCGGCATTTTGTCAAGGTGTGTGGTGGTTTTGGACGAAAACGGGCAAGTCATTTACACAGAGCAAGTACCGGAAATCACCCAGGAACCGGAATATGCACCTGTTGTTGAATTGCTCAAATAAATTTTTTGTAATTTTGTGACCGGCTTCATCCGCTTTGAAGCCGGTTTTTTCATTCAATTATGGTAGCAAATATCTTTGATTTCTATTCCGATCCGAATTTTCACGAACAACTCATCAATTGGGTGAACAAATCCCTGTTTGTTGGTTTGAAAGTGATTGCCATAGCCGGCGCAGCATGGTTGTTGAAAATCATTGCCAAACGTTTCATTGAAAGAATTCTAAAAACAGCGGTTCATTCGGATAAATTGCAAATGGATGATGCCGAAATCAAGCGCATGAACACCCTGGTGCGCATATTCAGCTGGAGCATCAACACCATCATCATGATCATCGCATTTATGATGATTTTGCAATCGGTCCGCGTCAACATCGCGCCCATTCTGGCCAGTGCCGGTATCGTGGGTGTGGCCATCGGTTTTGGCGGTCAATATCTGGTCAAAGACGTCATCACCGGATTTTTCATCATTCTGGAAAACCAATACCGCATAGGGGACGTTGTCAACATCGAAGGATTAAGTGGCACTGTAGAAGATATAAGCCTAAGAGTGACCACATTGAGAGACATGAATGGCACTGTACATTACATCCCGCATGGTGAAATCAAAAAAGTATCCAACAGTGCAAAACAATTTGCCAGAATCAACGTCAAAGTAGGTGTTTCCTATAGTACAGACATCGAATTTGCAAAAAAGATCATCAATCAGATTGGAGAAAACCTAGCCAATGATCCCAAGTGGAAAACTGATATCAACGTTGCACCTTTTTTTCTAAGGGTGGACTCATTAGAAGATAGCTCCATCGGAATTAAAATATCGGGTGAAACCAAGCCGCTTCGTCAATGGGACGTTACCGGTGAATTGTTGAAACGCATCAAAGAAACATTTGAACGTGAAGGCATTGAAATTCCTTTCCCGCAAAGAGTGATCAGACACATTGGCGATATAGAAAGACTGGATTCGTAGACTTTAGACGATGAGATGCTCTTGCTTGTCCACCTTTTCGATGATGTATTCAGGACGGTCCTTGACTTCATCGAAGATGATGCCAATGTACTGACCGAGCACACCAACGGTAAGAAGTTGAACCCCTCCAAAAAAGATGACCAACAGGATGATTGAGCTCCATCCGATGCCTGCATTGGTGAATCCGAATATTTTACCCAACAAGGTCCAGACGGCAAAAAGCAACCCGATGACAACAGCCGTAAAGCCCAAACCAGTTGCTAGCTTCAAAGGCTTCTTGGAAAAATAGAACATGGCTGTACCTGCAAATTTCAGGGCTTTATTGAAGGGATATTTGGTGGTTCCGGCATAGCGGGCCTGGCGTTTGTAATAAAAGGGAACCTGTTTGAATCCGACCCAGCTCACGATACCCCTGATGTATTTTCCTTTTTCCCTGAATTTTTTAAATTCCTGACAAATGCGTCGGTCAATCAAGCGGAAATCACCTGCATCAAGGGGAAAAGGTTGGTCTGACAAGCGGTTGAAAAAGCGGTAAAACAGCTTGGCTGTAGATTTTTTGGAATAGGTTTCTCCCGCCCGGTCTGAACGAACACAATACACCACATTGGCCGACTCCCGCTCCATCTGATCCAACATTTGAGGAATCAATGCAGGCGGATCCTGTAAATCGGCATCCATGATGACCACAAAATCGTGATCGGCATGATGCAAACCCGCTGAAACAGCAGCCTGATGTCCGAAATTTTTCGACAAATGCAAAATGGTCACCGAAGGGTCCTGCATGGACAAACGGGTCAACATTTGTCCTGTCGCATCGGTACTGCCATCGTTCACAAAAAGGATGGTGGGCTCCACTTCATCCAAACCATTCAGTACGGATTTCAATTCGTCATACAATGCAGGAAGCACCTCTTCTTCATTGTAACAAGGAATCACAACACACAATGTTTGCATTTTCAATCTTTGTTTGAACTACGTTGAATCAAAGTAAACACTTTCTTTTCACCAAACGTCCATTTCTTGTTGATAAAATACTGTAGGATCGCAACAATGAAAACGGAGACCGCTTTGGAAAACATACTGTGAAGCATCAGCACATCAATCATCAGGGCCAGAATGCCAGAGCTCACCCCCATTCCAATCAGAGCGACCAGATAAAAAGACACAAAACGCTGAACCAATTTATCACGCACTTTGAAGGTAATGAAGGAATTCAGAATAAAGTTATGTAGTACGGCCAACGAAGAACTGACAATATTGGATATCAGGTAATTGACATCCAGCACTTCGTGAAGCAAATAAAACAGGCCCAAATCGACCACCAAACCCAGGCAGCCGACAATGGCATATTTGATAAAACTAGAGCGCAACAATTTGACAAGCAAGGATTTCATCATTCAATTCGTTATAAGGTTTGTATGTTCTCAAGACCTCAAACCGATACGTTGTTGCGTATTTTTGTTGAATCTTGGGAAGATCGGAAGCTGCGACCAACAACAGTCCGATCTTAGGTTTAGAACGTTCAAAGTTTTCAAGTTTGTGGGATACATAATAATTGATCCCGTACATATGTCGATAGGTTTTCAAATCGTTCATCGCATACAGGGGCTCGTCCGTGCCAAATTCCGATTGCAAGGAAGTGACCACCGATTGAACAGAATAACCGTTTTTATACATCGGATACACAGCCGACTCCAAAAACACCTGCACCGAAATGAGTACCAAAACACTGCATATCATTCGATGATGCATCGTTTTTTTCGCAAGCAACCAACAGAGCGCAACAAACAAGACGACCCAACCTATGATCATGGTCAAAGTGGGGTTCGCACACCCCACATCCAACAAAGATAGGTCATAAAGTGCTTTATCTGACAATGGCACCGCCTGAAACCAGGTTGAAACCGGAATAAAATGCATGATAGTCAAGGCCAACCACAAAACAGAAGCCAGCATCAGGAACGCCAGAACGGTTTTTCTCACAAATGTTGGAAATTTCTGTTCTGCTTTTTCAAAAAAGACGGACATCAAATAAGCGGCAAAGGGATAGACAGGCAAAATATACACCGATCTTTTAGAAGCAGACAAGGTATAAAACAACATAATGACCACACAAATCACCATGGAAAAAAGCGTCAACGAAGGCATTCCGGACAGCTTGATTCTGCTAAAAAAAGACCTGATGACGACCATTTTTGTTGCCAATGCCCACTTCAAAGAAGCAAGTAACAAAACCAGACTCCAAGGCAACAGTCCGATGAAAAAAGCAGGCAGATAAAACCAAAAGGGCGCCTGATGTCCCAAATGATAACGAATGCCAAGAGCATCGCGGTCCATGCCGAACAAACGTCCAATGTTTTCGGCAAAAACGACCTGAATGAAAGCATCGCCACTTTCTTTCCAGGCCAGAAAATACCATGCACCAAGCACCAGCAAAGCAGGCAAACTCCAAAACAGCGTGTTTTTAAACTGTATCCAAAAAATTTCTTTCTTCAGCCAGGCAAAAACCAGCCAGCAGGCTATCGGTAGAAAAATACCGACAGGGCCTTTGACCAAAGCCGCAAAAGTGAGCATCAACGCCACCCAAAACGGATACCCCACCTGCCCTTTTTCCCACCAACGATACATCAAAAACAGGGACATCACCATGAAAAAAGCCAGGGTCATGTCCACCCTACATTCCAGGGCATATCGGTGCACTTCGAAGGAGGAGACAAACAACAAGGTGGCCAAAAAAGCCCGTTGGGAAGGAACTTTTTTTTGAAAAAAAAGAAACATCATCACGGCCACCCCAATCATGGACAAAGCGGAAGGCAATCGGCAAATGGCTTCTGAAATGCCTCCAAACAGCAAGGAAAAACAGGCAATCAGCCAATGCATCATGGGGGGCTTAAACCCGAATTCATCCACATAGCTATGGGGCAGGATCCACCTGTTTTCTGTCAACACCGACAAGGCAGCACAGGCTTCACGCGGTTCTCCTTTGGTGTAAAAGTCGGACAAACCCAACCAGGGCAATGTCGTTGCTGCAGCCAATAGGACAACGACCCAAAGCAGGTATTTCGGGTGAATGGGCATCAGCGTTTCACATTGCTCAAAATGGCCTCTGCAGCCCTTTGGGAAGCACCGGAAGGTCCCAGTTCGCGTTTCATCAAGGCATAACCTTCCAAAATGGCTTTCCGCTGATCCGAATCGGTCAACAAAGGTTCAAAAGCTGCACACAAGTTTTCGACTGTGCATTGATTCCCAAGCAATTCCTTCACCAAAGGCTTGTTCACAATCAGGTTCACCAATGAAAAATAAGGCACATGCATGAAGGTTTTGAAAATCCAATTGGGGATGCTGCCGCCATCCACGGCAAAACATACCACTTGCGGAATACCGATCAAAGCCGTTTCCAGCGTCGCCGTACCTGAGGTTACCATGGCTGCAATTGACATACGCAGCAGGGAGTAGGTTTCACCAAAAACCACATGATCCGATTTATCAAGTATCTGATTGTAAATCGATTGATCCTGACCAGGAGCACCAGCCACCAGCACTTGAAAACCCGAAAAACGGGCCACAGCTTCCCGCATAATGGGCAGATTGCGTTTGATTTCACCCGTTCTGCTTCCCGGCAATAGGGCGATGATGGGACGCTCATCCAAACCATGTTTGTGTTTGAAGGCAACTTCATCAAAAGGGCGTTCGAAATAAGCTTTCATACTGTCAACACTTGGATTCCCCACGTATTCCACAGGATAGTTCAGCTTGTCAAAATAGGTTTTTTCAAAAGGCAGAATGACATATAGATGCTTGATGTACGCCCTGAAACTTTTGATTCGATACGATTTCCATGCCCACAATTTGGGTGAAATGTAAAAATGAACTGACACTTCGGGCATCTCCTTTTGAACAAATGCGGCAATTCTTAAATTAAAACTGGCATAATCGACCAGAATCAACACATCTGGCTTCCAATCCAGGATGCTTTTTTTGCACAAGGACATGTTGGCCAGGATTTTTCCTGCATTCATCAACACGGCCGTGATGCCCATAAAAGCCATTTCGCGGTAGTGTTTGATTGGTTTGCCGCCAACCGAGGCCATCTGATCACCGCCAAAGAAAGCGAAACTTGCTTCCGGGTCTCTTTGAAGGATTTCCCGCATGAGGTTGGAGGCATGCAAATCGCCCGATGCCTCTCCTACAACCAAAAAATACTTCATAAATTCCAGGTTTTCATGGTTTCGATCATTTCATACGAAGTCATGTCAATTTGGGAAGGCACCACTGCAGCATATCCCTGCTCCATGCAGTACATATCGGTATCAGCCGATTGGGGTTCATCATTTCTGAAGGCACCCATCAACCAATAATAATCACCGCCTCTGGGGTGTTTGCGCACGTCGAATTCTTCCACCCAACGGCCACGGGTCTGCCTGCATATTTTCAGTCCTTTGATGGTTTCCACATCGGGGAAATTGACATTCAGACAAACGCCTTTTGGCAGTGAATGTTCCAACACCGACTTGACAATGCTTTCGATGAAAGGCCGGCAGGGTTTAA
This sequence comes from uncultured Bacteroidales bacterium, assembly GCA_964472175.1. Classification (GTDB taxonomy): domain Bacteria; phylum Bacteroidota; class Bacteroidia; order Bacteroidales; family UBA1402; genus UBA8389. Next base: position 13,270 of record CAYYJF010000019.1, on the reverse strand, counting down.
AATTGGCTTCAGCCATGTGATTGTCCAGTGAAAAACCGATGGAGGGAATGCCGCTCATGCATCCTTCCAACACCGCACCCATGGTCCCTGAATAATGGATGGCCACCGAAGCATTGCTGCCATGGTTGATGCCGGATACGATCAGGTCGGGTTGCCTGTCGAGGGTTAAAATATTCAAAGCCAGCTTGACGCAATCCACCGGGGTGCCGTTGCTTCTAAAAATGCGCAGATCGGGTTCTTCACTAACCTGAATCAGGTCAAGTGGGGTCTTCACGGTGATGGCGGTTGACATGCCGGAACGGCCCGATTGCGGGGCAACCACCAACAATTCTGCAAAAGGTTTCAACACCTCTATTAAAAATCGAATTCCGGGCGCGATAAAACCATCGTCGTTGGAAATCAGTATCAAGGGTTTATTTTTCATAAAATAAGATGAAATTTTGAAGTACTTACAAAGGTATAAAAAAACGGACAGCCCACATACAGTCCTGTTTTGTTAACAATCTATAAGACTCCCTGTTGACAACCTTCTGTCAAAGATTGGTTTTTTTCTCTATCTTTGCGCATCGGTTTTGTCCGAAACAAGGATTTAAAGATATTCGTTTCAACTGACTTTCAGAATACTAAGATAAAGAATGGGAAAAATCATCGCTTTAGCCAATCAAAAGGGAGGCGTCGGGAAAACCACCACCACCATCAACCTGGCCGCATCGCTGGCTGCACAAGAGAAAAAAGTGCTGGTTGTGGATGCCGATCCGCAAGCAAATGCTTCATCCGGCTTTGGAATTGACATCAAATCGTTGGAGGCAACCATCTATGAATGTCTGATCAACAAAATCGACCCAAAAACCGCCATTAAAAAGTCGGATCTTGAAGGTTTGGACATCATTCCTTCGCACATTGATTTGGTGGGTGCGGAATTGGAAATGATCAATATGGACAATCGGGAACGCATCATGAGTGACATTTTGACACCCATTAAAGACGCGTACGATTATATTTTGATTGACTGCTCACCTTCCTTGGGCTTGATTACGGTCAATTGCCTGACGGCTGCCGATTCGGTCATCATCCCTGTTCAGTGTGAGTATTTTGCCCTTGAAGGTATCAGTAAATTGCTGAATACCATCAAGATCATAAAATCCAAGCTCAATCCAAAATTGGAAATTGAGGGTTTCTTACTGACCATGTACGATGCCAGATTGAGGTTGGCCAGACAAGTGAGTGAAGAAGTGAAACGACATTTTGACAAATTGGTTTTTCAAACCATCATTCAGCGCAATGTCAAATTGAGTGAAGCACCCAGTTACGGCATTCCGGTTTTGTTGTATGATGCCGATTCAAAAGGCTCTGTGGATTACATGCAACTGGCCGTAGAAATATTAAATAAGAATAAAAAATAATCGCTATATTGTGCATCGGTAAGGCGTTGCACACAAAAGAATACAAGTCCATGGTGGTAAAGAAAAATGCTTTAGGAAGAGGTTTAGATGCACTGATTAGTACAGAAGAAATCCGAACAGAAGGGTCATCCTCCATCAATGAGGTTGAGCTCTCCATGATTTTTGCCAATCCAGATCAGCCAAGACGGGAATTCGACGCAGAAGCCCTGCAAGAATTGGCTACTTCCATCAGAAACATTGGTGTCATTCAGCCCATTTCACTGAGAAAAATGGCCGACGACACCTACCAGATCATTGCAGGTGAACGTCGTTTCAGGGCATCCAAGATTGCCGGCCTGGATCGGATTCCGGCTTATATCAAAACGGCTGAAGACGATGCGGTGATGGAAATGGCTTTGATTGAAAACATTCAACGCGAAGATTTAAATGCCATTGAAATTGCACTTGCTTTTCAAAAATTGCAAGAAATATACAACTTAACACAGGAAAAGTTGAGTGAACGGTTGGGTAAAAAAAGAACCACCATTGCCAACTACATCCGTTTGTTGAAATTGCCTGCGGAAATTCAAATCGGCTTGCAATACCGTCGCATCGATATGGGCCATGCCCGTGCTTTGGTCAATATCGACGACCCGACCATCCAGCTATCCCTTTACGAAGAGACCGTTTTGCATGGTTATTCTGTAAGGAAAGTGGAAGAAATGGTTCGTGCCATTGCCGAAGGTCAATCACTGGAATCAGCAGGTGGTAAGGCAAAAAAAAACAGCAAAACACCGGAAGAATATTTGGAATTGCAACATATTTTGTCTGATAAGTTGAAAGCCAATGTGAAATTCAAGATTGGTGAAGGTGGAAAAGGCTCCATCACCATTCCGTTCAAAACGGAAGAAGAGCTGGAGAATTTGTTGATTTCGTTCGATAAAATGTTGGATTGAGACCTTGAAACGCATGATCGTTACATATAAGTGGTTGGTGCTTCAAACTCTTTTGATGACATGCTTTTCTTTTCTGAGCGTCCATGAAGTTTTGGCTTCTGAAGATGCAGATTCAACGGTCGTTTCAAGCCTTTCAACGATGAAAAAAATCGCTGAAAGTGCCTTATTGACAGTAGATTCCGGAAGTGTTCAGAATCTGACATCGTTGAAAATTCAGGAAAAATACAAACCCAACCCGCAAAAAGCCGTCTGGTATTCGGCCTTATGCCCCGGATTGGGACAATTGTACAACAGAAGATATTGGAAACTGCCCTTCATTGGTGCAGGGGTTTGCGGCATTGTATATGCAATTAGATGGAATACAAGATATTACAACGCATATACCAATGCCTATAGGGACATCCTTGACAACGATCCAAATACGGACAGTTACATAGATTTGTTACCCAGAGGAACTGTTGTTACCAATACTTCCTATTTGACAACGGTACTTTCCAATCGACAGAAAAAGTACAGACGTTCAAGGGATTTGAGTTATGTTGCGGCAGCCGGATTGTACGTCATCTCCATGTTGGATGCTTTTGTTGATGCGCAACTTTATGATTTTGATATTAGTCCCGATTTGAGTTTGTCTCCGGCATCAAGCTCCAGAGACTTCGGCGGAATACGTGCTGTTGGATTGAACCTGGCATACCGCTTTTAATTTTTTTTATGTGATATGAGGTATTTTTTGATATTTGTTTTATTTCTTTCAATTGGGCGTCTGTCATATGCCAATGACAGCATGCTCAGTCCCAATGCTTTCTTGTCGGGAGAGCGTAAGGATCTTGAAGTGCATCCCCCTGAAAATTTCGATTCCAATATGGACAGTCTGTTTCAGGACTGGCACATTAAAAATTTTATTCCCATTGACAAAGACTGTCGTTTTGATTCTCTGAATCCAAATGTGTCGGATACGGTCATCAAGATGCGTTTGGCACGCATGAACACCGTGATCAAAATGCCTTTCAACCACGTTGTCAGAACCTGTATCGACAAATATGCGGCAGATAGACGCAAGCAAGTGGCCGCCATGTTGGGCATCAGCGATTATTTTTTCCCACTCTTTGAACAAACCCTGGAGAAATACAAATTGCCCAATGAATTGAAGTATTTGGCCATTGTTGAATCGGCACTCAATCCGAATGCCAGATCGAGGGTTGGCGCAACCGGTTTGTGGCAATTTATGTTTATGACAGGAAAAATCTACGGCCTGGAAGTCAACAGCATTCTGGATGAACGCTGCGACCCCATCAAAGCCACCGATGCCGCTGCCCGGTACTTAAAAGATTTGTACGGCATCTTCGGCGATTGGCATTTGGCCATCGCAGCCTACAATTGCGGTCCGGGGAATGTAAACAAAGCCATCACCCGATCGGGAGGCAAAAAAGACTACTGGGAAATTTATCCCTATCTACCCAGTGAAACCAGGGGTTATGTTCCCTATTTCATTGCCGCCAATTACGTCATGAATTATTACAAAGAGCACCGCATTTGCCCCATCAAAACAGAATATCCGCTTCATACAGACACCCTGATGCTGGACAAAGAAATGCATTTTGAACAAATATCCACTGTCCTTGGTGTTTCCAAGCAGGATCTGGTGATGTTGAATCCCCAATACAGGGCCGGTGTCATTCCTGCCAGTCCGGACAAGTTGATGAGTTTGTGCCTGCCGGTGCAATATACGTTGTCCTTCATCGAAAATCAGGACAGCATTTTCAACTATGGTGCGGATTCATTGATACAGAAACCTTTAACGATTGAACCGGCAAAACTGGCAGCCAAACCGGCAGCGCCCAAAGCCACCCAACGCACCTATCGGGTGAGACAAGGTGACACCCTTTCGGAGATCGCATCCAGGTACGGTACTACCGTAACATCCATCAAAAAGAAAAATAAGTTGAAGAGTTCCAATATTCAAATCGGAATGAAACTAAAAATTTAACGTTTCAACTATATGTCAGAGGTCTCCAGCTTTACGCAAGATGAAATCAATCAGATCAATGAACAGTTTGAACTGCTCCTGAATGATTATTTAAGCTCGAATCACCGTAAAAAAATAGAGCTGATTACCAAGGCTTTCAATTTCGCAAACCATGCCCACAACGGCATTCGCCGTCGTTCGGGTGAACCCTATATTTTGCACCCCCTTTCTGTTGCCAGAATTTGCTGCAACGAGATCGGATTGGGTTCAACCTCCATTTGCTCCGCTTTGCTCCACGATGTGGTGGAGGATACAGAATACACCACGGAAGACATCGAGAAAAGTTTCGGTAAGAAAATTGCCTCCATCGTTGATGGATTGACGAAAATCTCTGGCGGCATCTTTGGAGAACAGTCATCGGCCCAAACTGAAAATCTGAGGAAGTTGCTCCTCACCATGGCAGACGACATTCGGGTTGTGCTCATCAAAATGGCTGATAGACTGCACAATATGCGCACGCTGGGATCCATGACACCAAGCAAGCAATACAAAATTTCGGGTGAAACCATTTTTATCTATGCACCTTTGGCCAATCGCCTGGGGCTGAATCGGATCAAAACCGAACTGGAAAATTTAAGCTTCAAATACGAGCATCCAGATACCTACGAGGAATTGGCGCAAAAAGTGGAAAGCACGGCCAAAGCCAGAAACGAACTCTACGAAACCTTCACCCAACCCATTCGAAACAAGTTGGATTCGATGGGCATCAACTATCGGTTGAAGGCCAGAACCAAATCCATCTACTCGATTTGGAACAAAATGCAAACCAAAGGCATTTCCTTTGACGAAATCTATGACCTGCTGGCGGTCCGCATCATTTTTTCGACCGAGAAAAGTATGTCAGACCCCACGGTGTCTTCGGAAGAAAAAAAACGCTGTTTTGATATTTATTCTGCCATTACCGATATTTACAAATACCACCCCGACCGCATTCGGGATTGGGTGAGTTACCCCAAAGCCAATGGCTATCAGGCATTGCATGTAACGGTAATGGGGCCTGCCGGAGAATGGATAGAAATTCAAATCCGGAGTGAACGGATGAATGAAATCGCGGAACGGGGCTTCGCAGCGCACTGGCGATATAAAACCGGTGAAATTGAGGAGGAAAACGAATTGAACCGATGGATAGATACCATCAAGGAAATTTTGGAAAATCCCGAACCCAATGCCATCGACTTTCTGGACACCATCAAACTGAATCTGTTTGCCTCAGAAATCTTCGTTTTCACGCCCAAAGGCGAAATCAAAACCATGCCGACCAATTCGACGGCCCTGGATTTTGCCTTCTCCCTGCACAGCGAAATCGGCTTTCATTGCATCGGGGCCAAAGTGAACCACAAGTTGGTCCCCATGAGCCACATCCTGAGCAGTGGAGACCAAGTCGAAATTCTCACTTCTCAAAGTCAAACGCCTAAATATGAATGGGTTGAATGGGTCACCACAGGCAGTGCCAAAACCAAAATCCGTGCCAAATTCCGCAAGGAAAACAAAGATTTTATCGGCAAAGGCGATGTGATTCTCACCAACTTTTTCAATCAAATCAGATACCCTTACGACCAGCACAGCACAGAACTTTTGATGCAACATTTCGACCTTGAAAACAGAGACGACTTGTTGATGAAGCTGGGCACAGGAAATTTGGTCCTGGACGACTCCCTGAAGGATTTATTCAAAACGAACAAAAGCAAGAACAAATTTATTCAATACTGGCGTTTGTCATTGGGCATCAGCAACAAGCCCAAGCCCGAACTGGTCGAAAACACCAACGAAAAAATTGACTACAAGAACACGCACAAACTCACAGAAGAATCTGTCAACCAGCAATATAAACTGGCCGACTGTTGTCAACCCATTCCCGGTGATGATGTGATTGGATTTGTGGAAGACAACGGAAATGTGTCTGTACACAAAAGACAATGTCCGGTGGCCATGCGGCTCAAATCCGGGTTCGGAGGTCGGATTGTGACGGCAGAATGGGCCACACACAAAGCCCTTTCGTTTCCCGTCGAGCTTGAATTAAAAGGGATTGACGGCGTGGGCATTGTGAGCCAGATTGCCAAAATCGTTTCCGATGAACTGGCGGTCAATATGACCAAACTCTTGTTTGAAACCAAAGACGGTATATTCCGGGGTTCTATTGAATTGTACGTACACGATGTGGAAGATGTCAACCAGCTGTGTATGAAGATATCCCAGATTAAAAATGTACAATTGGTGCGGAGAAAAGAACAATTGAACGATTATTGAAAACGCAGAATTTCCTTTTCCGTTTGAGTTTCTTCGGCTTCCTCATCAATGGGTTCACCCAATTCTTCCTGTAATTTCAACAATTCTATGCGAATGCGTTTCAGGCGTTCCACCAACTCGTGTTGCGCCGACATGCCTTTCTTTTCTTCCTTCAATTTGTTGCGCGCTCCGGCAATGGTCATGCCCTTTTCTTTGAGCAGAAAACAAACCAAACGGATGCTTTCAATGTCCTCTTTGGTGTAGGTTCTTACACCCTTGGCATTCTTTTTGGGTTTGATAACAGACGGAAATTCACGTTCCCAAAACCGAAGTGTCGATTCGTTGACACCTAGCAACGCTGCAACTTCACCGATTGAATAGTACAATTTTCTTGATTCATTCCACATAGTGCTGCTTTTTGGGTTAGTCCATGGTTTGTCCGAAGTTCGATGACATCTTGATCATTTGGTCATATTGTGCAGGTGACAAATCTTTGAAATAGTAATGGGCAGGGTTTTGAGGTGCGCCCCTATAATGCACCTCATAGTGGAGGTGTGGACCTGTCGATTTTCCCGTACTGCCCACCAGAGCAATCACTTCACCCCGTTTTACCATCTGGCCTACCTTCACCTTTAAGCTGTGACAGTGACCATACAAGGTTTGATAATTGTACCCGTGGTTGATGATGACGGTATTCCCGTAGCCCTGTTTCCATCCGGCCAAAGTCACACGCCCCTCTCCTGTCGCATAAATGTGTGTGCCCGTCTTGGCGGCAAAATCCATTCC
>CAYYJF010000019.1:2559-5794 GCA_964472175.1 uncultured Bacteroidales bacterium | reverse complement strand
TTGCGCACCTCTTTGGTTTGATGTTGCAACAATTTGTATTGGGTTTGAAGGCGCACGTTTTCTTCCCTGTATTTTCTGGCATCGGGCGTTTCAAAAAAGGTCAAATACAGGAAGAAAAACAACAGCCCCATAGACAAGCCACTGAATGCATGTATTAAGAGTTGTTTGATCCAGTCTAAGGCCGTTTTTTGAATGCGTTCAAAGCTGAGTGACTCCGGATTGAAATGATATTTTATTTTCTTCCCCACAAATGCGGTATCTTTTTCGGTTCAGTTGTGTGCAAAAGTAACAAAATAGCCGTACTTTTGCACTCAATTTTGAGTAAATATAACCACATGACTGCTAAAGAAATCCGTCAATCCTTCAAAGATTTTTTTGCCTCCAAGCAACATAAGATCGTTCCTTCTGCTCCAATGGTGGTAAAAGACGACCCCACCTTGATGTTTACCAACGCCGGGATGAACCAATTTAAGGACATCATTTTGGGCAATATCGCACCCAAATACCCCAGGGTGGCCAATTCACAAAAATGCCTCAGGGTAAGCGGGAAACACAACGATTTGGAGGAAGTCGGACACGATACCTACCACCATACCATGTTTGAAATGTTGGGCAACTGGTCGTTTGGCGATTACTTCAAGAAAGAAGCCATTGAATGGGCCTGGGAGTACCTGGTAGAGGTGTTGAAACTGGATCCGGAAAGACTCTATGCCACCGTATTTGAAGGCTATGCACCCGAAGGGTTGGAAAGAGACAACGAAGCAGCCAAAATTTGGGCTCAATTTTTACCGGAAGAACGCATCATCAACGGCAACAAAAAAGACAATTTCTGGGAAATGGGCGATCAGGGTCCTTGTGGCCCCTGCTCTGAAATCCACATCGATTTGAGAACGGATGCAGAACGTGCCGAAGTGGACGGTTTGACCTTGGTCAATGAAAGCCACCCCCAAGTGATTGAAATCTGGAACAATGTGTTCATGCAATTCAACCGCAAAGCCGATGGCAGTCTGGAGCCGCTTCCAGCCAAACATGTGGACACCGGCATGGGCTTCGAACGTTTGTGCATGGCCATACAGGGCAAACGCTCCAACTATGACACCGATGTCTTCCAACCGATATTGAATGAAATTGGCAATTTGTGCCAGGTCAGCTATGGCAAGGATGAAAAAACGGACATCGCCATGCGCGTCATTGCCGACCACATCCGCACCATCGCATTTTCCATCACCGACGGCCAATTGCCTTCCAACGCAAAAGCCGGCTATGTCATCAGACGCATTCTGCGCAGAGCCGTGCGTTACGGATATACCTTCCTGAACAGAAGAAACGCCTTCATGTACAAACTGATTCCGGCCTTGATCGAATCGATGGGCGACGCCTATCCGGAACTTGCTGCCCAACAAACATTGGTTGAAAAAGTGATCAAAGAGGAAGAAGATTCTTTCCTGAAAACGTTGGAAACCGGCATCCGCCTTTTGGACAAACTCATGGTTGAAGCCAAAAACAAAGGCGTGCAGGCTTTGGACGGCAAAAATGTCTTCACCCTGTATGACACCTTCGGTTTTCCTGTGGATTTGACCGAATTGATCCTGAAAGAAAATGGGCTTACCGTTGACATGGATGGTTTCAACCAGGAAATGAAACAGCAAAAAGACCGTGCCAGAAATGCTGCTGCCGTGGAAACCGGCGATTGGGTCATCCTCAAAGATCAGGAATCTGAATTTGTAGGGTACGACTTCACCACATGCGATGCCGAAATCATCAAATACCGCGTGGTTTCTCAGAAAAACCAGACTCAATACCAATTGGTTTTGGACAAAACCCCATTTTACGGAGAAATGGGTGGTCAGGTTGGCGATTGCGGATACCTGGAATGTGAAGGGAAACGCTACACGGTCAACACCGTCAAAAAGGAAAACAATTTGGCCGTTCATTTGCTGGATGTTTTACCCGACGACCCAACGGCCGTTTTCAAAGCCAGTGTTGATGTGGAAAAACGCCTCGCCACTTCGTCCAACCACACCGCCACGCACCTCTTGCACGAAGTGTTGAGAGACCTGCTGGGGACACATGTGGAACAAAAGGGTTCACAAGTGAATCCGGAAAGTTTGCGTTTCGACTTTGCCCATTATCAAAAATTGACCCAGGAGGAAATTCGTCAGGTGGAACTATTGGTCAATGCCAAAATCCGCGAAAACATGCCTTTGGATGAATACAGACACCTTCCCATTGCTGAAGCCAAAAACATGGGCGCCATGGCCTTGTTTGGTGAAAAATACGGAGAAGAGGTGCGTGTCATCAAATATGGTCGTTCTGCTGAACTTTGTGGCGGAACCCACGTTCAGGCTACCGGCATGATCGGTTCGTTCAGAATCGTTTCCGAAAGCTCCATCGCTGCAGGCATTCGCCGCATTGAAGCCATCACCGGTGCAGGTGCCGACAACCAATACTTTGACATGCAGGACGAATTGCGTCAAATCAAAGCACAATTCAACAATGCCCCCAATTTGTCGACGGCCGTGGACAAACTTTTGCACGAACATCAGGAATTGTTGAAAAAGCTCGAAGCGCTGGAAGCCGAAAAAACCAAAGAATTGAAGCGCACCCTCATTCAAAACGCCGAAAACGTTCAAGGTGTTCAACTCATTGTGCTTTCCAAAGAAGCAACGGCTGAAACCGTTAAAAATCTGGCATTCCAACTGAGGGCCGAATTCAAAACCGGACTGGCTTTTGTTGCTGGCACCACCGACAACGACAAGCCCCTGCTCACCATCGCTTTGAGCGACGATTTGGTGGCCAAAGGCCTGAAAGCCGGCGATTTGATACGCGAAGCTGCCAAATTGATTCAAGGCGGTGGCGGCGGACAACCCCACTTTGCCACCGCAGGAGGCAAAAACAGCAGCGGCCTGAAACAAGCCGTTGACAGCATCGTTTCAGCCATCAAAGCAACGCTTTAAAAACAAGCGATGAATGTCTATTTGAGTAACAAGCTGAAGATCATATCATTAATTACGTCATCCAGAAATATCAAAAAAGGGCAAGATAGCTGGTCTTGCCCTATGTGCTCTGGTCCTTTTGGGGATTGGCCTTCTTCTTTATCTTGCAACAAGTACCACAATCCAAAAGCTTTTTCACCAACGACTTGATTGCCAATTACTCCTTTACAAAAGTATTGGATACGCTGTTTCTCAACCCCATTCCCTATCAGCTTTGGTTTCTACGGGACCTGATTGTA
>CAYYJF010000019.1:0-2459 GCA_964472175.1 uncultured Bacteroidales bacterium | reverse complement strand
TGGCGTATTTCCTCGTACCCTTGGCCACCATCTTCATTTGTCTGACAATGGCCTACCTCCTTAAAAAAATTGCGCCAGGCTTCTACCACATTTTGAGTGGGGGGAGATGAGACATGAAAGTCAACGTTTAGTAAAAGGAAAAAATAATATATTAGAACTGCTCAACTGACTAAATTTTTTTTTCCGTCCAACTTAGAAATGCCCTAAAAATAGGGAGTTTGCATTTTTAGGGAAGGGTACAAAGCCTATTTTTTTAACGATAACCATTCTGCGATTTCTTTTACTACAACTCCAGCCATACGCCCTCCGGATGGAATACCATTTTTGGGGTCTTCCAAAAGAACGATACACGTGTATTTCGGCTTAGCAACGGGGAAATAGCCACAAAAAGAAACAGTATAACTCAACTTGTTTTTATAAGCAAAAGGGTTTTGAACATTACCGGTGATTCCGGCAATGTTTACCAAGGATGACTGAACCGTTTTCCCTGTTCCGTTAGCAACTGTTTCCGTGAGGCATTGCTGCAAGGCCTTCAACGTTGTTTTCGAACAAATTTGTTTGTTGAGGGTTACGCTTGAACCAGCTTCACCCGATCTGCGAGATTGAACCATCCGGCCGTCGTTGGCAATAGCATTGTAAAAACCAAGCAAAGCAATCGGTTTTAGGTAGAAGCCATAACCGATTGACTGCCAGACGACGATCTTATTCGTGCTTTCGTACTTGAAATCGCGCATTATCAAGTTCTTGTGCTGACATTCAGCCGAATTCTCCCAATTAATTTCCCTTATTCCTCCATTAAACATTTCCAACTCATTTTTATATGCTCTGTAAATAAGTTTAGTCATACCTACCCTTGATGAAAGCGTTACAGCTTGCTCTGCACGGATTAAACCGTAACCTCCCTTGTCAAAATTGTGGTCTTTGATGCTGTTCCCCATAAATTCCCAGATACCGTTGCCAGTATTGATGGTGTCGCCAAGCTGCACCTTTTTATCCTCCATTGCAATCATCATAGATACCGGAAAGAACAACGATCCCGGTTCCATCATTCTACGCAGTAAATGTGTTTGTTTCTGTGGTGTGTTATCGTTTTGCAAGGCACTATTATACTTCGTATGCTCAACCCAGGCAATAATATTTCCCGTTGAAACCTCCATCACCGCCACCGCGCCCGCCGAAGCGTCCACACTGTCCATTTGGCTTTTCAACACATTCTCTGAGAATGCCTGAACATCAGCATCAATAAACGAAACCGTTTTGACGGTTTTTTTATGGCAAGAAACCGTTGTCAGTGCAATCAAAACTACGTACAAGATTTTTTTCATCCTTCTTTTAATTATAATGTTTGTTTCCATTGCCTTCTCTAATATGTTCATTCCGAAAAAAGTTCGCCTGTTGAAAGGGTATCGTTTAATACCCTTTTGTACCGGAAGCGTGTTACATTATTCTCCATTGGCTCAATAAAAGCGTATTCTGGCTTCACCTGAAAACAAAGGTCTTCATAGTTCTTATTATCGGAATTACCGCCTATAATAACATTGTCGTAGTTGCCCTTTACAAATCCGGCATACTGTGTATTCCAAACGCCCCACAACAATCCTTTTTTTACCTTTAAATAGGGTAGCTCGTAGTCTTGAATGTCGGAATATTGAGCCGGAATAATCATTCGGTATCGATCTCGCAAACCAATGTTGCCTTGCGAGTCCTGTACTTTCATTACTCCGGTCAAGTTGTATTTGGCATCCAACAGTTCCAATCGTTTAACATCAGTCAGGTTAAAGACATTGTAACCCAAGCAAACAGAAGGCAAGAGCACTCCTGCTACGACAGTCAACAGTATCCGTTTAAACAGTTTTATTCTGCCTTTCTCAATCTTTGTTGCCAACCAAAACGTCAAGAAAAGACTAACAACAAGAAGTCCTATTCGAACCGTTCCAGTTTGATATTGAGCCAGCCATACCGCAATGACAGCAAGCAAAGGACCAATCCATTCATAGGCTGAGAATGTGTGCTTTTTCTTTTGACCAATTAATCTATAAAACGCGAATGAAAGCACAGCTAAGCCAACCAATGATACGTAACTATTCATAACCCTTCCAATTGTGAAGGCAATCAGGGCTAAGACACAAATCTTCAAATACTTTTTCCCAACTAAATCCTGAAACAGATAGATACCCGACAAAGCAGCTGTTAATGACAGCCCTGTGGAAATACATTTTTTTCGACGAATAAAAAAATAAATGAACGGAAAAAACCAAATCCAGCAGAACAAAAAGACTCCCCAGGTTGAATGTATAACATCGTTGTACGATTCAAAACCAAGCAAATGTCCAAACCATCGCATTGGCGGGTTGAGAAAGCCACCTCCAGCTAAATTGATGTAATTAAAAACATCTGGAATAGCATCCATAAGATCAAACCTAAAAAGTAGAACGGATGCAACGGATGCCGGTATTAAC
>CAYYJF010000018.1:0-35088 GCA_964472175.1 uncultured Bacteroidales bacterium | reverse complement strand
CATTATAAATTGAATAATTGGGATTATTTTGTCATTGAAAATGGAAATAGCAATGATTTGAGCCTTTCGTTAAATTTTTCCAGAAGCTCCATCGACTTTCCATTATATCCGCGAATGGGTTCTGATTTCAGCTTATCTTTTCAAAGTACATTGCCCTATTCATTACTGAGCGGAAAATCAACTGCCGATTTCAAAAAAATGTATGAAGAAGGCAATAGCAAAGAGTTGTACAAGTGGATTGAATACTATAAGATTAAATTTAAAAGCAAAACATATACACCTCTGTCTGCCAATAGAAAACTGGTCTTGATGACCCGTTTTGATATGGGATATCTGGGTTCATTTAATTCTTATAAACAATCACCGTTTGGAACCTTTTACCTTGGTGGAGACGGAACGACAGGCAACTCTGGTTCATATACTTATGAAACCATTGCTTTGAGGGGTTATGAAAATGGTTCGTTAGGCACCAATAATATTTATGAAAGATTGGGCCTTGAACTTCGTTATCCACTTATGATGGAAACGACAACGACCATTTATGCACTTGGCTTCGTTGAAGCTGGAAACGGTTGGAGAAATAACAAAATGTGGAATCCTTTTGATTTAAAGAGATCGGCTGGATTTGGTTTCAGGATTTTCTTGCCGATGGTCGGTATGATGGGTATTGATTGGGCTTATGGTTTTGACAAAGCGCCCAATGTAACCACAAGGAGTGGAAGTCAATTTCACTTTATTCTAGGTCAGGAGTTTTAATGCTTGCAAAAACAACTTTCTTCTTGTATGTTTGATCTAAAATCCAGAACGTTATGAAAAAAATTCTGTTTACGACTTTACTGATGATGTTGGGTGTTTTGAGTATGAATGCACAAAAAATCGCCTTGGTTGACATGGAATATATTTTGAAGAAAATTCCTGCTTATGAAATTGCGAATGAACAATTGACGCAAATTTCCAAAAAATGGCAATCTGAAGTTGATGTCCTGACAAAGCAGGCAAAAGATATGTATGTCAAGTATCAGACCGAGATGGTCTATTTGTCGGATGAATTGAAGAAAAAAAGAGAAAATGATATTTTGGCAAAAGAAAAAGAAGCTGCAGAACTCAAGAAAAACTATTTTGGCACTGAAGGAGAGCTTTTTAAAAAACGCCAAAGTTTGCTTACGCCCATTCAGGACGAAATATACACAGCAGTAAAAGCGCTGTCTGAAGAAAAAGGCTACACATTGATACTGGATAGAGCTACAGGTGACAACATCGTTTTTGCATCACCAAAAATGGATATCAGTGAAGAGGTTTTGCAAAAGTTGGGTGATTAATCTTAACTTTGCCAGTCAATAGGTAATAAAAATCGAAAATTTATTTCACAAACATAAAAAACCAATGAATAAGAAAATTTTATTTGTTTTGGCTTGCCTTCTACCGTTAAGCCTATTTGCTCAAGAACTCAAATTCGGATATTTTAATCGTGCTGAACTTTTGCAAAGTATGCCCGAGTTTCTGGCAGCTTCAAAGAAAATTGATGATTTGTCAAAGACCTACGATAAGGAATACAAGGTATTGCAAGACGAATATCAAAGAAAAGGTTCTGAGTTTATGGCTTCCAAAGATAGCCTTCCTGAAATCATTCGTGCCGGAAGAGTCTCTGAATTGCAAGCCATGGAAGAACGTATCAATACTTTTTTGCAAGATGCACAGAAGGGTTTACAAGATGCCCAAAAAGAATTGATATTACCGGTAAATACCAAACTGATGAATGCGGTTAAGGTTGTAGGCGATGAGCAGGGATATGTGTATATTCTTGATATTTCTTCCAATTCTGGCATTGCATATTGGTCAACCAGTAAAAGTACGGATGTGACCAATCTGATTCGAGCAAAGCTCAACTTAAAATAATGAATGGATGAAAGGATGGTAAAACGTCCTTTCTCTGTTTTGGGATCATAGTAAAATGATGAAACCCGGCCCCATAGGTGTTTTTGATTCAGGATATGGCGGATTGACTATTCTGGATAAATTCAAAGCGTGTTTGCCTGAATACGATTATTTGTATTTGGGGGACAACGCCAGAGCACCCTATGGCAATCGTTCTTTTGATATGGTGTATGAATTTACCCGTCAAGCCGTTTCCTATTTGTTTGAACAAGGATGTTCATTGGTTATTCTCGCATGCAATACGGCTTCAGCCAAAGCTTTGAGAACGATTCAGCAGGTTGATTTGCCGAATATGCAACCTGGTTTGAGGGTGCTAGGAATATTACGGCCAACAGTAGAAGCCATCGGCAACATTACAAAAACCAGGCATGTCGGATTGGTGGCAACACAGGGTACCATTCAGTCCAATTCCTATCCTTTAGAAATTAGAAAGTTCTTTCCTGATGTGGTCATCAGTGGCGAATCTTGTCCGATGTGGGTCCCTTTGGTAGAAAATGGAGAGTACGATTCTCCAGGGGCACATTATTTTGTTCAGAAAAATTTGACAAATCTTTTTAATAGGGATCCAAATATTGATTCGTTGATTCTAGGATGTACGCATTATCCGTTACTATTGCCTTTGATCAAACTGTATGTTCCCAATGGGGTTCAAATCATTTCACAAGGCGATTTTGTGGTTGATAGTCTGAAGGATTATTTGTTAAGACACGCAGATATAGATGTGAAATGTCGTAAAAATGGAACCTGTCGTTACTTAACCACAGAATCTGTTGAAACCTTTGAAGAGCGGGCCTCCATTTTTCAAAATAGACGCATTCAAGCGCAGCACATTTATTTGGGTTAAATAGATCGTTGCCTCAAGGCTTCGTAGGTAAGGATTGCCGTAGAAACCGAAACATTCAAAGAGTCAATCATGCCACGCATGGGTATTTTGATTCTTTCGTTTGCATTGTCAAGCCAAAAGGGAGTCAAGCCATCTGCTTCTGTTCCCATCACGACAGCAGTTGCCGATGAAAAATTACATTCGTAGTACCACTTTGTCGCACTCAATTCTGCAGCAAAACTTTTTATGGCGTTTTTTTGCAGCCAATTCCTGCATGATTCAGAGTCGCAAATGGCAACAGGAACCGTAAAAATACATCCAACACTTGAACGAATAACATTTGGATTGAACAAATCTGTTGTTGGGTCACAGATAATTACAGCATCTGCTTTTGCCGCATCTGCAGTACGTAAAATGGCGCCCAAATTGCCAGGTTTTTCGACAGCTTCTAGTACAATGATGAATGGTTTGTCAGAATTGATTTTTAAATCATTCAGACCGTTCGGTTTTGATTTAAATAAGCCGATCAAACCGTCTGAACCCTCCCGATAGGCCACTTTGTGGAAAATAGTTTCTGTGATTTCAATTTTGTTCTGATCCGGAATGCGATCCAGCAGGGTGGGGTATTCACTCTTTTGGTAAATGGAGTGACAAACATACAGTACTTCGGGAATGTATCCTGCATTCAGAGCAAGTCCGATTTCTCGTGCCCCTTCCACCACGATGAGTCCCTGTTCTTTTCTCTCTCTCGATTTAGAAAGTTGAACGATTTGTTTGATTCTCGGATTTTGAAGACTGCTGATGGATTCCATAATGAGGGCTTTCTAGGTTCAAAATTGCGAAAAGATTTTGAGGTCCACAAAAAAAATCTTACGTTTGTTTGATAACCGAAACATACTAATCTATTTTACATGCTAGAATTAAGACCAACCCACTGGAACGACTATGAATTGATTGATTCCGGGGGGTTCGAAAAGCTTGAACGTTTTGGTAAATATGTGTTGAGAAGGCCTGAGCCACAGGCTGTTTGGAATAAATCTCTGGATATTTCCGAATGGGAAAAGCGCGCGACCGCCTGGTTTAAAAAAAGCAAAGGAGCTGCCGGAACCGATGCTGAAAAAGGCGAGTGGATTGTAAAGCCGTCGATGCCAGATCGATGGGTTGTTACTTATACGTATCAGGATTTGAAAATCAATTTCAGATTGGGAATGACTGCTTTCAAACACATTGGGTTGTTCCCTGAACAAGCCTCCAATTGGGAGTTTATCTACAATAATCTGAAAAATAGGAAAGAAAAGCCCAAAGTTTTGAATCTGTTTGCCTATACCGGAGGTGCTTCATTGGCTGCAGTGGCCGCAGGCGCTGAAGTGACACACGTTGATTCTGTGAAGCAAGTGGTGACTTGGGCCAAAGAAAATATGGAATTGTCAGGTTTCAAGGACATTCGATGGGTTGTTGAAGACGCATTAAAGTACGTCCAAAGGGAAGTGAAGCGCGGTAAAGTGTACGATGGGATCATTCTGGACCCACCTGCTTACGGACGGGGGCCAGATGGAGAAAAATGGGTGCTGGAAAATGGCATTATCCCGCTGTTGGAAGCCTGTTCAAAGTTGTTGAATCCCAAGGACAGTTTATTGGTGCTCAACTTGTATTCAATGGGTTTTTCTTCCATCATTTCAAAAAATTTATTGGCGACTTATTTCCCGAACAACAAACGTATGGAATACGGAGAGTTGGTTGTATGTGATGGAGGGGAAAAAGATATGCCCCTCAGTGTTTTTGCCAGAATATTAATGTAAAGACTTCAATGTATGAAAATTAAAAATTATTTTCTTTTGATTGTAGGTGCTATGATGCTGTTCAGTGCATGTGTCGCATCAAATGCTTATGAGTTGCAAGGTAAGTTCCAGGCCGGTATTTTTGATGGCCAAAAAGTGGTTCTATTTGCCAATCTCAATCAAGCAGGCTTAAAAGGCCTGGATTCAACCACCATCAAGGACAACACGTTTAAACTTAGTGGTAAGGTTGATTCGTCGGGCTGGTATATTTTGATGATTCAATCCAATGAATTGGGACCCATTTATCGGGATTTTTATCTTGAAAAAAACGTCGTTTTTGAATTTGCTGAAGGCAGAATTCGAATAAAAGGGACCAAAATTAACGATGCTTATCAGGCATTTGAAGATCAATATGTATCACTTTCAAAAGAACTGGTACAAATCCAAAAGCAACTTCAGGTTGCACCCAGCGACACGCTTCAAAAAAAGTTTAATGAGAAGGTGAAAGCATTTGAGATATCATTCGGTAGCTTAACGCGTGAAACCATTCTGAAAAACGATAATAATCCACTAGGTTACTACTTATTTGAAGGTATCCTGGGAAATTTGAGAGATGAAGATATCGAAGCCATTCTAAAAAGTGCTTCCAAAGATTTTCTGGAAAAACCAATCGTTAAAGCTGTTTCGGAACAAATGGCGAAGAAAAGTTTGCTCAAGCCGGGTAACGCAAGTCCTGATTTGAATATGATGGATCCTGATGGGAAAAAGGTTGCCTTGTCTGATTATGTTGGGAAAGGAAAATATGTGTTGATTGACTTTTGGGCTTCCTGGTGCGGTCCTTGCATTCAAGAAATGCCCAACATTGTTTCCCTATATAATACATACAAATCAAAAGGGTTTGAAATTGTAGGTGTTTCATTGGATGAAAGCAAGGAAGAATGGAAAAATGCATTGACCAAACATCAAATGACCTGGCCGCAGATGTCCGACTTATTGGGCTGGAAAAGTCAGGCAGTTTCTGTATTCTCGTTTTCAGGAATACCACACACTGTTTTGTTAAATCCAAGTGGAAAAATTGTCGCCACAGGCTTGAGGGGAGCAGCATTGACCGCTAAAATCGGAGAACTGCTCAATGTGTCCAAATAACGATTCATAAGCGCATATTGCGTCGCGAAATAAAGAAAACGAGCACTTTGAATCATCAGAGTGCTCGTTTTTGCTGTCGGGATGAGAAGACTCGAACTTCCGACCTCTACGTCCCGAACGTAGCGCGCTACCAACTGTGCTACATCCCGATTGAAGCGATGCAAAGATAAATAATGCAATCAGTTTATCCAATACAAAAAATCAGATTTATGGGAAAAATAGTTGCTCAAAACTTTGTAAATTCAAAAAGGAGTCGTACTTTTGTGGCCGCTAAAGCGATGGTACCATAGCTCAGTTGGTAGAGCAAAGGACTGAAAATCCTTGTGTCCCCGGTTCGATTCCTGGTGGTACCACAAAAGAAAGATTCAAAACGACATAAATCCCTGATTTTCAAAGAAAATCGGGGATTTTTTATTCCTCAGAGTAAGCAAAATAAGTCCTTTTTGAGTGCCTCTCACGGCCTTAAACAGGGGACTTTTCAGACTCTCAAAAAGTCCCACGAATAACCCTACAAATGGTTGTTATTCAGTATTTTGCACCATTCTATTTTCTCTAATGTCTGGTAGTGTTCCATACTTTGTCTAACTAAAAAAACGGACTTTATGGAAAGAAAAAGATTCTCGGTTTTGTTTTACACCAAAAAAGCAAAACTACTCAAAAACGGCGAAGCTCCGCTGCGTGTGCGCATTACCTACGACAAACAGTATGTTGAGATGCAGTTAAAATGCAGTATTCCCTCTGAAATTTGGTCGCAACCCAAAGAACGAGCCACAGGGCGTGATCGCAAATCAAATGATCTGAACTACTACATCGACTCACTGCGCGTGCAGTTTTTCTGGATTTTTCAGGAGATTATTCTAAGAAGCAAGACAATCCTCAATTTCTGACCTTGCCCTATTCACAAGTTTTATCTGATTTGGGCCTGATAAAGTCAAACCAAGTTACTTATGCTGCTTTGATACTCGTTGGCAAAGAAGAATCTATTAAAAAATATTTACCTCAGGCTGCCATTCAATTGGAATATCGGAATTCGCTTACGCAAATTAATTTTGATAGTCGGGTGTTTTTTAGTGAACCCTATTTTGTTGCGATTGATAAAGTATGGGAAACGATCAATCAGCGTAATGGGAAAATACCAGTGCAGGAAGGTCCCTATATTTTTGATATTCCTTTTTTCAATAAAGAGGTTATTCGGGAAGCAATCAACAACACCGTTGCACACCGAGATTACCGAAAAACAAGTGAGGTGGTCATCAAACAGTATCCCAATCACATGGTTATTATTAACCCTGGAGGTTTTCCTTTTGGGGTGACACTGGAAAATCTGCTTACTGTGAATAGTACTCCTCGTAATCGTCTTTTGGCGGATGTTTTGGCTAAAACCGGTGTGGTTGAACGAAGCGGTCAAGGGGTGGATAAAATTTATTATCAAACGGTTTCAGAGGGGAAGCCCGAACCTGATTATAGCCATTCGGATAATTTTCAGGTAGAGTTGAGGCTTTCAGCAATGGTTGAAGAAAAAGCGTTTTCTTTGTTCATCAGACATATACAGGGAAACAGAATGGATGATGAGAAGTTGGGTGTCCAGGACGTTCTTGCCCTAAACAGAATCAGAAAAGAAACATACAAAAACGAGGTAGATAACGGAATTATTAAAAAGCTCATAAAGGAAGGCTTGGTTGAACGGGTAGGGAAAACAAATTCTCAGAAGCTCATTCTTGGTAAAGAATATTATGTATTTACGGATAATAAAGGAGAGTATTCTTCTGAAAAACAAATTGATAATAATCAAGCTGTTTCGATGATTATCAGGCATTTGCAAGATTTTGGCAAGGCGAAGATGGCTGATTTCGAGTCGTTGTTAAATCCGTTTATGACCAGAAACCAAATTAGCTATTTGATAGGACAGCTTGTAGAAAAAGGTGTTTTGGATAAAGAAGGACAATTTAAAGGTACGACCTACTCTCAAGGGAAAAAAATGATAGAGAGCTCCAATGTTTTCTCAAGAGCTTTACAGTTAGGATTGGAAGAGTTGAAGAAACGAGGCTAGTATCCTAAAGAATAAATCCGCGTATTTTCCGCGTAATTCTTGGTGAATTATCACGCGTGCACGGGTATCGCTTTATTTATAAGATGGTTACATGATTATTGTAATTTCCGTATTTCCCAAATAAAGTACGCGATAGGCATCAGGATAAAAAAACAGGGTGGGGTATCTTTATACAGCTTGCAACAAAAGGAATTCTTGTCTGTCTAAAGAGTTAATGAA
Organism: uncultured Bacteroidales bacterium; assembly: GCA_964472175.1. GTDB lineage: Bacteria > Bacteroidota > Bacteroidia > Bacteroidales > UBA1402 > UBA8389. The sequence continues at coordinate 27,137 of CAYYJF010000018.1, read as the reverse complement.
TGATTGGTATCCATGCGGATTGGGAAAAGTGGAAAAATAAGTTGGAGCAATCTTTGATATAGAATATATGTTGTTAATCAATATATTATCATTATATTTGCACACTATCAGTAATAAATGATAATGTGCATTTTTTATGATAATAAGTAATGATATGAGAAAGTTAGAGACCTATATTCAGGAAGTTTTGGGCTACCAAGCTGTAGTCGTACCGTTGGATAAACCACTACTGAATAAGCTGCCATTGTATATTACTGTTGCTTATAGTGTCGGTACAATCAGCTTATTGGGTAGCGATATATGTTTGCTGATGGCAGAGAAAGAGAATGAATTTACACCAGAGCAATTAGCAAGGCAAAAGTCAATAGCGGAACAAGTGCTTGGTATGCCGGTAGTCTTTGTTTTCAATAAGATCGCTTCCTATAATATGAAGCGATATATAGAACGGAAAATTAACTTTATTGTCCCTCAGAAGCAACTGTTTATTCCTGTCCTGATGATGGATATTCGCAAAATAGCTCAGCGTGTAGCGAGCGAGCCCAAAGAGCTTGCCCCAATGGCTCAGCTTGTATTGTTATACCATCTGCAAAAGGAAACGCTAAACGGTATGAACATCAAACAGGTTGCGGAAAAATTGGAAGAATCATACCTCAATACGAACCGAGCAATGAACAACCTCCGAATTTTTGGCCTGTGTGATCTGCAAGGCGGTAAGGAGAAGGTTCTCCTGTTTGATGAAAACAAAAAGACATTATGGGAGAAGGCTTTGCCTTTCCTGACAAACCCTGTTCTGAAAACGGTTTATACCGATTCCGAACTGAATCAACTATGGAGTGGCATGAATGCTATGGCACATTATACGATGCTTAATGACGAGCATGGGAAATATTATGCCATCAGTAAAGAGGTGTTTCGTAAAATAGATGTTGTTACAGACCCGCAATATGGGGAAAACAGGATCGAGGTTTGGCGATACAATCCGACGTTCATTGCCGAAAATGGATATATAGACCGATTATCGCTATACATGCTATACAAAGAGAGCAATGATGAAAGAATTGAAACCGCATTGGATACTTTAATCGAACAATTAGGATGGTAAAAGGAGTCGAGATCTTCAAGCAATACTTTGCCCGGTACGGTGACAGCTACGTTATCATAGGCGGAACAGCGTGTGATATGATCGAAGAACGGGCAGGTCAAAATCCCCGTGCCACAAAGGATATTGATATCATATTGATAATCGAGGCATTAACATCGGAATTTGTTCGTCGGTTCTGGCAGTTTATTGCCGACGGCAAGTATGAGACAAGGCAACGGGGTAATGGCACAAGCGAATATTTCAGGTTTATGAAACCTGAGGCAGATCAATTTCCTTATCAAATAGAGCTGTTTGCTCGCAAGCCGGATTTGCTGAATATTGCAGAGGCATCAACATTGACACCCATACCAGTGGATGAAGATTTGTCCAGTCTGTCTGCAATCCTGATGAATGAGGAGTACTATAATTTCACATTAGCGCATAGTCATATTGCCGATGATATTCGTATTGCTGCTACAGAAAGTCTGATTTGCTTGAAAGCTAAAGCATTTCTTGATCTGACGGCACGCAAACTAGGCGGAGAAAGAATTGATGAAAAAAAGATACGAAAACACTTCAACGACATTTTCAGGCTGTCGGTTACACTTCCGGGAGATATAAGCTTTAATCTACCTGAAGAATTAAACAACGATTTATCGGAATTTTGCAGAATAGCCAAACTGGCATTACCCGATAAAAACTTTTTTAAGGCGATGGGACTGGGAAGTATTGACACCGCTCAGGTCTTTGAACGTCTCTGTTTGGCTTTCAACGTAGAGTTATAATGATGTATTTGTACGACTTCTCACAAAACTATAAATCACTCTGTGTATGCGGTGATATACACGGGGAGTTCAAGCAGTTGATTTACAACATCAAGCGGTTATCTATCACGGATGCCATTCTTGTTGTTGCCGGAGATTGTGGTATTGGCTTTGAAAAACCGGAATATTATGATCAGTTATACAACCGGATTTCTCAAACACTCAAAAAGCAAAACGTTAAACTTCTTCTGATAAGAGGCAACCACGACGACCCTGAATACTTTGACGGGAATAGAATAAACTATCCGAATCTGACGGCATTGCCTGATTATTCGGTGATACGATTTAATGGGCTGAGTGCATTATGCTTAGGCGGTGGTATCTCCGTTGACAGAGAGGCACGAAAAATGGATATGTGGCTCAAAAAAATCAAAGGGAAGATGTGTTGCCCGAGTTATTGGGAGGAGGAACAGGTTATTTATAATGAACAGCTCCTTGACGAGATTAACGATGAGGGAATCCACATGGATGCCGTCATCTCACATACTGCTCCGTCGTTTTGTTTCCCTACGACAAAAGAGGGGGTAGCGGGTTGGTTGGCAAAAGATAGTTCACTGGAACTGGATTTAGATACGGAACGACAAGCGATGGATAAGCTGTTTGACTATCTTATCAGAAAGAACAACCCGATAGCGGATTGGTATTACGGGCACTTTCATTTTTCAGCAAATGAATACATTCACTCTATAAGATTTAGTCTGCTTGATATTCAGGAGATAAAAACATTATGGAATATCTGAATAATCAGCTTGCAACAAAAGGAATTCTTGTCTGTCTATTGCACATTCGTGAGGCTTTTCTATCTTTGTGACAGGAACCGAACCAAGATGCAAGGTATAGTGGAACGGTGCAAAATAGCTTAGTCTTATTTTGGGGACTAACGTCAGAAAGAAAACAGAACATCTTGATTTATAGTGCCGTTCATGTCGCTTGCGATTCCTGGTGGTACCACAAAAAAACCTGATTTCATATGGATATCAGGTTTTTTGTTTTTAGAAAAAGTATAAATCAGCCCCCGTTTTTGGTAAAAGGGGGCATGATTGCTTCAATCAATTCTTTTTCGTCGTGGCCGTAGTTTTTGCAGGCGCTTTTTTGGTCGTTGTTGCTTTTTTGGTCGTGGCTGCAGCTTTTTTTGCAGTAGACGTCGTTTTCGATCCTTTCGGCGCAGCTTTTTTTGTAGTGGCTGTCGATTTCGACGTTTTTGGTGCAGCTTTGCTGCCCTTTTTCGCGGGTTTCTTCACGCCTTGACTTTCTATCATCGACAAACAATCCGCATGGGTTAACGTGGTAGGATCGGTTGTTTTCGGAATGCGATAATTGTTTCCGTCCTTTAAAATATAAGGTCCAAAACGCCCGTTTAAGACTTGTAAGGGCTCTTCGCCTTCAAACGATAGAATTAGCTTCTTGCTGTCCGAAATACGTTTTTGCTCGATCAAATCGACACATTCCTCAAAATTGATGTTTAAGGGGTCAATTCCTTTTGGAATGGAAACGAATTTGTTGTCATGCCTGATATATGGACCAAAGCGACCAACGGCTACTGTGATTTCCTTTTCTTCAAATAGTCCAACCTTTCTTGGCAATTTGAACAAATCAAAGGCATCTTCCAGCGTTAAGGTATCCATGCGTTGATTGGGTCTTAAAGACGCAAACAAAGGCTTTTCTTCATCTTCAGCTGTGCCAATCTGAACAACAGGGCCAAATCGGCCTATTCGAACGGAAATGGGTTTCCCGGTTTTGGGATCTTCGCCCAAAATTCTTTCTCCAACTTTTTGTTTGGAATAGGCTCCTGCAATTTCAACAATGGGATGGAATGACTCGTAAAAATGTCCGATCACTTGTTCCCATTCCCTTTTGCCTTCTGCAATTCTATCAAATTCCTTTTCAACCGAAGCCGTGAAATTGTATTCCATGATGTCGGGGAAATTCTCAATCAAAAAGTCATTGACGACCATACCGATGTCAGTCGGGAACAATTTTGATCGTTCTGCGCCTACGGTTTCGCTTGCCATTTCATCCGTAATCGTGCCATTTTTTAATTCCAGAACGGCATAATTCCGAATTTGGCCTTCTCTGTCTTCTTTGACAACGTAATCCCGTTGTTGAATCGTAGAGATGGTCGGTGCATAGGTTGAAGGTCGGCCAATGCCGAGCTCTTCCAGTTTACGAACCAAACTGGCCTCTGTATATCTGTATGGTTTCTGTGTAAAACGTTCTGAGGCAACGGCTCTGTCAAGTTCCAAAACATCATCGACAACAAGCAAAGGGAGCATGTTGCTTTGTTCCTCCTTTTCCCCTTCGTCGTCAATCGACTCCAGATACACCTTTAAAAAGCCGTCAAATTTCAGGACTTCTCCAGTCAATTCAAATTTTTCATCCGCATTGGACACGCCAATCGTGATGGTGGTTTTTTCCAATTCTGCATCCGCCATTTGTGAAGCGATGGTGCGTTTCCAGATCAATTCGTAAAGCTTACGTTCCTGGGCAGAGCCCTCTACTTGTCTGTTGCTCATGTATGTCGGGCGAATTGCTTCATGCGCTTCCTGAGCTCCTTTCGACTTGGTCTGATACTGCCTGACTTTGACGTATTCTTTTCCAGCCATCGATTCTATCTCGGAAACGGTCGTACCAATGGCCAATTTGGACAAATTGACAGAGTCGGTACGCATGTAAGTGATTTTCCCTGATTCATACAACCTTTGGGCAATGGTCATGGTTTGTGAGACCGAATAACCCAATTTTCTGGAAGCTTCCTGTTGAAGGGTCGATGTCGTAAAAGGTGGTGCCGGGCTTTTCTTTGATGGTTTGGTTACCACTTCTTCAACAGAAAAAGCGGCTTGTTTGATTTTTTCCAAAAACGCATAGGCTTGATCCTTTTCTTTAAACCGGGTCTGTAGCTCGGCTTTGATGATGGAGGCACCTCCTTGGTTGTTTGGAATTCGAAAGTATGCGTTTACCTTAAAAAATGGCTCACAGACAAAGTTCTGAATTTCTCTTTCACGTTCCACAATGAGTCTGACTGCCACTGATTGAACCCGTCCGGCTGAAAGCGATGGTTTTATACGTTTCCAAAGTACAGGAGAAAGCTCAAATCCAACAATCCTATCCAAAATACGACGCGCTTGTTGTGCATCCACCAAATTCAGGTCAATAGACCTGGGATTCTCGATGGCATTTAAGATGGCTTCTTTGGTGATTTCATGAAAAACGATGCGTTTCGTCGCACTTTTATCCAGACCCAAAACTTCGGATAAATGCCATGCGATGGCTTCTCCCTCTCGGTCTTCATCGGATGCCAGCCAAATGGTTTCAGTTTTTGCTGCTGTGGCTTTTAACTCGCTCACCAATTTTTTCTTATCCGGGGAAATTTCGTAAGAAGGCTTAAAATTGTTGGACATATCTATGCCAAACCCTTTCTTGCTAAGATCTCTGATGTGACCAAAGCTGGAAAGTACCTTGAATTCTTTTCCCAAGAATTTTTCAATGGTTTTAGCCTTTGCCGGAGACTCGACTATGACCAGATTTTTATGCATTTTCGGACTGTTTTCGGGAAATTTGTATGATAGAAGCCGCAAAAATAGAAAATAATTTAATGAAAAAGCCTTTTATTACACATTATAATTGATCTTCCTCTGTATACCAGCTTGCATAAAACTGATAATTGTCGGAAATTCTTTTGTTGATATTTTTGGTTTGTTCAGGGTCTGCCAGCTTGACAAATTTGGCCGGGACCCCAGCGTAGATGCTGTAAGGCTCTACAATACAGTTGCTTAATACGACCGATCCTGCAGCGACAATGGCTCCTTCACCAATGACTGCATGGTCAAGGACCACCGATCCCATTCCAATGAGCGCATTGTCCTTGATGGTGGCACCATGGATGGTCACATTGTGGCCAATGGACACATTGTCTCCGATCTCGATGGTCGATTTTTGATACAGTGTATGGAGTACCGATCCGTCCTGAATGTTGACGTTGTTGCCTATGTGAATCGAATTAACATCACCCCGCAGGACGGCATTGTACCAAATGCTGCAACCATCTCCCATGGTGACATCTCCGATAATTGTTGCATTTTCTGCGAAAAAACATTTCTTTCCATATGATGGGGTAAATCCCCTTACGCTTCTGATGAGTGCCATTGTATGATTTATATTGTGTTGGTTTTTGAAATAATCCAAGTTTTCAGTGTTTCGTCGATATGCGGCAATAGCTGTTTTCTGACCGATTGGTGATACTTATTAAGCCAGTCAATTTCTTTCAGTGAGAGCATTTCTTTGAGGATGAAGTCGGATTCAAATGGGAAAAGTGTTAAAGTCTCAAATGCATAGAACTTTCCGAAATCATTTTCCAGCCATTCTTTGACCACGACCAGGTTTTCAAGACGAATGCCCCATTGCCCTTTTCTGTAGAGGCCAGGTTCATTCGATAAAACCATGCCGGGAAGCAACATGGTGGGGTTCTCGTTGAGTCTGATGTTTTGGGGGCCTTCGTGTACATTTAATACGTGTCCCACACCATGTCCCGATCCATGCAGGTAGGTCAGACCCTGATCCCAAAGCGCTTTTCTGGCCAATATGTCCAATTGGCTGCCTCTTGTGCCTTCAGGGAAAATGGCGCTTGAAAGCGAGATAAGCCCTTTCAGAACCAGTGTGTAGTCCATTTTAAAGGATTGAGGCGCTGCACCTATATAAAAGGTGCGCGTGATATCGGTGGTGCCTGTCATATAATGTGCGCCACAATCAATCAAAAGTGCACCCTCATCCTCGAAAATTTTCGTGGATTGCTCCATGTCAGCCTGGTAGTGAACAATGGCCCCATTGCTTCCCTTGGCAACAATCGGATGAAAACTTTCCATGAGATAATTGGAAAAGCCAGCCCGTTTTGATTCAATGATTTTTCCCAAATCGTATTCACTCATTTCTTGATGGCCTGACACATTTTGGATAGGGTATAAAGCCCTGCATAAAGCCAGTCCGTCCTGAAGCATCGATTCCTTAAACCCCTGTATCTCCGTTGTATTTTTGATGGATTTCATCGTTGAAACCGGGGACGTTCCAAACCTGATGTTGTTGCTTTTAAGGAGCAATACATAGCTTTCATAGCTCACTGTATTTTTATCAATCAAAATGTCAAGATGCGCCAGTGATGATGCAAAGTCATGAAACCCTTCATAGGGGTGTATTTGAATGTTGTCTTTCGAAAAGCGTTCAGTGACAGCCAGGAAGAGCTTCTCCTTTTCAATGAAAACATGGGTCTGGTGCTTGAAAAAACAAGCATGGGAGAGTACAACCGGATTGAACTCGATGTCGAAACCTCTGATATTCAAGGCCCAGGCTATTTCATCCGGTTTAGAGCTGATATAACAATCCAATTGAATTCTGTCAAGCTGGTTGGAAATTCTACTCAGTTTAGAAGCTGTCACTTCTCCCGAAAATGCTTCAGGAAAGTCGAAAGCCTTCATTTTTGGCATTGTAAGCCTGTCCTGCCAGATTGATTCCTGAGGCTTAAAGTCTGCACAAACCCGAATGCCTTTTTTTGTGAAATAGGTAGATAAAAAATGGCCTTGCTCTGCGCTGGTTACAGACCCGTCAAATCCAACTTGTTGCAAGTTTTGAGCTGCGATCCATTCATGCATGCTTTCATTCGGTTCAGCCAAATGGAGGAATAATTGAATTTCCGTATCCTTTAATTCCTTTTCGGCCTGAATAAAATAGCGTGAGTCTGTCCATAAAACACTGACATCCTGTGTGACAACCAAGGTGCCTGCGCTGCCCTTGAATCCAGAAATCCAACTTCTGAATTTGTAGCAGGCAGCCGGGTACTCATTCAGATGGATATCGGAATCGCTTATGATGCAGGCATCTATGCCATTTCGGTGCATGATTTTACGTAAAGACTGCAGTCTATTTGAAATGCTCATGTTTGAATCAAGTGTATGGCGACAAAAATACGCTATTTTATGTACAACTTAAATGCCCTGAATGCAAGAATGTTACGAATAATAAAAAAAGATTTGTAAAAAAGTTTGGGAAATCAATGACTTTGTCTAATTTTGCAGTCCGATTAAAAATAAACTATAAACAACGCGAAACTATGATCGTAGTACCTGTAAAAGAAGGTGAAAACATTGAGAAGGCGCTGAAAAAATTCAAGCGTAAATTCGAGAAAACAGGAGTTGTAAAGGAATTGAGAGGCCGTCAGGCTTTCTGCAAACCTTCTGTTGAAAAGAGAAAACAACGCATGAAGGCAATATACGTTGAAAAACTCCAAAGAGTTGAAGATTAAATAAGATTTAAGTCTCCGATTGTCGGGGATTTCATGTCATTTTTATTGTTTTTATCAGTTCTTTGCCCTATATTCGTAAGACAAATTGTTTTCGAATATGGTTTTGGTTGAAGACTTCATAAAGTATTTGCGGTATGAGAAGAATTATTCTACTCATACCGTTCTTGCGTATGAACATGATCTGAAAGTTTTTTTCGAATTTGTTGAAACGCAATATTTTGCGGCTGAACCATCACAGATTTCATCAGAAATGGTCCGCTCCTGGGTGGTTGGTCTGATGAAGAACAACATGACTTCCAGAACGGTCGCAAGAAAGTTGTCTTCCCTGAAAAGTTTTTGGCGGTATTTACAGAAGCGCGGCGTGGTCGATGTCAACCCGTTATACAGCATCTCCAATCCAAAAATCAGAAAACCGTTGCCGGTTTTTCTTAAGACTTCTGAGATGTCGTCTTTGTTGAACTCGTTTGAAGCCGACAGCGACTATTTCCCTGAAAAGCGTGATCAGCTCATCCTTGAAATGTTTTATGCAACGGGGATGCGACTTTCTGAATTGGTTGGTTTAAAGGAAGAATCCGTTGACTTGAAAAAATCAATGATTAAAGTCACCGGCAAGCGAAACAAGCAACGCGTTATCCCTTTTGCCGAAAAGTTGAATGCATCCATTCAAGATTATTTACGATTAAAATATGAACAATTGGAACATCCACAGGATGTACTATTTGTTCAAAATGATGGCCAACCCATGACAACTCACATGGTTTATCGTTTGGTTCATGCGCAATTGTCCAAAATTGGCACGTTGTCCAAAAACAGTCCTCATGTATTGAGGCATACTTTTGCGACGGCTTTGTTAAATGAGGGCGCGGAACTGAATGCTGTAAAAGAGTTGTTGGGGCACAGTAGTTTGTCTGCAACGGAGGTGTACACACATGCTTCGTTTGCTGAATTAAAGAAAATCTATAAACAAGCCCATCCACGGGCGTAATAATTAAAGGAGGACACATTATGGAAATTAAGATTCAATCCATCCACTTCGATGCCACTTCGGCTTTGGAAAAATTTATCGAAAAGAAAGTCGGGAAATTATCACAGTACTTTGATGGCATCATGCAAGCTGAAGTAACTTTAAAGGTGATTAAACCGGAAACGGTACAAAATAAGGAAGCTCAAATTAAACTAACTGTTTCTCGCTCAGAAATGTTTGCTTCCAAGGTGAGCGATACTTTTGAAGAATCAATCGATGATGCTGTCGATGCTTTGCAAAAGCAGCTCGTGAAATTCAAAGAAAAAACCCAGCCCAAGTAAATTTTGATTAAAAACTTTTTGCGGATTCAAATTATTGTCCTACATTTGCAGCCGTTTCGCCAAAGCCGTATGGGCAAAGGAGAAGTGGCTGCGGTTTGAGGACCAATGCAGCAAAAGGTAAAAGGGCAGTTACCAGAGTGGCCAAATGGGGCAGACTGTAACTCTGCTAGCGTAAGCTTACGGTGGTTCGAATCCATCACTGCCCACTTTAAGAGTTTACTCTTAATAAACATCCGAGAGGCGTTCGATATTTAAGCGAATCCCTTATGCGGAGAAATGCGGGAATAGCTCAGTTGATAGAGCATTAGCCTTCCAAGCTGAGGGTCGCGGGTTTGAGTCCCGTTTCCCGCTCTTTTTTTGCCTGTGTAGCTCAGCGGTAGAGCACTTCCTTGGTAAGGAAGAGGTCCCGAGTTCAAGTCTCGGCACCGGCTCAGTGCATCAATTTCATTCAATTTTATAATCTTTGAGTTATGGCTAAAGAACATTTTAACAGGAGCAAACCCCACGTCAATATCGGCACAATTGGCCACGTTGACCACGGTAAAACGACTTTGACCGCTGCTATCACTACAGTTTTGGCCAAGAAAGGTCTTTCTGAAGTGAAGTCTTTCGACCAGATTGACAATGCACCGGAAGAAAAAGAGAGAGGTATTACGATTAACACCTCTCACGTAGAATATCAAACACAAAATCGCCACTATGCGCACGTTGACTGTCCGGGTCACGCTGACTATGTTAAAAACATGGTAACGGGTGCTGCGCAAATGGACGGTGCTATCATCGTGGTAGCTGCAACAGACGGTCCAATGCCTCAGACTCGTGAGCACATTTTGCTCGCTCGTCAGGTAAACGTACCAAAATTGGTTGTATTTATGAACAAATGCGATTCAGTAGACGACGAAGAAATGTTGGAACTCGTTGAAATGGAAATGCGCGATTTGTTGTCATTCTATGAATTCGACGGTGACAATACCCCAATCATTCGCGGATCTGCATTGGGCGGTTTGAACGGTGTTCCCGAATGGGAAGACAAAATCATGGAGCTTATGGCTGCCGTTGATACATGGATCGACTTACCTGCTCGTGATATCGACAAACCTTTCTTGATGCCTGTTGAAGATGTATTCTCCATCACAGGTCGTGGAACGGTTGCTACTGGTCGTATCGAAACGGGTATCATCAAAACCGGTGAAGAAGTTCAAATTATTGGTTTGGGCTCAGAAGGCAAAAAATCTGTTGTAACCGGAGTAGAAATGTTCCGTAAAATTTTGGACGAAGGCCAAGCTGGTGACAACGTTGGTTTGTTGCTTCGTGGTGTTGACAAAAACGAAATCAAGCGTGGTATGGTTATTACCCACCCGGGTAAAGTGACCCCTCACACCAAATTCAAAGCTTCAGTCTATATCCTGAAGAAAGAAGAAGGTGGTCGTCACACTCCTTTCCACAACAAATATCGTCCTCAATTCTACATCCGTACCTTGGATGTTACCGGTGAAATCACTTTGCCAGCTGGTGTTGAAATGGTGATGCCTGGTGATAACTTGGAAATCAATGTTGAATTGATCTACCCGGTTGCATGTTCTGTCGGTCTTCGCTTCGCTATTCGTGAAGGTGGTCGTACAGTCGGATCCGGTCAGATTACTGAAATTGTTGAATAATAATATTCCGCATGTAAAAAAAGCTTCCACTCTTGGAGGGGAAGCTTTTTTTAACACACGGGTCTAGCTCAGTTGGTAGAGCATCGGTCTCCAAAACCGAGTGTCGGGAGTTCGAGTCTCTCGACCCGTGCATAAAAACCAAGACGAAGATGAAGAAGTTTTTTAAAAAGGTAGCCTCTTACATAAAAGAGTCTTACACAGAACTCGTACATAAGGTCAGTTGGCCAACGTTTTCTGAATTAACAAACAGTGCGATAGTCGTGTTGACTGCTTCCCTGGTTATTGCATTGGCTGTATTTATCGTCGATTCAGGTTTTGAAAACATCATGACCTTTATCTACAAGAAGGTATTTTAATCCGGTAAAAAAAAATGTCTGAAATTCAAAAAAAATGGTACGTTTTGCGTGCTGTTAGTGGCAAGGAAAGCAAAGTGAAAGAGTATCTTGAAGCTGAAATCAAGAATTCTTCATTGAGTGACTATGTGTCTCAGGTATTGATTCCAACGGAAAAAGTATATCAAATGCGTGCCGGAAAGAAAGTTCTCAAAGAGAGATCTTACTTGCCGGGATATGTGTTGATAGAAGCTGCACTTGTAGGAGAAGTGGCACACGTTCTTAGGAACACACCAAACGTCATCGGTTTTTTGGGTGGAACGGATAATCCGCAAAGCCTCAGAGAATCGGAAGTGAACCGTATTTTAGGGAAAGTTGATGAACTCCAGGAAACCGGAGAAGATTTCAACATTCCATATTATGTTGGTGAGTCTGTGAAAGTAAATCATGGACCGTTTAGTGGCTTCAGTGCTGTCATTGAGGAAGTAAACAATGAGAAAAAAAAGCTCAAGGTTATGGTGAAAATTTTCGGTCGGAAAACTCCGGTCGAATTGGGTTTTATGCAAGTTGAAAAAGAATAATTCGTGGTTACGCGTGAATGTTTTTTTTCTCATTCCCACAAATCTTTATAATCAAGTAAGAAAATGGCAAAAGAAGTTGCTGGACAAATCAAATTGCAGATTAAAGGGGGCGCAGCAAATCCCTCTCCTCCCGTAGGGCCTGCACTGGGTTCCAAGGGTGTAAACATCATGGAGTTCTGCAAGCAATTCAACGCCAGAACTCAAGACAAACCTGGTAAAGTATTGCCAGTTGTCATCACTTATTATTCCGACAAATCTTTCGATTTTGTTGTTAAGACTCCTCCGGCTGCAATACAGTTGTTGGAAGCTGCAAAAGTGAAAAGTGGTTCTGCCGAACCAAACCGTAAAAAAGTAGCATCCGTTACTTGGGAACAGGTTAAAGCGATCGCTTTGGACAAAATGGAAGATTTGAACTGCTTCACTGTAGAATCTGCCATGAAATTGGTAGCTGGTACGGCAAGAAGCATGGGTATTACCGTAACCGGGGAGTTCCCCGCTAACAATTAATCTTCAATTGACATGAGTAAACTGACAAAAAAACAGAAGTTGGCTTTAGAGAAAATTGAAGCTGGTAGGAACTATACATTGAAAGAAGCATCTGCATTGGTAAAAGAAATTACCACTGTTAAATTTGACGCTTCCGTAGATATTGATGTTCGTCTCGGTGTGGATCCACGTAAAGCAAATCAAATGGTTCGCGGTGTGGTTTCATTACCCAATGGCACAGGGAAAGAAGTGCGAGTTTTGGTATTATGTACACCCGACAAAGAAGCCGAAGCAAAAGAAGCTGGTGCTGAATATGTTGGACTCGATGAATTCATCGAAAAAATCAAAGGTGGTTGGACCGACATTGACGTTATTATCACCATGCCTGCCATTATGGGTAAAATTGGTGCTTTGGGTCGTGTGTTGGGACCTCGCGGATTGATGCCTAACCCCAAAAGCGGAACGGTGACAATGGAAGTTGGTAAAGCAGTAAAGGAAGTTAAGCAAGGTAAAATTGACTTTAAAGTTGATAAGAGCGGTATCGTTCATACATCAGTCGGAAAAGTATCATTTACCCCCGAACAAATTTACGGCAACGCAAAAGAATTTGTATCGACTTTGATGAAATTAAAACCGGCTGCCGCCAAAGGTACCTATATCAAAAGCGTTTATCTTTCAAGCACAATGAGTCCTGGAATCAAAATTGATCCCAAATCCGTTGATGAAATTTAATTGAAATCAAATTATGAAGAAGGAAGATAAAAACGCTGTCATTGAGCTTATTGCATCCACCGTTGGACAATATGCCTGCTTTTACCTCACTGATATTACGGCTTTGAATGCCGAGGCTACCAGTGCGCTAAGAAAGGCTTGTTTCGATGAAGGAATTAAGCTCATGGTTGTTAAGAATACGTTGCTAGGAAAAGCATTGGAAAGTTTGGATACAGATTATTCACCCTTAAATGGATCATTGAAGGGAAATACTGCAGTCATGTTTTCTAATGTGGCAAATGCCCCTGCTAAATTGATTAAGGATTTTAGAAAAGATAAAGAAATCCCCGCATTGAAAGCAGCGTACGTAGAAGAAAGTTTCTACATCGGATCAGACCAGTTGGAAGCATTGATCAATATCAAGAGCAAAAACGAGCTTATTGCCGAAGTTGTTGCCTTGTTGCAATCACCTGCTAAAAACGTGGTTTCAGCCCTCCAAAGCGGAGGAACTCTTTTACATGGTGTGTTGAAAACCCTTGGAGAAAGAGAAAATTAATAATTCATTACAAGTAATAAATAACAATTTTAATACATACAAAAATGGCAGATTTGAAAGCTTTTGCTGAACAATTGGTAAATTTAACCGTAAAAGAAGTAAACGAACTTGCTACCATCTTGAAAGAAGAATATGGCATTGAGCCTGCTGCTGCTGCAGTTGCTGTTGCTGCTGGTCCAGCTGCTGGTCCTGCTGCAGTTGCTGAAAAAACTTCTTTTGATGTCGTTTTGAAATCAGCTGGTGCTGCAAAGTTGGCTGTAGTTAAAGCCGTTAAAGAATCTTGCGGTCTTGGTTTGAAAGAAGCTAAAGACATCGTAGATGCTGCTCCTGCAACCGTTAAAGAAGGCGCTGGTAAGGAAGAAGCTGAAGCTCTGAAGAAAGCTTTGGAAGAAGCTGGAGCTGAAGTTGAACTTAAGTAACCACATTTACCTGATTATCAGGTGCTTTGGTTTAGAACCTTCCGCAAGGAAGGTTCTAAACCTTTTTGTGTCTTATTTCCTTTTCAGTACTACTATCCTAGATCGTGAGTGTGTCCGGCGGGACTAAACGAACATCAATCAATTCGCTAAACGATCATTAAACATACCCCATTAATGTCTTCAACTACCGAAACCAAGAGAGTAAATTTTGCCTCCATTCAAAGTCCGATTGCTTATCCGGATTTTCTTGAAGTGCAATTGAAGTCATTCCAGGACTTCCTGCAATTGGATACCCCTCCAGAAAAGCGCAAAAACGAGGGTTTATACAAGGTTTTTACCGAGAACTTTCCTATTGCAGATACACGCAATAACTTTGTTCTTGAATTTCTAGATTATTACATCGATCCTCCTCGTTATTCCATCGAAGAGTGTATTGAGAGAGGTCTCACCTACAACGTCCCGTTGAAGGCCAAATTAAAACTTTACTGTACCGATCCCGATCACGAAGATTTTGAAACAAAGTTTCAGGATGTGTATCTTGGCGCTATCCCTTACATGACTCCAAAGGGAACCTTTGTTATCAATGGTGCAGAACGCGTTATCGTATCCCAGTTACACCGTTCACCGGGCGTATTCTTCGGACAAAGTTTGCATGCCAACGGTTCGAAATTATATTCAGCCCGTATTATTCCTTTCAAAGGATCCTGGATCGAATTTGCAACTGACATCAACAATGTCATGTATGCTTATATCGACCGAAAGAAAAAATTACCCGTAACAACCCTGTTACGTGCCATCGGCTTTGAAACCGATAAAGATATTCTGGAAATTTTCAATCTTGCCGAAGAAATTAAAGTGAGCAAAGCCGCTTTAAAGAGACTTGTTGGAAGAAAACTAGCTGCTCGTGTATTGAAAAGCTGGGTTGAAGATTTCGTTGATGAAGATACCGGAGAAGTTGTATCCATTGAACGCAACGAAGTTGTTATCGATCGTGAAACCATTCTTGAGAGTAACCACATTGATGAAATCGTAGAATCTGGTGCTCCGACCATCTTATTGCATAAAGAAGATGCCAACATGTCAGATTACGGCATTATCTACAATACCCTTCAAAAAGACCCTTCCAATTCTGAAAAAGAAGCCGTATTGTACATCTACCGTCAATTGCGTAATGCTGAGCCTGCAGACGATACCAGCGCCAGAGAAGTCATTCAAAACCTCTTTTTCTCCGAAAAAAGATATGATTTGGGAGAAGTTGGACGCTATCGCATCAATAAAAAATTGCACCTCTCAACAGAGATGAATGTCAAGGTCCTAACCAAAGAAGACATCATCGAGATTATTAAATATTTGATTGAATTGGTCAACTCCAATGCCGATGTTGATGACATTGACCACTTGAGTAACAGACGTGTCAGAACGGTTGGAGAACAATTGAACAATCAATTCGGTGTAGGTTTGGCACGTATGGCCAGAACCATTCGTGAGCGTATGAATGTACGTGACAACGAAGTCTTTGCACCAGTTGAACTGATCAATGCAAAAACCATTTCTTCCGTCATCAATTCCTTCTTCGGGACCAACGCATTGTCACAGTTTATGGATCAGACCAATCCTTTGGCTGAAATGACCCACAAACGTCGTATGTCTGCACTTGGTCCAGGTGGTTTGTCTCGTGAACGTGCCGGATTTGAGGTTCGTGACGTACATTACACACACTATGGCCGTTTGTGTCCGATCGAAACACCTGAAGGTCCGAATATCGGATTGATTTCTTCACTTTGTGTCTATGCGAAAATCAATGAGCTTGGTTTTATTGAAACGCCTTATAGAAAAGTGGCAGACGGAAAAGTCGATTTGAACGAAATTGTTTATTTGACAGCCGAGGAAGAAGAAGGCCACATCATTGCTCAGGGAAATGCTCCTTTAAATGAAGATGGCAGCTTTATCCGTACACGTGTTAAATCTCGTTTGGATGCCGATTTCCCTGTAGTCGCGCCCAATGAGGTGCAACTGATGGACGTTTCACCTACTCAGATAGCTTCCATCGCCGCATCACTCATCCCGTTCCTGGAACATGATGATGCGAACAGAGCGCTCATGGGATCAAACATGATGCGTCAGGCTGTGCCATTGATTCGCTCCGAAGCGCCCATTGTAGGTACTGGTTTGGAAGGTCAATTGATCAGAGATTCCAGAACCCAATTGATGGCCGAAAAAGCCGGAATCATCGAATATGTGGATGCCACGACCATTCGGATTAAATACGATAGAACCGAAGAAGAAGCTTTTGTAAGCTTTGACGATTCTATCAAAACATATCGCATCCCAAAATTCCAAAAAACCAACCAAAGTACGACCATCGACTTAAGACCCATTGTTAGAAAGGGAGATCGTGTCGAGCCAGGTCAATTGTTGACTGAAGGTTACAGTACCGAAAATGGTGAATTGGCCATTGGTAGAAACCTGAAAGTGGCCTTTATGCCATGGAAAGGTTACAATTTTGAGGATGCCATAGTATTGAATGAAAGAATGGTTCGTGAGGACATCTTCACTTCCGTTCACGTGGACGAATATACTTTGGAAGTACGTGAAACCAAAAGAGGTTTGGAAGAATTGACTTCCGATATTCCCAATGTTTCTGAAGAAGCAACCAAAGATTTGGACGAAAATGGTATCATCAGAATCGGTGCCCATGTGGTTCCCGGAGACATTTTGATTGGTAAAATCACGCCAAAAGGAGAATCTGATCCTTCTCCGGAAGAAAAATTGTTGCGTGCCATTTTTGGAGACAAAGCCGGTGATGTCAAAGATGCATCCTTAAAAGCCACCCCATCATTAAGAGGTGTGATTATCGATAAGAGATTGTTCTCCAAAGCATTGAAGAATAGAAAATCCAGATTAACCGACAAAGCCCTTCTTCCTAAAATTGACGAAGAATTTGAAGAAGACGCAGCTGCTTTGAAAGCAACCTTGATTGATAAATTGTTGGCTTTAACCAATGGCAAGACCTCTCAGGGCATCAAAGACAATTTGGGCACTGAAGTGATCCAAAAAGGCACGAAGTTCTCTGCAAAAATTCTCAACGAAATCAATTTTGCTTCCATTCAAGTCAGTAAATGGACTTCTGATCAGTCAAAAAATGAAATGATACGCGATTTGATCCTCAATTACTTGAAGAAATACAAGGAATTGGATGCCCTCATGAAGCGTAAAAAGTTCAATATCACCATCGGAGACGAATTGCCCGCAGGAATCATCCAAATGGCCAAAGTTTATATTGCCAAAAAGAGAAAGATTCGTGTAGGTGATAAAATGGCCGGACGACATGGTAACAAGGGTATTGTTTCCAGAATTGTTCGTCAGGAAGATATGCCTTTCTTAGAAGATGGAACACCTGTGGATATCGTATTGAATCCGCTGGGGGTACCTTCTCGTATGAACTTGGGTCAGATCTTTGAAACGGTACTCGGTTGGTGCGGTAAAGAGTTGGGATTGAAGTTTGCCACACCTATTTTCGATGGAGCAAGCCTAGACGATCTAAACGATTGGGCCGACAAAGCCAATGTCCCTCATTATGGTAAATGTTACCTGTATGACGGTGGTACCGGTGTTCGTTTCGACCAAACTGCAACTGTGGGTGTCGTTTACATGTTGAAACTTGGACACATGGTTGATGATAAGATGCATGCCCGTTCCATCGGACCATACTCTTTGATTACTCAACAACCTCTTGGTGGTAAAGCACAATTTGGTGGACAGCGTTTTGGAGAAATGGAAGTCTGGGCATTGGAAGCATTCGGTGCTGCCCATATTCTGCAAGAAATCCTGACCATCAAATCGGATGATGTGGTTGGTAGAAGCAAAGCTTTTGAAGCCATTGTTAAAGGTGACCCAATGCCGCAAGCCGGTATTCCGGAATCTTTGAATGTGCTCCTGCATGAATTGAGAGGTTTGGGTCTGAGCATCCAAATGGATTAAGTTTAAACGGTTAAATATCCTATACACAATATGGCTTTTAGAAAAGAAACCAAGGCAAAAAGCAATTTCTCGAAAATTTCGATTGGATTGGCCTCTCCGGAGGAAATTCTCGAATTGTCGAGCGGCGAGGTGTTGAAGCCTGAAACCATCAATTACCGTACCTATAAACCCGAACGCGACGGTTTGTTTTGCGAACGCATTTTTGGTCCTGTAAAAGATTACGAATGTCATTGCGGAAAATACAAACGGATTCGATATAAAGGAATCGTTTGCGATCGATGCGGTGTCGAAGTCACTGAGAAAAAGGTACGTAGAGAAAGAATGGGACACATTCAACTCGTTGTTCCCGTAGCTCATATTTGGTATTTCCGTTCATTGCCCAATAAAATCGGCTATGTACTTGGATTGCCAACCAAAAAATTAGATTCCATCATTTATTACGAAAGATACGTGGTCATTCAAGCCGGTATCAAAGAAGATGACGGAATCAAAAAGGATGATTTGCTTTCAGAAGAAGAATATCTGGATATCTTAGAAACCCTTCCTCGTGAAAACCAATTGCTTGACGATGCCGATCCCAATAAATTCATCGCCAAGATGGGCGCAGATGCCATCCATGATTTGTTGTCCAGATTGGATTTGGATGCTTTGTCCTTTGAATTGCGTCACCGTGCCAGCACGGACGGCTCTCAACAAAGAAAAACCGAAGCGTTGAAACGTTTGCAAGTCGTAGAATCATTTAGAATGTCCAAAAACAGGAACAAACCTGAGTGGATGATTGTGAAGATTGTACCAGTGATTCCACCCGAACTCAGACCTTTGGTTCCATTGGACGGTGGTCGCTTTGCGACTTCCGATTTGAATGACTTATACAGACGTGTCATCATTCGCAACAATCGTTTGAAACGTTTGATCGAAATCAAAGCCCCTGAAGTCATTCTTAGAAATGAGAAACGTATGCTTCAGGAAGCCGTTGACTCTTTGTTTGACAACTCCCGCAAGTCGAGTGCTGTTAAAACAGATGCCAACAGACCCTTAAAATCATTGTCTGATTCATTGAAAGGCAAGCAAGGTCGATTCCGTCAAAACCTTTTGGGTAAACGTGTTGACTATTCTGCCCGTTCCGTCATCGTTGTTGGACCAGAGCTAAAAATGCACGAATGTGGTCTGCCTAAAGATATGGCTGCTGAACTGTTCAAACCATTTGTCATTCGCAAATTGATTGAAAGAGGTATTGTTAAGACCGTTAAATCGGCCAAAAAGATTGTTGACAGAAAAGATCCCGTCGTTTGGGACATTCTCGAATATGTCATGAAGGGTCATCCGGTATTGTTAAACCGTGCTCCGACATTGCACAGATTGGGTATACAGGCTTTCCAACCAAAATTGATTGAAGGAAAAGCCATCCAGTTGCACCCACTTTCCTGTACTGCATTTAATGCTGACTTTGACGGTGACCAAATGGCTGTTCACTTGCCCTTGGGTAATGAAGCCGTTTTGGAAGCGCAAATGCTCATGTTGGCATCGCACAATATTTTGAATCCGGCCAATGGCGCGCCAATTACCGTTCCATCACAGGACATGGTTTTGGGTCTGTATTATATCACAAAATTGCGCTCTGAAGCCAAAGGTGAAGGTTTGAATTTCTATTCTTCCGAAGAAGCCATCATTGCTTATAACGAAGGGAGAGTAACCCTTCACTCCAAAGTGAAGGTTCGTGTAAATGATTTAAATGAACAAGGCGAGATTGTTGAAAAATTGATTGATACTTCCGTCGGTCGTATCATGGTCAACGAATTTGTGCCTGAAAAAGTCGGATATATCAACGAAATTCTGACCAAGAAATCCTTGCGTGATATCATTGGTAGGGTCATCGCCATCTGTGGTGTTGCCAGAACTGCTCAATTCCTGGACGATATCAAAGACTTGGGCTATCAAATGGCCTTTAGAGGTGGTTTGTCCTTTAACTTGGGTGATGTCATCATTCCTGAAGAAAAAGAAACCCTGGTCAAAGAAGGTTACGACGAAGTTGACAACATCATGATGGAGTATTCCATGGGTGCCATCACCAACAACGAACGTTACAATAAGATTATTGACGTTTGGGGTGGTGTCAATGCCAAGTTGTCCAACATTTTAATGAAGCAACTTGAAACCGACAACCAGGGATTCAACTCTGTATACATGATGTTGGATTCAGGAGCTCGTGGATCTAAAGAACAGATCCGTCAGCTGTCCGGTATGCGTGGTTTGATGGCCAAGCCTCAAAAATCCGGTGCAGAAAGTGGTCAGGTTATTGAAAACCCCATTTTGTCCAACTTTAAAGAAGGACTTTCTGTACTTGAATACTTTATTTCCACCCACGGTGCTCGTAAAGGTTTGGCTGATACGGCTCTTAAAACCGCCGATGCAGGTTATTTGACCCGCCGTTTGGTCGATGTATCGCACGATGTAATCATCAACGAAGAAGACTGCGGAACATTGCGCGGACTTGCTGCAACAGAAATCAAGAAAGTCGCTACTTTGTTTGAGCGTATTCTTGGCCGAGTTTCAGTGCATGATGTATATCATCCCATCACAAATGAATTGTTGGTTGAATCCGGACAAGAAATTACCGAAGAGATTGCCATCAAAATTCAGGCTTCACCCATTGAACGCGTCGAAATTCGTTCCGTGTTGACTTGTGAATCTAAGAAAGGTGTTTGTGCCAAATGTTATGGCCGAAACCTGGCAACAGGTAAGTTGGTTCAAAGAGGAGAAGCTGTAGGTGTTATCGCTGCACAGTCCATTGGTGAGCCGGGAACACAGTTGACTTTGCGTACCTTCCACGTGGGTGGTGTCGCAGGCAACGTGATGGCCGAATCATCGATTGTCGCACACCATGATGCCCTTCTTGAAATTGATGAATTGCGTTCTGTTGTTGTCAAAGACGAAGGCGGAAAAGAAATTCAAATAGTTGTTGGTCGTTATGGTGAATTGAGATTGATTGAACCTGTCACCAAAGTCGTGCTTACAACACAAAATATTCCCTACGGTTCCAAATTGTATTTCAACCCCGGTGATCGTGTATCCAAGGGTGAAAAGATTTGTGAATGGGATGCTTACAATGCAACGATTATTTCCGAGCAATCCGGTAAATTGGAATTTGACTGTGTCGAAGAAGGTGTCACTTTCAACTCGTACACAGACGATACCACCAAGATGAAGGAAAAAATCATCATTGAACCCAAGGATAGAACCAAATTACCTTCTATTCACGTATTGGACGAAAATGGTGAAAGACTTCGTACCTATAACTTGCCCGCAGGTGCACACTTGTTGAAAGAAGACGGTGAGCACATTGAAGCAGGTCAGATTTTGGTAAAAATTCCCCGCGCGGTTGCCAAAGCCGGTGATATTACCGGGGGGCTTCCCCGTGTCACGGAGTTGTTTGAAGCCCGTAATCCATCGAACCCCGCTGTCGTATCAGAAATCGACGGTGAAGTTGTTGAATTTGGTCGCATCAAACGCGGTAATCGTGAAATTGTGATTCAATCCAAGACCGGTGAAACCAAAAAATATTTGGTGCCATTGACCAAGCAAGTATTGGTTCAGGTCAATGACTTTGTCCGTGCAGGTACTCCTTTGTCTGAAGGAGTCATCACACCGGCAGATATTTTGGCCATCAAAGGTCCCACGGCAGTACAAGAATACATTGTAAATGAAGTACAGGATGTATATCGTTTACAGGGTGTAAAAATCAACGACAAACATTTTGAAGTCATCGTACGTCAAATGATGCGTAAAGTTGAAATTGTGGATGCCGGTGATACCCGTTTCCTAGAACAGCAACTCATTGATAAAAATGAGTTTATGGAAGAAAACGACCGTATCTGGGGTAAAAAAGTGGTGATTGAAGCAGGCGATTCCCCCAACCTGAAACCAGGTATGATTGTTACAGCACGCAAGTTGAGAGATGAAAATTCATCTTTGAAAAGAAGAGACTTGAAATTGGTTGAAACAAGAGATGCCATTCCGGCAACTTCAAATCAGATCCTTCAAGGTATCACACGTGCTGCACTTCAAATCAACAGCTTTATGTCAGCAGCATCCTTCCAAGAAACAACGAAGGTGTTGAATGAAGCTGCCATCCAGGGAAAAGTAGACAGATTGGAAGGCTTGAAAGAAAATGTGATTTGTGGACATTTGATTCCTGCCGGTACAGGTCAGAGAGATTTTGACAAACTCATTGTTGGACTCAAAGAAGATTTCGATCGTTTGAACGCCACCAGAAAGTCTGTTGTAGATCTCGAAGAAATGGTAGAAGACATCTAATACCAACTTACTATACAGTAAAAACGGATTGAATTCTTGTAAATGGGAATTCAATCCGTTTTTTTATTGGTGATTTTGAAGAGAACCCGATTCCGTTTTTGTTGGAAATATTATTGATGCAAATAAAGAATGCGTTATCAGAATTCTTATTGGAGAAATCTTAGTGGGAATATTGAGAGATCTGCAGGCTTCCTTCATTTGTAGGGCAGCAACATGCGAAACGTCGTGCCTTTGCCCAAATCCGATGCCTTGACAAATATTCTACCATTGTGGCCTTCTTCTACGATCCTTTTAACCAAAGATAAGCCCAACCCCCATCCACGCTTTTTTGTGGTAAATCCGGGCTTAAAAACGTTCTTAAAGTGGCTTTTGGGGATGCCTTTTCCGCTGTCCTTGAAATCTATTTGAATGTGGTTGTTCAAAGGGGTCAATGTAATGTCTAATTTGCCTTTGCCCTCCATGGCATCCATGGCGTTTTTGCATAGATTTTCCACCACCCATTCAATCAAAGGTGCATTCAGGGGCGTTTGTGGTATGTCATCAGGCATATTGAGTTGTATCGAAACCTGCTTGGAGCTCCTGTTTTTCATATATTGCACCGCATTTTCAAGGATGGGTCCAACAGGCTGCAAGGTGGCTTCAGACTTTGAACCAATTTTTGAAAACCGCTCGGCGATGGTGTTCAATCTTTTGGTGTCTTTTTCCATCTCATTCAAAAGCGAGGCATCGACCTGCTTCAACTTTAAAAGCTCGATCCAGGCCAGAAGAGAGGAGATAGGCGTGCCCAATTGGTGTGCCGTTTCTTTGGATAAACCTACCCATACCCGATTCTGTTCAGCCCTTTTTGAACTGTTCATGGCCAGGAGAGTCATGGTTAGAAAGACAAACATGACAAAGAGTTGAACAAAAGGGAAATAAATGAGCTTGGTTAGTAAATTGGAGTCTTTATAATAAATAAAATGGGAGACAGCATCGTTGATTTTCACCTCAATGGTGTGGTTCTGTTCAATGATATCTTTTGCAATGCGGTTTAATTCCGTTGTGTCTGACGGATCTTTGATGGGCAAATTCTTGTGATCCAAAATGATGCCATTTTCATCCAATAGAATTACCGGAATGTTTGTATTTCCTTCAATCACCTTCAGGCTCAGCGTATAGTCCATTTCAGACCCATTTTCCGTTTCTGCAGCAAAAGAGCGGATGGCTTCAGCCCACAATTCCATCTTTTTCCGTTCTTCCATTGCCAAATCTTTGGCCAACTTGTTCGAAAACAAGGTCGAGGCAATGGTGATCATGGCGGCTATAAAAATAAACGCCATTCTGAAAATGAGGGAGGAATTGAATGAATGTTTCATCGCATTACAAATCAAGAACGGCAGACACCGGGCAGTGGTCAGAATGTACAATTTGATCGTGTATCCGGGCAGCGGTTAAATGTGGTCTGAGCGACTCACTGATGAGGTGATAATCGATACGCCAGCCCAGGTTTTTAGCCCTGGCAAAAGACCTGTAATTCCACCAACTATATCTGTTTGGATTTTGGTCAAACTCCCTGAAGGTATCAATAAATCCACCTTCAATGACACCATCAAACCAAGCGCGTTCTTCGGGAAGAAATCCAGAAACGTTGCCATGTCTTTCCGGATGGTTGATGTCGATGGCTTTATGGCAAATGTTGAAGTCGCCGCAGATGAGCAGATTGGGGCGTTCTTTTTGCAATTCGAGCACAAAAGCATGAAAATCCCGCAAAAAATCCATTTTGAAATCCTGTCTGGAATCGCCCATACTGCCCGAAGGTATATAGACGCACAGAACACTCATTGTGCCAAAATCCGCTCTAATCACCCGTCCCTCCATGTCATAGACAGGATTGTTCATCCCAATGACAACCCTGTCCGGTTTTGTTTTAGATAAAATGGCCACACCACTGTACCCTTTTTTCTGTGCCGAATGGTAATAACAATACGGATAGCCGGCTTCGTTGAACAGCAAAGTGTCAATTTGATCGGGTTGTGCTTTTGTTTCCTGAAAACAAACAACATCCGCTTGCTCCTGAATCAAATAATCCGTCAAGCCTTTGCTGATGGCCGACCGTACGCCGTTTAAATTGTAAGAAAGTATTTTCATGTCGGTTGGCTTTCGTTATTCTACCATTTTTTGGAAAAATTTTGAGGCAAAGACAAAATCTTTTAAGTCTTGGTTTTGTGACGTTAAAATGTCCTTTTTATCGCCTTCCCAGCTTTTTTCTCCTTCTTTGATGAAAATGATTTTATCACCCATCGAAATCACGGAATTCATGTCGTGTGTATTGATGATGGTGGTCATCTGATATTCCTCCGTGATGTCGGTAATGAGTTCATCAATTTTAATGGACGTCAAAGGGTCCAACCCGGAATTGGGCTCATCGCAAAATAAGTATCTGGGATTCAGGGCAATGGCGCGTGCAATGGCCGCTCTTTTCTGCATCCCGCCACTTATCTCAGAAGGATATTTGTTGTAAGCACCAGCCAGTCCGACGCGGTCCAGACAGTATTTTGCCCTGGCCAGTTTTTCTTGATCTGTTTTGTCTGAAAACATGTTCAATGGAAACAGCACATTGTCTTGTACCGTCAAAGAATCAAAAAGGGCTGAACCCTGAAACAGCATACCTAGTTCGCTTCTTAATATGGTTCGTTCCTTTTTAGACATTCCGGCCAAACTTCTGTTGTCGTACAAAATATCACCGGAAGTGGGATACAGCAGTCCCACAACGCATTTGAGCAATACCGTTTTTCCGGAACCGCTTTGACCGATGATCAAATTTGTTTTTCCGGTTTCAAAAACGGTGTCAATTCCCTTTAAAACCTCTTTGTCATCGAAGGTTTTATGTATGTCATTTAGTTCAATCATCTACAGGAGTAATTTGGTTAAAACAACGTCCAACAGCAAGATAATAATGCTGCTGTTCACCACGGCATTGGTGCTGGAACGACCCACATCGAGCGAACCACCATACGCGTAATAGCCGTAATAGGAGGCCACCGAAGCAATGACGAAAGCAAAGAAAACGGACTTGATGATGGAATAATATACATACCATTCAATGAACCAATATTGAATGCCATAAATGTAGGTGGCCGGCGTGATCATATTGGTGACGATGGAAATCAAATAGCCACCCAAAACGCCAAAAAACATGCTGAAAATGACCAGGAAAGGGACAAACAACATGAATCCGATCACTTTGGGCAAGATGATGAAATTGGCGCTGTTGATACCCATAATTTCCATGGCATCAATTTGTTCTGTGATGCGCATCGAGCCAATTTCTGAGGCGATGTTCGAACCGACTTTACCTGCCAGAAGCAAGCTGATGATGGTTGAGCAAAATTCCATCAGCAAGGTGTCTCTTGTCACCAGCCCCACTGTATATCTGGGCAACAATGGGTTTTCAATGTTGTTTTGGGTCTGCATGGCCATGATGGCCCCCATAAATAAGGATACAATGAAGGTAATAAAAAGGGAGTTTGCACCAAGCTTCTCGATTTCTTTCCACAACTGAACGAAGAAATATCGCCATTTTTGTGGTGGAGTGAATGTACGATACATTAAAATGCTGTATTTCCCAACGTGTTCGAATAAATTCATATAGAATGCGCGTGTTTTATTTCTAGACAAATGCAAATATACTTTAATCCATTTAAAGGGTGTTTAAGTTGTGAACAGTTTTAGCTATTTTTGCATGCTATTCAACCCATAAACATTTCAATATGTCCGAGCAGAAGGTTTCAGAAATGGAAAATGAGACATCATTCAACCAAAAGGAAGATTTGGAGCAACCTGTTTTGGATTCGCCCAAAGAGGAGCATTTGGTCTTAAGAACCGACAACCTGGTGAAGCGATACAGGAGCAGAACGGTGGTCGATCATGTCTCCATCGAACTGCATCGTGGTGAGATTGTGGGTTTGTTGGGGCCAAATGGTGCCGGAAAAACAACGACTTTCTATATGACGACGGGTCTGGTGATTCCCAATGAAGGTCGAATTTTCCTGGGCGACACAGACATTACCAATTTTCCTGTGTATAAGCGGGCTCAAAGTGGCATTGGCTATTTGGCTCAGGAGGCTTCCGTTTTCAGAAAGATGACGGTTGAAGACAACATCCGTTCAGTGCTGCAGATGACAAAATTATCGAAAGCTGAACAAAAAGAAAAACTGGAGAGCTTGATTGCTGAGTTTCACTTGGAAAAAGTGAGAAAAAATATTGGTGACAGGCTTTCAGGCGGCGAGCGCAGGCGTACTGAAATAGCCCGTTGTTTGGCCATCGATCCGAAGTTTATCATGTTGGATGAACCTTTTGCCGGTGTCGATCCGATTGCTGTCGATGACATTCAACACATTGTTTCTAATTTGGTCAAGAAGAATATCGGAATCCTGATAACCGACCACAATGTTCAGGAAACGCTATCCATTACAGACAGGGCTTACATGTTGTTTGACGGCAAAATTCATTTTCAGGGCACCCCCGAAGAACTTGCTGCAAATGAAACCGTCCGCCGCAAATATTTGGGTGTTGGCTTTGAGCTCAAGAAAAAAACACACCGAAAAAAAGGGGTTTGATT
>CAYYJF010000017.1:20871-35124 GCA_964472175.1 uncultured Bacteroidales bacterium | reverse complement strand
TCATGTTTATGGTGTTTTAGTTTTGGTTGTTGCGTTTTTGAAACTTCATTCCAGTCAAGACTTCAAGCAATTGATAGGATGCCTGAAATTCGACTTCAGCCGTGGCAAATTCTGTAGCAGCTCGTTTGTAGTTTTCTGTAATCATGGCATATTCATTCATGGGCAGGGAGCCATTGGTGAAATTTTTCTCGGCCATTTGTAGGCTGATTTCCAGGGTTTCCTTCGAACGGGAAGTAATTTTCATCAGTTTTTGTTTCAACACCAAATCGTTGTATTGTCTGATGACTTTCATTTCTACTTCTTGCCTTTGAACGTCCAACATGCTTTTTGCCTGGGCTTTTTCTAAATCAGCCTGTTTGATTTGATTCTTTCGGTTGATGAAAGTTCTGAGAGGTAGTTGAAAATAGCTGCTGGCATTCCACCTCACGTCACTTGAGGAGGCCGTTGCCAAAGATGAACCACCACTGGAGGTGAATTGGTCGTATGAGCCATAGCGCACTTCAGCCAAGACTCCCAAATATTGAGTCCATTCATTTCTAACGGACTTGATTTTACAGTTTTCGACAAAAAGTTGCAAATTTCTGAATCGGATATAGGGGTCGTGCAGCAAAGCTGAATCAATCAATGCTGATAGTGGCGGCACTACCTCCATGATGTCATCGACCAGTGGGTTGAATGTTGGAGCCGTCTGGGCTTTCGTGTTTAAACCCCATCCAAGCTGCAGCAGCAGTATGGGTATCCAAAATTTAATTTTCCTCATAGTTCTAAACGGTATCTTTTTGTAATAATGCAGGTATCGTCCTTAAAATCAACTTAAAATCATACCAAAACGAATAATTGTCACCGATAAAGTGATCTGCGTATTCGTTGTCGAGTCTTTTCCTTTCATCTTCAGACATGTCTCCACCACGACCCCTGAGTTCAACTTGCCACAATCCCGTAATCCCGGCCGGAGCCAAAAAACGTTTGGACAGATCGTCTTTGGTTAAGAGTTCGGCTTCGTAAACGGGCAGTGGTCGGTTTCCGACAATGGACATGTCACCCTTTATAACGTTAATTAACTGCGGAAGTTCATCGATGCTGGTGTTTCGAATAAAACGTCCCACTTTTGTAATTCTTGGGTCATCTGCAATCTTCACAAAGGCTGCTTTGTTTCTTTGAATGACTTCTTTTTGTTTGTGGTACCAATAATCGCAAATATCGTGGTCGTGAATGTGTAGCAAGGGAGAACAGGTTGCGCCATTGGATAATTTTGCACATTTGGGGCAGGGACGGTCAAAATCAATGTCAATGGCCTTTTTTTGAACCCCATATTGGTTTTTATCTTTGGCCAGTTTGGCCAGCTCACTGTCTGCGCCGGTTCTCATCGATCGCAATTTATAAAAATCAAAGGGTTTGCGTCCGACTCTTTTTGAAATGTAATAGATTTTTCCGGGTGATTCCAACCGAATAGCCAGGGCAATCAGCAAGAGTATCGGCGAGAGCATCAACAATGCGAGACTGGACATGACCACGTCAAACAAACGTTTTGACATGGGCATACGGTAGTATAATTCTGTAGTTTTTCCTGAACAATTCACGTTCTCTTTGCAGTGCTTTTTATGGTATTTAAGCCACTCAATGCGTGCTTTTAATTGAGTCGGAGCGGGAAGTGGCAATACGTAATAATCGTCCACCTTTCTAAAAAAACATTCTTTGTAGCAAACTTCACTGAAACTGTCAGCAACCATCAGAAAGGGAATTTCTTTAAGCTGATTGTTTTTCCTCGTCCATTCAAAAAGGGAGAAACCGTCACCGCCCTGAATTTTTATTTCGCAGAGGATGGCATCGAATGGTTGGTTTCCTGCAAGTAAATTGTTCGCTTTCAGGATGTTGGAGGCGAATGTCGCCTTTATTTCGTCCGAGTGATTCAGCATTTCCAAATGCTCGGGGTTTTTTCCTACATACAAGACTGTTAACGGATGTTCCATGGCTGAAAGTGTTGAGGTTCAATGCCCTTTTACCATTGAATGGCATAATGGATGGGGTGAAGATTTTTTTTGATCAGCAGATTAAGTTCTTCGGGGTTGAATGGTTTGACCAAAAAATCCTGTGCGCCCAATTGGTAACAGCGAATGCGTTCCTTACTCGATTCTGCACCGGAAAGCATGATGATGGGTGTGTGTTTGGTGTAGCCGCGATTTCGAACCTGTTCGATCAATTGATAGCCATCCATATTGGGCATTTGAAGGTCGCAGATAATCAAATCCGGAAGATTGCTTTCCAGCCAAAGCAATGCTTCAAGACCATCGCTCTTGGTGATTATCTGATAATCCTGAGATAAAAAGTTATCCAACAATATTCGGATACTCCTTTCGTCGTCTATGGCAAGAATGGTGTGTTTCATTTCTTCAAGAATCTTAAGGTTGTCGGAGTTTGTTATGATAAATATACGTAACAAATTTTCACATATCACCATTTCATCGAATATTTTTCAATGATTGTTATTTTTTTTCTCCATCGTTCTGAAATTGAAATGTAGAATTGTATATTTGTCCATAGTTGAATGTACAGTATTGAATTGATCACAGTCGTGTGATGAAATGAAAGGACAAAGTTATGCTAGCATTGAAAGGTAAAGTCTTAATTGTAGAAGACAACCCCGTAAATTTGAAATTGGCAAAAATCTTGATTCAGTCCAGATTTCCCGATTTGAATTTATTAGAGGCATTCAATGGCATGGAGGCCGTTGAAAAGTATCAGTCTGAATTGCCGGACTTGATATTGATGGATGTGCAAATGCCGGTCATGCATGGTCTGGATGCGACAAGAGCCATTCGGAATATTGAAAAGAAAACCGGTCGTCATGTGCCGGTTGTGGCCTTGACTGCCAGCGTCATGCAGGAGGATTTTTCCGAATGCAAAGATTCTGGCATGGATGATTTTGTGAACAAACCATTTGATAAAGAGTATTTATTTCAAACCATTGAAAAGTGGCTGAAAACAAAATAAAAAAGTTAAGTAAGAAAATATGAAAATTACCATCGTTGGAAGTGGTTATGTCGGACTGGTCACCGGTACTTGTTTTTCGGAGGTCGGTATTGATGTGACTTGTGTGGATGTCGATCAAAATAAAATAGAATCGTTGAAGCAGGGCATTGTCCCTATTTATGAACCGGGACTGGATGCAATGATGTTGAGAAACATGCAAAAGGGCCGTTTGCGTTTTACGACTGATATAAAGTCTGCCCTGGAACATTGTGAAGTGCTTTTCATTGCTGTGGGTACGCCGCCCGATGAAGATGGCAGTGCCGATCTGAAATATGTGTTGACTGTTGCCCGTGACTGTGGAAAATACATGCAGGATCATTTGGTGATTGTTACCAAGAGTACGGTCCCTGTGGGTACAGCGAAAAAAGTCAAAGCAGCCGTTGAGTCGGAGCTTGAAAAACGTGCGGCCTCTATCCCTTTCGATGTGGCTTCAAATCCGGAGTTTCTAAAAGAAGGAGCTGCCATCGATGATTTTCTGAAACCGGACAGAATTGTAGTCGGCGTGGATTCACCCAAGGCGGAAAAAATCATGAAGCGTTTGTACAAACCCTTCACCCTGAATGGACATCCCATTTTTGTGATGGACATCACTTCGGCTGAAATGACCAAATATGCAGCAAATTCGATGCTGGCCACCAAAATTAGTTTTATGAACGATGTGGCCAATTTGTGTGAATTGGTTGGTGCAGATATCAATATGGTCAGAAAGGGTATCGGAGCCGATTCCAGAATAGGCAATAAATTCATTTATCCCGGTATCGGTTATGGCGGTTCTTGCTTTCCAAAAGATGTCAAAGCATTGATTCATACAGCCAAAAAAGCGAATTATGATCTTCGTTTGTTGGCGGCTGTTGAGGCTGTCAATGAAGATCAAAAAGCTGTTTTGTTTAAAAAAATAGCCCGAAGATTTGGTGATGATTTGAAAGGAAAGACAATTGCCCTTTGGGGGTTGTCGTTCAAGCCTCAAACCGATGATATGCGGGAGGCTCCTTCCATTGTGATCATTCAAAAATTATTGAGTGCCGGTGCTGTCGTCAAAGTCTATGACCCCGTTGCCATGGAGGAAGCCAAAAAGCATTTCGGCGACAACATTCAATATGCCAAGGACCAATATGAAGTGTTGATCGATGCGCATGCCATGGCCATGGTAACGGAGTGGTCAGAATTTAAATTTCCCAATTTTAAAATCATGAAAAAACTGATGGCTGAACCCATTGTTTTCGACGGTCGCAACATCTATGATGCTGCAGAATTGGTAAAAAGCGGATTTGAGTATTATGGAATTGGAATCAACACCGATTACAAAGCAATATAAGCATGATTAAGAAAAAAGTTTTGGTCACCGGTGGTGCCGGTTTTGTCGGATCACATTTGTGCGAACGTCTATTAAATGACGGACATGAAGTCATTTGCATGGACAATTATTTTACGGGTCAGAAAAAGAATGTGGTTCATTTGCTGGATCATCCATATTTCGAATTGGTGCGACACGATGTCACCATGCCCTATTTTGTGGAAGTGGATGAAATCTACAACCTTGCATGTCCGGCATCGCCCATCCATTATCAATACAACCCCATCAAAACGATCAAAACATCTGTTTTGGGTGCCGTCAATATGTTGGGTCTGGCCAAACGTATCCGCGCCACTATTTTACAGGCTTCCACGAGTGAAGTCTATGGCGATCCCAAAGTGCATCCCCAGGTTGAATCGTATTGGGGACATGTAAATCCCATTGGTGAACGCTCCTGTTATGATGAAGGAAAGCGGGCAGCAGAAACCCTGTTTATGGATTATCACAAACAAAACAACGTCAAAATCAAAATCATTCGGATTTTTAACACCTACGGGCCAAGAATGCATCCGAACGATGGCCGTGTCGTATCAAATTTTATTGTTCAGGCGCTTCATAATCAAGATATTACGATCTATGGCGATGGAAGCCAAACAAGAAGCTTTCAATATGTTGACGATTTGATTGAAGGTATGATTCGCATGATGGGTAGCAGAAAAGATTTTCTGGGCCCTGTGAATATTGGCAATCCCAACGAATTTACCATTCTGGAGTTGGCCAATAAAGTGATCGAATTGACCGGCTCCAAATCAAAAATTATTCGCATGCCCCTGCCTGCGGATGATCCCACTCAAAGACAACCCGATATATCTTTGGCCAAAAAAGAGTTGAATTGGAGTCCAACCATTCAATTGGAGGAAGGGTTGATACGGACAATTGATTACTTCAAAACCATAGTGTAAAACCTTAAACATGATTGATTGGCAGAAATACAACGACACCTTTCAATGGTATGGCAAAGACGTAGAGATTGAACTGATTGATGTTTTTAACAGTGAGTTCACTGGACGTATGGCCAAAATAGAACAGAATGTACAGGACTTGGATTTTGAGCAATTAAAATTCAACACGCACAGCTTAAAAGGAACCATTGGAAATTATTATGATGCTGAATCTACTGAATTGGCAAAATCCTTGGAACTAATGGCAAAAAATGGTCAGGATGAAGGACTTACCGATGTGTTTTTGAAACTCAAAGAAGCTTCAGGGAAATTGCTGAAAGAACTTTTGGATCACAAGTCCGAATTGTTAAATGCTGGTGAATAATTTGGTATGGTTTTGTTTTTCGCAAAAATACCTACCTTTGCCACGTAAATCGAAAATAGACTCCAATGAAAGCATTTGTATTTCCGGGGCAGGGTGCCCAATTCTCCGGTATGGGGAAATCACTCTATGAAGAATCGGCACTAGCCAAAGAACTCTTTGAGAAAGCCAATGATATTTTGGGATTCAGAATTACGGACATCATGTTCGAAGGTAGTGATGAGGAATTGCGTCAGACAAAAGTGACTCAGCCTGCCATTTTTTTGCATTCGGTTATTTTAGCCAAGACTTTGGGCAGCGAATTTAAGCCAGAAATGGTTGCCGGTCATTCTTTGGGCGAATTTTCCGCTTTGGTCGCTGCTGAAGCCCTTTCTTTTGAAGATGGTTTGAAATTGGTGCATCAACGTGCATTGGCCATGCAAAAAGCTTGCGAAGCGAGACCTTCCACCATGGCTGCCGTCCTGGGTTTGCCCGATGAAACCATTGAACAAATTTGCGCCTCCATTGAAAATGAAGTCGTTGTTCCTGCCAACTACAACTGTCCTGGTCAGGTGGTCATTTCCGGAACCAATGAAGGCATCGATATCGCTTGTCAAAAATTATTGGAAGCAGGTGCCAAAAGAGCTTTGAAACTAAGTGTTGGTGGCGCATTCCATTCACCGTTGATGGAACCGGCCCGACTTGAATTGGCCGCAGCAATCCAACAAACGCCTTTTTCACAACCCATTTGCCCGATCTATCAAAATGTGAATGCAAAACCCCAAACCGATCCGAAAGCCATTCAAGCCAATTTGGTTGACCAGTTGACTTCACCTGTTAAATGGACACAATCTGTTTTGGCCATGATTGCCGATGGGGGAGATTCTTTTACAGAATTGGGCCCGGGCGCTGTTTTGCAGGGATTAATCAAAAAAATTAACCGCGAAGTTGCCACTGAAGGAAAGCAATAAATCATTGCAAATCAATTTATATGAACCACCTCAAAAATGTCTTTGAGGTGGTTTTTTTTGTTTTATTTTTTGAAAAAACGCATAGACTATCTATATTGTGAAAAAATATGTTGGTATGTTTTTGAATCTTTAACCAGATTGAATAAAATATAGCAGATTTCTGAACTATATTTGTATTTGCTCTAACAATGGAAAGTATGTCAAAAATTGCTATTTATCAATTATTGCCCCGATATTTCGGGAATACCGGCAAGAATATTTTGAATGGAAGTATTGTTGAAAATGGTTGTGGAAAATTCAATGACATTACAAAAGAAGCACTTTCCTCCATTGCCGAAATGGGGTGTACACATATTTGGCTCACCGGAGTTTTAGAACATGCCACACAAACAGATTATCAATTTATCGGCATCAAAGCCGATCATCCTGCCATTGTAAAAGGAAAAGCGGGTTCACCCTACGCCATCAAGGATTATTACGATGTCGACCCTGATCTGGCCTGTAATCCCGAACAAAGGATGGATGAGTTCCTAGACTTGTTGGATAGGATACATGCTGAAGGATTGAAAGTCCTGATCGATTTTGTGCCCAATCATGTTGCAAGAAGATATCATTCAGATGCCAAACCTGAGGGCGTCAGAGATTTTGGGGTGGATGATCAAAAAAAGCATGGATTTGACCCTTCCAACAATTATTATTATCTGCAGGATGCCCTGAATCTTTCATTTGCCAATGAAAACCATTCTGAAAACCCATACATCGAAAATCCGGCAAAAGTTACTGGTAATGACTGTTTTACTTCATCTCCGACCAAAAATGACTGGTATGATACGGTTAAATTGAACTATGGTGTTGATTATCCATCTGGAGGGGCGCATCATTTTGACCCCATACCTGCGACCTGGTTCAAAATGCTCGATATTTTGACGTACTGGTCCAATCTTGGTGTTGATGGCTTTAGATGCGATATGGCAGAAATGGTTCCCGTCTGCTTTTGGCATTGGGCCATACCCAGAGTGAAAAAAAACAATTCGAGTATTATTTTTATTGCAGAAATATATCAGATTCACTTGTATCGGGAATATCTCGATTGTGGTGGCTTTGATTATTTGTACGATAAAGAGGGCATGTACAATACCATCAGAGGCATCATTGAAGGCCGCCGGTCAGCTTCTGACCTGACACAATGTTGGCAGCAGGTCAACAATCTACAACCGCATTTGCTGACTTTTTTGGAAAATCACGATGAACAACGTTTGGCTTCCGATTTTTTTGCATCTGATCCGAAAAAAGGCTTGCCGGGTATGTTTGTCTTGACCTTTTATCATCAGAATCCGGTGATGATTTATGCCGGACAGGAATTGGGTGAAAGGGGTATGTACGAAGAAGGTTACAGCGGTAGAGACGGCCGGAATACCATTTTTGATTACTGGAGTATAGAAACCCTGGTACGATGGAAAAATGAAGGTCGGTGGAACTTAAAATTGTTGACAGAAGACGAACGATCATTGAGAGAAACATATCAAAAATATCTGAAACTCTGTTTATCAGAGCTTGCTGTTGTGAAGGGTGATTTTTTTGATTTGCAATATGCCAATATCGATTCGCCCGACTACCATGCCTGGAATTTGTATGCCTTTATACGCAAGTATGAAAATGAACTGCTGATTGGCGTGGCCAATTTTTCGCAAGCAGAACAGTCGGTTTCTTTGTCCATTCCAAAACATGCTTTCAATTGTTTGAGTATTCCCGAAATGCAAAACGCAGAATTTAAAGATTTATTAACCGATACCGTTTTCGAGTCCTCCTTAAACCCGTTTGAAAACCTCAGGTTTTCAATTCCTGGATATCAATCCAGATTGTACAAGGTCATTCTGAAATAAATTTGATGCATTTTATTATTTGATATTCAGTTGTTTGAAAATACTGTCATAAAAAGTTTTCAAAAATTTACCTCATTTGTGGATACCATTGAAGGCAAATCAACTATCTTTGCATGGTCTTTCACTACCCTAAACCATTTTCCTCTTTATGAACGAGACAGGTTCTTTTAAAGTGTTTTCAGGTACAAACTCACAATACCTGGCAGAAAAGATTTGCAACAGTTTGGGCGTTCCCCTGGGTAAAATGAATATACAACATTTTGCTGATGGTGAATTCTCCGTTTCCTACGAAGAATCCATTCGTGGCTCTGTTGTTTATCTTATTCAATCAACGTATCCGAATTCGGATAATCTGATGGAATTGTTGTTGATGGTAGATGCTGCCAAGCGCGCATCCGCAAAAAAAATCATTGCAGTTATTCCATACTTTGGCTGGGCACGCCAAGACCGCAAAGACAAACCACGCGTGTCAATCGGTGCAAAATTGATTGCAGATTTGTTGTCTGTTGCAGGCATTGAACGATTGATTACCATGGATTTGCATGCAGATCAAATTCAGGGTTTCTTCAATGTGCCAGTAGATCATTTATATGCTTCAACATTGTTTATTCCTTATTTGAAATCTCTGAATCTGGATAATATCGTTGTTGCAGCTCCGGATGTGGGTGGAACCAAACGTGCCAATTCCTATTCAAAATTTTTGAATGTACCCATGGTGATTTGCCACAAAAGCAGAGAATGTGCCAATGTGGTGGGTGAGATGCGCGTCATTGGTGATGTGAAAGGAAAAAATGTGATATTGATTGACGATATGGTGGATACAGCAGGAACCCTGACCAAAGCTGCCGATCTGATGATGGAGCAAGGAGCGTTGTCTGTCAGAGCTGTGGCAACACATCCTGTCATGTCAGAACCTGCCTGTGAGAGAGTTGAAAACTCCGGACTTACCGAACTGATAATGACAGACAGTATTCCTTTTAATAAATGTTGTTCCAAAGTCACTATCCTGTCCATCGCCGACTTGTTTGCTGATACGATTGAACGTGTGTATGATCACCGTTCCATCAGTTCTCAATATTTGATTTGATATCTTGGCCTCAAAAAGATAGACTGGGTTAAAACCCAAAGAAGAGGGGTTGTTTTATTCAATAAAACAACCCCTCTTTGTGTGTAAGCTCATCATGAAAGATGTCAGGCTTCACGACTCGTGAATATCTTTATCATCCCTGATCAATGCAATGCTGAACTCATAAAGTAAAATGAGTGGTACGGAAACCAGGGCCAGGGTAAAAGGGTCTCCGGTGGGGGTTACTATGGCCGAGACAATGACCAACACAACGATGGCATGTCTCCGGTATTTTCGAAGAAGTTGCTTGTTCAAAAGACCCATCTTTGACAATATAACAGACAAAACTGGCAACTCGAAAGCCAAACCCAGCATAAAATTCAACCATGTAAAGGTTTGAATGTAAGAATCAAATGAGAGTTGGTTTCCGATGAGACTTGATAGTTGATATCCGGCCAGAAAGCGAAGGGTAATCGGGAAAATGATGAAATATCCCAGCAGTATTCCAAGGTAAAACAGAAGGGTGGAAAGAAGAAAGGCTTTGATGGCTGCTGATTTTTCTGATTGATACAAAGCCGGTGCAATGAACCTCCATACTTCAAATAAGAGGTAGGGCAAACCGAGTGTCAAGGCAAATAGCAGCGACATCTTTAAATGAACCATAAAAGGAGAAGTGAGTTGGATGTTGACCACTGCCAACTGAAAATCCTGGTCGCAAAAAGCCGGCGACATACGACACATCCATCGATAGGTTGGGAAGTCCCCGAAGCAAGGGCCCATGACGACCGTATCAAAAATGTCGGGCATCATGGCGAAAAAAATGCCAAATAAAACCAATAACACCAAGCCGCATCGAAACAAATGTTTTCTGAGTGCATCTAGGTGATCCCAAAACGTCATGTCAGCCATGTTGGATGTTTAAACGGATGCGTCAATCTTTTTTAGGTTGTTCGGTATCATCTTTCATTTCATCTTCCATCTCTTTCATGCCATCTTTAAAGCTTTTAACCCCTTTGCCAAGACCTTTCATCAGCTCAGGAATTTTTTTACCGCCAAAGAGCAACAAAATCAACAAGGCAACAATAATCCATTCCCAACCTTGCATAAACAACAATAGTTTTGTCATAATTCAATTGATTTATAGAAACAAATGTAATCCATCTGTTGTTTGCACACAACAATGTCGTTCAAATTTGCACAAAAGTTTGTCTATGCCTATATTTGCGTGTTCTTTTACAACGGTAAATTACAAAGAAGATATGCCTCAACCGTCTGTTAGAGGGGCCATGATGCCCCAGTCTCCCATTAGAAAACTAGTTCCGTTGGCCAATCAAGCAAAGGCCAAAGGAATGACAGTCTATCACTTGAATATTGGTCAACCCGATATTCATACTCCGGAAGTGGGATTGGCGGCTGTACGAGCGATGGATAGAGCCATATTGGAGTATTCTCCGAGTGAAGGCATTTTGAGTTTTAGAAAAAAACTGACAACGTATTATCACCGCTTCAAAATTGATGTTGATGTTGAAGACATCATTGTAACCACCGGTGGTTCAGAGGCTGTTTTGTTTGCTTTTATGGCATGTCTTGATCCCGGAGATGAAATCATCGTGCCGGAACCAGCGTATGCCAATTATACAGCCTTTGCCATCTCGGCGGGTGCTGTAATCAAACCCATTCTGTCAACCATAGAAACTGGTTTTGCTTTACCGCCTGTTTCGGAATTTGAAAAGCTGATCACGCCAAAAACCAAGGCCATCATGATTTGCAATCCGAACAATCCAACCGGATATTTGTACACCCAATCG
This sequence comes from uncultured Bacteroidales bacterium, assembly GCA_964472175.1. Lineage (GTDB taxonomy): Bacteria > Bacteroidota > Bacteroidia > Bacteroidales > UBA1402 > UBA8389. Next base: position 23,770 of record CAYYJF010000017.1, on the reverse strand, counting down.
GAAATGAATCAAATTCGTGATTTGGTCAAAAAATACGATTTGTATTTGTTTTCAGACGAAGTGTACAGAGAATTCTGCTATACGGGTGCGCCTTACATTTCAGCTTTTCACCTCAAAGGCATCGAACAGAATGTCGTATTGGTCGACTCTGTTTCAAAAAGATACAGCGAGTGCGGTATACGCATAGGTGCTTTGATCACCAAAAATGTACAGGTTAGAAAAGATGTCATGAAATTCTGCCAGGCGCGTTTGAGTCCGCCTTTATTGGGGCAAATCGTTGCAGAAGCCTCTTTGGACGCACCTGAAGAATACATGTTGAACATGTACAATGAATACGTTGAAAGACGTAAATTTCTGATAGATGCCATCAATAGAATCCCCGGATGTTATACCCCGATTCCTATGGGCGCTTTTTATACGGTTGCCCGTTTGCCCATTGATGATGCCGATACTTTTTGTACCTGGTTGCTGGAATCTTTCGAGTATGAAAACCAGACCGTGATGATCGCTCCTGCTTCCGGATTTTATACCACGCCCGGTGTGGGTAAAAACGAAGTTCGTTTGGCTTATGTGATCAGCAAAGACGATTTGGCCAAAGCAATGGTGGTGCTAGAAAAGGCTTTAGAGGTGTATCCGGGGCGCGTAAGCTGATATGAAGTTTGAGTATTTCATAGCAAAAAGGCTCATTTCTCAAAGAAATTTAAAAGGGAAAAAAACTGAACCGGCAGTCCGTATTGCCATCATAGGCATTGCTGTCGGTCTGGCTGTAATGATTGTGGCCTGGTCTGTCGTGCTGGGATTCCGTCAGGAAGTCAGAAATAAAGTCATAGGTGTCAATGCCCATATTCAGCTGACGAGCTATTATTCCAATTTCACCTATGAAATGGATCCTGTACGTATTTCGGATACATTGATCAGTGGCATTCAAAGCGTGGATGGCGTTTCACACATTCAACGTCTGTACACCAAGCCAGGAATGATTAAAACGGAAAATGATTTCCAAACCATCATTCTCAAAGGCATCGATGCCACTTTTGATCAGACATTTATTCGTGAAGCCTTGACCGAAGGAGAAATGCCCGACATCAGTGCTCCGACCAATCAGGTGCTGATTTCCGATTTTTTAGCCAAAAAACTCCATTTGAAAGTCGGAGATGCTTTTCCCACTTACTTTTTGAAAGATAAAAATGTCTCCCCAAGAAAGTTTACGATTTGCGGCATTTACAACACGCACTTTTCTGCATTTGATAAATTTTTTCTGATTGGGGATGCCAGACACGTCAGAAAATTAAACAACTGGAGTGAGGATCAGGCGGCAGGACTGGAAATATTTGTACACTCCATGGAGGCTTTTCCACAGACTGAAGCCGAAGTTTATGCTGCTGTATCCGCTGTAGCCGATGAAGTAGCGGATACGTATTACATGAAAAATTTGTTTGAAATCAATCCTGAACTTTTTGGATGGTTGGATTTGTTGGATACCAATGTGTGGTTGATTTTGGTTTTAATGGTGTTCGTGTCGGGCTTTAACATCATATCCGGATTGTTGATTTTGATTTTGGAAAGAATCAATATGATTGGTATTATGAAAGCCATGGGCGCAAAGAATGCGTCATTAAGGAAAGTATTTATGTTTCTGTCTGTCTATTTGATTGGCAAAGGCCTTTTTTGGGGGAATATCATAGGTTTGTCAATTTGTATACTCCAGGATATATTTGGCTTAATACCTTTGAATGCCGATACCTATTACGTGGATAGTGTTCCGATCGAGATTAACTGGTTGATTGTTTTGTTGTTAAACCTTGGAACAGTGCTTATCTCCTTGTTGGTGGTGTTTATGCCTACCCATATGATTTCAAAAATTCGTCCGGTAAAAGCAATCAAATTCGAATAAACGTACGTATATTTGTTTTTCACCTTAAGTTTTATCTAACTCAACGAAGGCTATGAAAACAAAGAACGTTTCACGATTGTTGATTTTCTTGCTTGGAATAACACCATTTTCTTTTGTTCATGCGACTGTTCCAGACACGTATAATGCGCCATTGAAATATGCACATTGGTCTGTCGGGGTGTATGGTGGTGTCAATGCGTTTCGATTGCCACCGGATCCGGTTCAACAGACCGATAGGCTGAATGCTTCAGGCGGTATTTCGATCGACTATACAGAAAATCCATTTTCCGGTTTCGGTATCGAATACACGTACAGTGATTATTCCAGGCCGTATCAATATCTTGCAACTACTGGAAGCTTGAATGCCAGAACCAACGATGTTTTTCTTACCGGACATTTAAATCTCTCCAATTTGTTTAGCGTCAATCGAATGGACGATCAAAGATGGCTAAAATTTCTAGCTGAAATGGGACTTGGCGCAGCTTTTTATTCAGGAAAATTGGATCAAACGACCATTACAGGTGCTCCCTCCATTGCTGCGAAACTGGGTTTGACAGCTGAATGCCGACTTTCTAAAGTGATGGGTCTATTTGCCGGTATCGAATACAGACAATATGATGCTTTGTATATGTCCGGTGTTAAATCACTTAGAAATGGCGATGCCACCTTGTTGAAGCTGGGTTTGAGAGTTAAAATGCAATCAAATAATCAGGTGCATATGCGGAATTTGGGTTACAATGCTCAGAAACCAGATGCTACTCCCGTTTCAATGAAGGAAGTTTTCATTCAGGAAGATTCTAAAAGAACCCTGGACGAAATAGCTGCATTGAAAAAAAACAATGCGGATGTCAGAAACAATATGGTCCAATTGGAAGCTGAAACCAAAAAAGCTGTTCAGAAAAAGGCAGATGAAGCATTGTTAAAAGCGCAAGAAGCCAAAAAACTGGCGCTAGAAGCAGAGCGCAAAGCACAAGAAAAAGAAAGCGCATTGAACAAAAGAATCAG
>CAYYJF010000017.1:0-20771 GCA_964472175.1 uncultured Bacteroidales bacterium | reverse complement strand
GATTCAGCCTTGCAGGATAAGTTCAAAAAAATGGAAGAAGATTTAAAACTTCTGGCGACCAACAAGGATGCCAAAGTCAATATGGTGCTTGATAACATCGAATTTAAATCCGGATCCAGTGTTTTGGCCACCTCTTCTTATGAAACCCTGAGTAAAATCGTTGGGATATTGACAGCCAATACCGCCTGGAATGTGTTAACAGTTGCAGGGCATACGGACAATGCCGGATCCGATGCGGTGAATTTGAAATTGTCACAATCTAGGGCTCAATCGGTCAAAAATTATTTGGTATCCAAGGGGTTAGATAAAGATAAAATCATTGCTGTTGGTTTTGGCGAGTCCAAACCCATCGCTTCCAATGCAACACCTGCAGGACGTCAAAAGAATCGTAGAGTAGAGTTTGAAATCAAGTAAATGATTAAATTATGAAAAAGTTATATATTTTCATGTGGTGCTTGTTCGGATTCACAATGAGTGCTATTTCTCAAGACAATACTGTCAAATTGGTGAAACTTGATACCATCAGACCCTATCCTCCTTATTACAACGATCAAGCACTTTCGCATTGGTCGTTCCAGATAAAGGGTGGTGGAAATTACTTCAATATTCCTCCCGATGCTGTTGACGAAATGGATCGTTTGAATATTGGACTTGGTGGCGATATTGAATACAGCATCAATCCTGTTGCCGGCCTTTTTGTTGAATATGTTTTCAATGATTTTTCCAGACCATATACCTATTTGGGTAATATTGGAAATTTCAAGTCAGAATCACATGAAGTACTTTTAGGCGCATCATTCAATCTGAGCAATGTGTTTAACCCGAAAAGGTTAGAAAAAAGGTATATCAACCTGTATGGAAATGTGGGTGGAGGTGTTTCCTTTTTTAAAAGTGTTGAAAACTGGCAGGTGGTATCAAAAGGATCGCCGGCATTAATGGCCAAATTGGGTTTGTCCCTCGAGTGTTCTTTATCCAAAAGGTTGGCACTTGCTTTGAATGCGGATTATCATCAGTATGATGCCATTCAGATGAATTCAGGCATTGCGAACAGAAACAGTGACGCTCTGGTGCTGACATTGGGATTCAGAGCCAAATTGGGGTCCAAAGATAACAAGCATGTTCGGAATATTTTATTGAAAGACATGTCTAAAAAGCCTAAACCGATTGTGATCACCAAAACCTTTAGAAACAGAGATACTGAGCCTACCATCAAAACGCTTCAAACCTTGAAAGCAGAACAGGATTCGCTCAAGCAACAATTGAAAATGAAACAAGAACAATTCGATCAGGCTACGAAAAAATAAGGCATGATTGATAGAAAAAATAAAAGCGGCTGTTTCAACGATGAAACGGCCGCTTTTATTAGGTGATGTTGTCTGACAGAAATTATGCCAGGCCTCTTTTCTTTTCATCAACGATGGCATCGATGACAGCCACTGCAGTTACGTTTACAATTTCACGTACGGAACTTTCAACGTCAGTGAAGTGAATGGGTTTGTTCAATCCCATTTGAATGGGGCCAATGGCTTCGAATGTGGTCAGTTCTTCCAACATTTGATAAGCTGCATTTGCAGAGCTTAAATTGGGGAAAACCAAGGTGTTGACATCCAAACCTTTTAATCTGGAGAACGGATAGACTTTGTCTCTTAATTCTTTATCCAAAGCAAATTTGACCTGCATTTCGCCATCCAAAATTAAATCAGGATGTTGTTGGTGCAATCTGGAAATGGCTTCATGTACGGAAGCAGGACTGCCTGTCGTGTCAGAACCGAAGTTGGAGTAGGAGAGCATGGCAATTTTGGGTTCCATGGCGAAAAAGCGCACGGTTTGTTCAGCCAGTTTTACCACATCTGTCAGTGTTTCCGTTGTCGGATGTCTGTTTATCAGTGTATCACACAAGAATAACGGCCCTTTTTTGGTGTTCATAATATGCATGGTTGCAAAATGCTTGAAACCTTCCTGAATACCGATGACTTCTTTGGCAACTTTGATGGTATTGCTGTATTTGGTGTATAAACCTGTGATGAATGCATCTGCATCACCGGTTTCTACCATCATCATACCAAAATAATTGCGTTCAAACATCTTGTCTTGAGCTTCGTCAAAATTTGCACCTTCACGGGCACGTTTGTTCGAAAGCAATTTGGCGTATCTTTCGCGACGTTCAGCCTGATTGTCGTGGCGCAAATTGACGATTTCAATGCCATCCAGGCTTAGATCCAATTCTTTGGCCATTTTTTGAATGCGCTCGTCATTGCCCAAAAGGATGGGGTGACAAATGCCTTCATTTTTGGCTTCAACCGCTGCACGCAGCATGTTGGGGTGTCCGGCTTCAGCAAATACCACTCTTTTCGGGTTTTGTCTGGCCATATCCATAAACTTACGGGTGAACTTTGTTTCATAACCCATCAGTTCATTGAGCTGATTTTTATATGCTTCCCAGTCTGTTATCGGTTTTTTAGCTACGCCCGATTCAATGGCGGCTTTGGCAACAGCTGATGACACTTCCGTAATCAAACGTTGATCGACTGGTTTTGGAATAAAATATTCACGGCCAAAGGTCAGTCTCGAAACATTATATGCTGCATTCACCACGTCCGGTACCGGCTCTTTGGCCAGACTTGCAATGGCGTGAACAGCAGCGAGTTTCATTTCCTCGTTGATGGCTGTGGCACGCACGTCCAATGCACCACGAAAAATATAGGGGAATCCAATGACATTGTTGATTTGGTTCGGATAGTCTGAACGTCCGGTTGCCATCATGACATCGGGTCTGGCAGCCATGGCGTCTTCATAAGAAATTTCAGGAGTGGGATTGGCCAGGGCAAAAACAATGGGGCTGTCAGCCATAGAACGTACCATATCCTGACTCAACACATTGCCTCTTGATAAGCCAATAAATACGTCAGCACCTTTGACTGCTTCTTCCAGCGTATGAATGTCGGTACGCTGTGTGGCAAAGTACTTTTTGGATTCGTTCAAATCGGCTCTGGAAAGAGAAATGACACCTTTGCTGTCAAGCATGACCACGTTTTCTTTTTTGACACCGAGGGCAATATATAGTTTGGTACAGGAGTTGGCAGAAGCGCCGGCACCGTTTACAACAATTTTGACTTCTTCTATCTTCTTTCCTGCAATTTCCAATGCATTTAAAAGCCCGGCAGCCGAAATAATGGCAGTTCCGTGCTGGTCATCGTGCATGAGGGGAATATCGAGTTCGGCTTTGAGTCTGGTTTCAATTTCAAAACATTCAGGTGCTTTGATGTCTTCCAGGTTGATGCCACCAAAGGTTGGGGCAATTGCTTTGACAGCCTGAATGAATCTTTCCGGATCTTTTTCATCGATTTCGATGTCGAAAACGTCGATGCCTGCATAAATCTTAAACAACAATCCCTTTCCTTCCATGACTGGTTTTCCGGCCAGGGTACCAATATCGCCAAGACCCAAAACCGCTGTTCCGTTAGAAATCACCGCAACCAAATTTCCTTTGGCTGTATAGTCGTAGGCTTTTTGCGGATCCTTCTCTATTTCCAGACATGGTTCAGCCACGCCGGGCGAATAAGCAAGCGATAAGTCGGTTTGTGTACTGTATGGTTTGGTCGGGACGACCTCAATTTTGCCGGGCTTACCCATTTTGTGGTAATGCAGGGCGGCTTCTTTGGTAATTTTAGCCATGGTAATTAATGAAAATGAATGAATACCTATTGATGTGGGCAGCGCAAAGATACTTTTTTTAAGTTTCATTTCTGAATTTTTGAGGGATAAAATGCGATAATTCTTAAGGAATTTGTGTAGGTTTGCAAGTGTTTTAACAATCAAATCAAATCCATGAAAATGAAAAAGACCCTTTTCAGTACATTGTTGCTGACCATGGCTGTTTCCACTTCTGCATCAGCTGCACAGAAAGCAGAAGTTGTTGTTCGTACCGATATTTCGACAGCTCAAATTAGCAAACACATTTACGGCCATTTTGCCGAACATTTGGGCCATTGCATCTATGACGGAATTTGGGTTGGTGAAAAATCAACAATTCCCAACATCAAAGGCTACAGAAAAGACATCGTTGAAGCCCTGAAGAAAATCAATATTCCAAATTTGCGTTGGCCGGGTGGTTGTTTCGCCGATGAATACCATTGGATGGATGGCATAGGTCCACGTGACAAACGTCCCAAAATGGTGAATACCAACTGGGGTGGTGTGACGGAAGACAATTCTTTCGGCACCCATGAATTCCTGAATTATTGCGAACTTTTAGGAACAGAACCATATGTTTGTGGCAATGTCGGAAGCGGTACGGTTGAAGAAATATCCAAATGGGTGGAATACATGACTTTTGACGGGGAATCTCCCATGGCCAGTTTGAGACGTCAAAACGGCAGAGAAAAGCCCTGGAAAGTTAGTTTCTTCGGTGTTGGAAATGAGAACTGGGGCTGCGGAGGCAATATGACCCCCGACTTTTATGCCGATCAATACAAACGTTATTCGACTTTTTGCCGTGACTACGGAGATAATAAATTGAAAAAGATTGCCGGTGGTGCCGGTGGTGATGATTACAATTGGACAGAAGTTTTGATGAAAAATGCTGCCAGTAAAATGTGGGGATTGTCTTTACATTACTATGCTGTTCCTTATGGTTGGAGCGACCCACGTGGAAAAGGCTCTGCCACAAAGTTCAACGATCAGGAGTATTTTATTCAAATGAAGAATGCCTTGTTTATGGATGAAATGGTGAGCAAGCATACCGCCATTATGGACAAATATGACCCACAAAAGAAAGTTGCTTTCTGTGTGGACGAATGGGGCGCATGGTACGATGTAGAACCCGGAAGCAACCCCGGATTTTTATTGCAACAAAACACCCTGAGGGATGCCATGTTGTGTGCTGCTACCATGAACATTTTTCACAAACATGCAGACCGCATCAAAATGGCCAACATTGCCCAAATGGTCAATGTATTGCAGGCTTTGATTTTGACAAAAGACGATAAGATGGTGTTGACTCCAACCTATCATATTTACGACATGTACAAAGTACACCAGGATGCACAAAATTTGCCGGTAGAAGTGTTGAGTCCCAACTTTACATTCCAGTTTCAATCATTGCCGGCTTTGAGTGTCAGTGCTTCAAAAGATAAAAACGGTGCCATCCATGTTTCGCTGGTCAACATCGATCCGAGAAACGACATTGATGCCTCCATCGCTTTGAAAGCAATTTCAAATACGGCAAAAGTGGTTTCCGGTAGCATTCTTACCGGCGCTGATGTGGCAGCATGCAACACCTTTGAAAACCCCAATGTCATTGTGCCAGCCAACTTTAAGGAAGCTAAAATGTCCAAAGGACAATTGACCCTGGTTGTCCCTGCAAAATCTGTAATTACAGTAGAGATCAAATAATACATTGAAATATAATTTCGTACAAAAAGCACTTGAATAGGGTGCTTTTTGTAGTTAAATGAGTAAGGAAGATGATGGAATACGATTTGATTGTCATAGGAGGAGGGCCTGCCGGATATCATGCTGCAGAGCTGGCCGGAAAAAGCGGACTCAAAACCCTGTTGTTTGAAAAAAAACACATCGGAGGTGTTTGCTTGAATGAAGGCTGTATCCCCACTAAAACGTTGTTGTATGGAGCTAAAGTCTATGATATGGCCTGTCAGTCAGCCAAATACGGGGTGCTGGTGACTTCTCCCACGGTGGATTTTGAAAAAATGATGTCCAGAAAAAACCGTATTGTCAGACGATTGACTGCTGGTATTGAGTCATCTTTGAAGCAACATCAGGTTCAAATTGTTATTGGCGCTGCTACCATCAAAGAAAAAACTGAAAAAGGATTGGTTGTTGTATGCAACGAACAAGCATATCTTGGAAGAAAATTGTTGATTTGTACGGGTTCAGAGACTGTCATTCCCAATATTCCCGGCATGGACATGACCTCCGATGTCATCATCACCCATCGTGAAGCTTTGGAACTCAAAGAAATACCTCAATCTCTGGTGGTTATTGGAGGAGGTGTTATCGGTATGGAATTTGCAAGTTTGTATCAATCATTGGGTTGTAAAGTCACTGTGATTGAAATGCTACCCACCATTCTCAACGGTATTGATACGGAGTTAAGCGCCCAACTCAAAGACATGTACGCCAAAAAAGGCATTTCATTTTATTTGAATGCAAGGGTCACCCGAATGGATCAACAAAAAGTGTCTTTCGAACAAAATGACGAAATGCAGGAGATCTTTGCTGAAAAAATTCTTTTGAGCGTTGGCCGAAAGCCTGTCATACAGGGACTTGGTTTGGAAAATATTGGCGTTCAAACGGAAAGAGGCCGGATTGTTGTGAATGATTTTCTTGAAACAAATGTGGAAGGGGTGTATGCTGCAGGTGATGTAAATGGGTTTTCACTCTTGGCACATACGGCATCGCGTGAAGGTGCTGTGGTCGTCAACAATTTGACCCGGGAAAATGAAGCAATGAATTACGAGGCAATACCCAGCGTTGTGTACACCAATCCGGAAATCGCAGGGGTAGGATTGACCGAAACAGAGGCGATTAAAAAAAATATTCCGCATCGTGTCATCAAACTTCCAATGGCATTTTCCGGACGTTTTGTGGCAGAGAATGAAGGTGTTAATGGCGTTTGTAAGGTGCTTGTGGATGAACAGAACCACATTTTGGGAGTGCATTTATTGGGCAATCCGGCCAGTGAATTGATTTTTGGTGCAGGCATGGCCATTCAATACAAATTCACGCTCGAGCAGCTGCAAAAAGTGGTATTTCCACATCCCACCGTATCAGAAATCATGCATGTGGCCTTTTCTGCTGAATAGAAATATGGGTGTTGGAATGAAAAGAGTGTTGTAAGCGAGAAAGCTTTGCTATATTTGCATTCATTCAATCTAAGTTATATGAAAGTAGCGGTATTTAGCACCAAAACATACGACAGGGATTTCCTGGAACTTGCAAACAGCACCGGCAAACATCAAATTACCTATTTGGAGGCCAGTCTCAAAGAAAGCACGACGCGTTTGACGGAAGGTTTTAATGCTGTCTGCGTTTTTGTGAATGATGAATTAAACAGTTTTGTGATAGATAAATTGGCAGCAAATGGCGTAAAAGTCATTGTGTTGAGATGTGCCGGATTTAACAATGTGGATGTGCAAAGAGCCGCAAAATGGGGCATTTCTGTTTTGCGTGTGCCTGCCTATTCACCCCATGCTGTTGCTGAACACGCACTGGCATTGATCATGACCTTGAACCGAAAAACGCACAAAGCCTATAACCGTATTCGGGAAGGCAATTTTTCCATCGAGCGACTCACGGGTTTTGAACTGGAAGGAAAGACTGTCGGCGTTGTGGGCACTGGAAGAATCGGTGCCGTATTTTCCACGATTATGAAAGGTTTTGGTTGTCGCATCATTGCCCACGATGCCTATGAAAATCAAGCCCTTAAAGATGCCGGTGTGGCATATATGAGTTTGATGGATCTTTTGGGACAATCGGACATTGTTTCATTGCATTGTCCCCTGACGCCTGAAACGCACCACATGATCAACGAACGATCCATCAAACAAATGAAGAAAGGATTGATGTTGATCAATACCAGTCGCGGCAAACTGATTGATACGGAGGCCGCCATTCATGGCTTGAAGGAAGGTATGATCGGCTATATGGGTATTGATGTATATGAACAGGAAGAATCCTTGTTTTTCAAAGACCTGTCCGAAGTGATCATACGGGATGACAAAATATCCAGACTGATGACCTTTCCCAATGTGCTTATTACAGCACATCAAGCCTATTTTACAGACAATGCATTGATGCAGATTGCTCAAACCACCATTCAAAACCTGACCGATTCTGAAACCGGCAGTGTTCAGAAACAAAATTTGGTGACCCTGGAAATGGTGAAGGCTTGATAGAATAAAAAAATATTGTACTTTTGCCGGGCTTTTGACGAACGTCAAACGTGTGCTTGAACACCACGTAAAAAACAAGAATATGAAAAAACAAGTATCTGTGACCTTTATGGTCTGTGGGCTGCTTTTTGCGGTATGCCTGCTCGTCGCCAACATAGTTGAGCAAAAATTAATCCGAATTGGTCCGATTGAAGCCACTGCCGGATTGTTTATTTTCCCGATTTCTTACATTTTAAACGACGTGATTGCCGAAGTTTGGGGTTTTTCCAAAGCCAAATTGATTATTTGGTGTGGGTTTGCCATGAATTTTTTGGCCGTTTTGGTTTTTCAGCTGAGCATATTGGCTCCGGGTTCTGAAAACTTTTCGCACCAGGATGCGTTTCAATTGGTGCTGGGAAATACCATGCGTCTGGTCTTTTCAAGCTTTATTGCCTTTTTAACTGGCTCTTTTCTAAATGCTTATGTAATGAGCAAAATGAAAGTGTGGCAGCAAGGAAAGCGGTTTTCTCTCAGAGCCATCACGTCAACATTGATCGGAGAAGGGGCCGACTCTTTGGTTTTCTTTTCGTTGGCATTTTATGGAATCATTCCATTAAATGATTTGTTCATGTTGATGCTGACCCAAACGGCCATGAAAACAGGGTATGAAATATTGGTATTGCCATTAACCAAGGTCGTCGTTCGAAAAGTGAAAGAACTGGAGCAAACCGATGTGTTTGATCAGCATATTTCTTACAATCCATTTTCGTTTAAAGACAAGCATTGATGGTTAGGTGAAAAGCAGCAAGCTGCCTGCCATCACTGCCATCCCTGCGATCAAACCACCAATGGCGATGTGGTGCTCTCCATACTCTTCGGCGGTTGGGAGCAGCTCATCCAATGAAATGTACACCATGATTCCGGCAACCAGAGCAAAGACAATGCCAAATGTCGATTCATTGAATAAATTTCTGAGCAAAAAATAGCCGATAATGGCGCCAACCGGTTCTGAAATGCCGGACAGTAAGGATAGCCAAAAGGCTTTTTTGCGGCTTTTTGTTGCATACTGAATGGGAACAGAAACGGCAATGCCTTCCGGTATGTTGTGGATGGCAATGGCCACGGCAATACTGATTCCAAGGGTTGGATTTGTCATGGCGCCCATAAAGGTAGCCAGGCCTTCAGGAAAGTTGTGAATGGCGATTGCCAATGCCGAAAACATGCCCATGCGCAACAGCTTTTTGCTGTCTCCTGCGCTCATCGTTTTAGATTTTAAATTTTTGATTTCATGCGGATTCTCATAAGATGGAATCAGTTTATCGATGATGGCGATGATGGCAATGCCGCTAAAAAAAGCAATAACAGTATATGCATGCCCCAATTGTGGGCCATGGGCTTCAGTCAGGGATATTTTTGCTTTGGCAAAGATTTCAACCAAAGAAACATAAATCATCACCCCGGCCGAAAAACCCAAAGAGCCTGCAAGAAACTTTGGATTGTATTTCTTTGATAATAAGGATAATAGACTACCGATGCCTGTCGATAAACCGGCAAACAGCGTCAACCCCAAAGCAAATAAGACGTTCTCTGAACCCATAGGATATTTTTATGCCAAATTAACGAATTTGTTTGACATTGTCGAAGCCATATTCAAAGGATTTTTCATCAATCATCGTTTTAATGGCTGCACCCGGAGGTACCATGGGCAATACGTTCCAGTTCTTTTCGATGGGTAGATCCAACAAACAGGGCCCCTGTTGGGAGAGTGTTTGTTGGATGGCCTTTTCCATGGTTATGGTATGATCCAAACGCATGGCATTGATTCCGAATCCCTGAGCAATGACATGAAAATCAATGGCAGCCCCAAAATCAGAAGCGTAAAGATTGTTTTCGAAAAACAATCGCTGTTGCTGTCGAACCAAACCAAGTCCCTGATTGTTGAAAATGAAAATGGAAATATTGGATTGCAATTTTCTAAGCGTTGCCAATTCCTGTATGTTCATCAAAAATGAGCCATCTCCCGTGATGCAAACAATTTTCTTGTCCGGAAATGCGATGGAAGCTCCGATGGCCGCAGGCAAACCAAATCCCATGGTGCCCAATCCGGCCGAGGTAATGAATGTTCTGGGCTTTGAAAATGGATAGTACTGTGCCACCCACATCTGATGCTGCCCTACATCGGTGGTCACAATGGTGTCGCTTGGAACCATTTGAGCAATGCATTCCAAAATTGATCTCGGTGAATGGGCGGCACTTGAAAGGGAAGAAGATGTAAGGGCATTAGTGGGTGAAGCATTTGAAACCTTGTGTGAAGAACTATCGACGGAAGCTGTGTTTGCGGCTTTTTGATTATTGAATGCAATCGCCTTTTTTTCAATGGGTTGGTTTATCATCTGCCTGAGAAATTGATGTAAATCACCGGCAATCGGCAAATGACTTTGTTTGGTTTTGTTGAGTTCAAGCGGGTCAATGTTTACATGGATAACCTGTGCATTGGGGAAGAATTCACGTACCAATCCCGTGGTTCTGTCACCAAAGCGTACCCCCAAAGCGATGAGCAAATCAACGTCATCTGACCATTCGTTCAGGCGTTTATTACCATGCATTCCAATCATTCCCAGATAGTTGGGATGATTTGGGTCAACTGCGCCCAAGCCCCTGAGGGTGGATGCAATGGGCAAGATGAATTTTTCTGAGAAAGCAGTCAATGCCTCTGACGCATGGGCTTCAATCAACCCACCTCCAATCAAAAGCAGCGGATTTTTGGATGCGTTTATCAACGATACGGCCGATTCAATTTGTTTGTCGTCTATGCGCTTTTTCAGAAAGTCAATGGCATAAGGATTTGTAAATCCCTGGTATTCAACCTGCTGATTTTGAACATCCTTGGGAATGTCAATTAAAACTGGGCCTGGACGACCCGATTGTGCCAGAGAAAAAGCCAATGGCAGGATTTGATGCAACGCTGATGCCTCTTGAACAATAAAACATTTTTTGGTGATCGAAGCAGTCAAACGCTCGGTGTCTAACTCTTGAAAAGCTTGACTTCCAATTAAATGGCTTGGAACCTGACCCGTGATGGCAACGATGGGAATGGAGTCCAAAAATGAATCCGCAATGGCTGTTAGAAGGTTGGTCAGCCCTGGCCCTGAAGTTGCCAAACAAACAGCGGTTTTGCCGGTACTTCTGGTAAAACCCTGTGCCATAAACCCTGCAGCTTGTTCATGACCTACCAGGACGTGCTGAATGTTACTTTTTGAAAGGGCATCGTATAAGGGGAGATTGGAACTCCCCGGAATACCAAATACCGTCTTGATTTCATTCATTTCCAGGAATGAAACGATCATTTCTGCACCACTTTTTTTCATCGTTTTGATTTTTTTTAAATAAAAAAACCCTGCCGATATTCACCGGCAGGGTTCTATGTATATAGTTGATTACTTAAGAACGCGTCATCTTCGGTGAACACAATTTGTTTCCACGACCACCACGACGACGTTTACTAAAGTTATGGAATGCATTGCGTTCATCTATTTCTTTCTTTTATGGGAGCAAAGTAACGTTTTTTTTTTCAAAAAAACGAATGTATGTGTTTTTGCTTGTATCTTTACATGACTTTTCAAAAAAGCGATGAATTACGGATTTGTACGTGTTGGAGCAGCTGTTCCGCTCTTGAAAGTAGGAGATTGTATCTACAACATTGAACAGATGAAAATTTTGATTTCACTTGCTGAAAAGCAAGCTGTTCAACTTTTGTGTTTTCCAGAACTGGGAATCACGGGATACACTTGTGGCGATTTGTTTCATCAGAAAATTTTGCTGGAACAAGCAGAAGCCGCACTGTCCGATTTGTTAAGTCATTCCAAAACGCATTCCATGTTGGTTGCTGTGGGCATGCCTTTGACGGTCCAAAACCGCTTGATGAATGTGGCCGTTGTATTTCAATCTGGACATATTCTGGGTGTTGTACCAAAATCCTGGTTGCCCAATTACGGTGAATTTTACGAAAAAAGATGGTTCAGCAGTGCGCATGAAGTGCAAGTCACTGAAGTTGAACTCTGTGGACAAAAAGCGCCCTTTGGCACCAATCTGCTGTTTAAAAATGGCAGTGTAGTGATGGCTGCAGAGCTTTGTGAAGATTTGTGGATGCCCATTCCTCCAAGCAGTTATCATGCCTTGAATGGTGCCAATATCCTGTTTAATTTGTCTGCAAGCAACGAACTCATTGCTAAAAATGATTATCGCAAAAATTTGGTGGCGCAGCAAGCTTCCAAATGCATTGCTGCTTATGTATATACTTCGTCCGGGTTTGGCGAATCGACTACGGATGTGGTCTTTGCCGGCGATGCTCAAATTGTGGAAAACGGTGTGTTGCTCGAAGCATCAAAGCGTTTTTCCATGGACAATCAGCTCGTGGTTTCCGATGTGGATGTAGAACGTTTGAACGGAGACCGTATGCGGAACACCGGTTTCACCCTTGATTTGATTCGCCAGGAAACCAAAGACCCATACCGCATCGTTCCTTTTACACTGGCTACGATCGAATCCTTTACATCCAAACGACATGTTGCCAAACATCCTTTTGTCCCCAAAGGCGCAGAGTTGGATAAGAGATGTCGTGAAATATTTTCCATTCAAATTCATGGATTGTCCAAACGACTCGTTCATACGACTTGCAAACAGGTCGTTATCGGAATATCCGGTGGCTTGGATTCGACCTTGGCGCTGTTGTCTGCCGTGATGACATATGACAAATTGGGCCTTCCCAGAAATCAAATTTATGGCATCACCATGCCGGGATTTGGTACAACAGGCCGAACCTACAACAATGCACTGACCCTCATGCGTGCGCTTGGAGTTACGGTGCGTGAAATTTCAATTGTTGATGCTGTAAATCAGCATTTTAAAGATTTGGAACACGACCCAAACCTTCAAAATGTGGTTTATGAAAATGCTCAGGCCAGAGAACGGACGCAATTGTTGATGGATATCGCCAATCAAGTGAATGGCCTGGTGATTGGCACCGGTGATTTGTCTGAATTGGCCCTTGGATGGGCAACCTACAATGGCGATCACATGTCCATGTACGGAATCAATGCCGGTATCCCCAAAACGCTGGTACGCTTTTTGGTTGAATGGGCTTCCCGCGAGTTGAGCGGGGACGATGTGGTCGAAACCTTACAAGATATTCTGGCCACCCCTGTTAGTCCGGAATTGCTCCCAGGCAACGATTCGGGTGAAATCGTACAAAAAACGGAAGATTTGGTTGGCCCCTACGAATTGCATGATTTTTTCCTCTATTATATGCTTAGGTTTGGTTTTAAACCGAGTAAAATATACTGGATGGCCCAACAAGCCTTTGAAGATGAATTTGATGATGAAACCATTTTGAAGTGGTTGAAAATCTTTTACAAACGATTTTTTTCACAACAATTCAAACGTTCTTGTTTGCCGGATGGACCCAAGGTTGGGAGTGTAAGCCTCTCGCCAAGAGGAGATTGGAGAATGCCTTCCGATGCTGTAGCACAACTGTGGCTGAACGATTTAAACACTATATAAATTAATTTTAACCCAACAATACGTACGATTATGACATTAGATCAATTTAGTTTTGCCGGTAAAAAGGCTTTCGTGCGCGTTGATTTCAACGTGCCTTTGGACGAAAATTTTAACATTACCGACGACAATCGAATTCAGGCTGCACTTCCGACCTTGAAAAAAATCATTGCAGATGGTGGTAGTCTCATCATTGGCTCACACATGGGTCGCCCCAAAAAGAATCCGGATACAAAGTATTCTTTGAAAGTGATTGTTGACCATGTTTCAAAATTGCTGGGTGTTCCTGTTGCATTTGCAGCAGATTGTCAACATGCCGATGCTGAAGTTGCTGCATTGAAACCTGGTCAGGCTTTGTTGCTTGAAAATCTGCGTTTTTATGCTGAAGAAGAGGGCAAAGCTCGTGGTTTGGCCGAAGATGCGACTGACGAAGAAAAAGCTGCTGCCAAAAAGGCTGTGAAAGAAAGTCAGAAAGCATTCACCAAAAAATTGGCTTCTTATGCCGATTGTTATGTGAACGATGCCTTTGGTACCGCACACAGAGCACATGCTTCAACTGCTTTGATTGCTGACTATTTTGATGCAGACCACAAAATGTTCGGTTATTTGATGAACAAAGAAGTGCAAGCCATCGAAAAAATTCTTTCTGAAACCGTTCGTCCTTTTACGGCCATTATGGGCGGTTCGAAAGTTTCCTCCAAGATTGAAATCATCGAGAACCTGATGTCCAAAGTAGACAATCTGATTGTTGCCGGTGGTATGACCTATACCTTTATCAAAGCTTTGGGCGGAAAAATTGGTACTTCCATTTGCGAAGATGACAAATTGGAATTGGCCTTGGAGTTGTTGGAAAAAGCCAAAGCCAACAATGTCAATATGGTTTTGGCAGTTGATGCCAAGATTGCCGACGAATTCAGCAATGATGCCAATACTTCTTTTGTGAATGTGAACGAAATTCCTGACAACATGATGGGATTGGATATCGGTCCTAAAACTGAAGCCATTTTTGCGGAAGTGATCAAGAATTCCAAAACCATTTTGTGGAATGGTCCTACAGGTGTATTTGAATTCGACACTTTTGCACACGGATCTCAAAGCGTTGGTGAAGCCATTGTTGAAGCCACCAAAAATGGCGCATTCTCACTTGTTGGTGGGGGAGACTCTGTTGCTTGTGTCAACAAATTTGGTTTGGCTGATGGCGTAAGCTATGTATCTACTGGTGGTGGTGCGCTCTTGGAAGCCATTGAGGGCAAAGTTTTGCCTGGTATTGCTGCTATAAAGAAATAAGCATCATTCAAAATTGCTCTATACAAAGAGGGCTGTCTTAAAATCTAAGACAGCCCTCTTTTTGTACAGGCCGTAGTGGCCATCAATATTTACCTGATTAATTGGCTTTTTTTACAAATGGCTTCACCGTCGTTTGTTGATTGTTGCTGATTTTTAAAAAATAGACACCAGCATTCAAATGTGAGCAGTCCAGGGATTCTGTTTGCAATGTTGTATTTTTTTCCATCACTTTATTCCCGAATGTATCAAAAACTTCAAGTGTGCCTGACGAGGACAGTTGGTTGACGTTCAACACGTTTGCGACAGGGTTGGGATAGATGCTTAAACCTGAGATCAGATTTGAAGGAAGCGCGGTGACATTGCTTGCTGTTGGTCCGGTACCGGTTGGGGTAGATCCATCGTTGATAATCACGATTTTATCCAATTTAGCACCATCTTCTCTGTATCCAACTGTAAATACGTGGTCTCCTGTTGTCAGATTCCAATTGTCGGGATGACTGACCCATGTCCAGGCGTTGGTATAGGATGCAACACCATTCCACATAACAAAGTTGCCATTGTCCATTTTTAGCCAAAATGAATCGTCATCGGCGCTTGGACAAATGACGCGAAACCAAATGCGATAATTGCCTGCTGATTTCACGTTGAAGGGAAAAGAAATATGACCAGTGGCAGTTGCCGGTGCACTGTTTGTACTTACATTTCCGGATTTAACTGTTACAAAAGCCTGATTTGATGCGCCCAGGTCTGATGTGATATTCCAAAGTGATCCAACGGTTCCGGCTTCAGCTTCCAGCCAAATGCCGGAACTTTCTTTGACCGTGATAATCACTTCGTCTTCATCTGACAAGCCATTTTGATTGACAATAGTCAAAGAAATGGTATGCACTCCGATAGGTAAAGATACCGTGGGTCGTACACCGCTTGCAATGGAGTCTCCGTTCAATTTCCAGAGATATCGTTGAATGGATTCTGTAAAATCAAAACAGCCCGATGCATCCAGCGTTGCCAGTCCCGATGTGCTGTTTGATTCAGTCAGCACTTCCTGATCTGCCCCTGCATTGGCAATCAAGGCATTGTTTTCAGTGATTTCGGTAAACAGGGCAGTATTGACGGATTCTCCCAGCGTTTGATAGCCTAGTGCATTCGGATGAAGCCAATCGTTTGAATAAATGGGTAACATTTTATCTGGATTAGCAGGGTCGACAATGGTTTGATCAAAATCAATCCAACCATCAAAGTTTCCGGGCGTTTTTATCCATGCATTGACTTCTTTTCTGACTGCTTCATGAGAAACAGAATAATAGCTACTACCATTAAACGGTGTAATGGTGGCTCCATACACTTTGATGTTTCTGGCATGCGCATCATTGATCATTTTTTGATAGGCATTGGTTACTGTAGATGCAGAAGCATTTCCACCAATGTCATTAACGCCATAAAAAATGATGATCCATCTGATGCCGGATTGATCCAAAATATCCTTTTGAAATCTGGATAAACCAGTTGTTGCACCATTCCCGGATACATTGGTTCCACCAATTCCAAGGTTTAAGACACCGACATCACTCGTTTCAGGGTTTGAAAGCAATTTTTTTGAAAAAGCGTCTGTCCATCTGTTTTGAAGACCTCCGGATAAACCGTAACCATCGGTAATAGAATTACCCAAAATGCCAACACAGCCTGCTGTGGAAGCTGTTTTAACATCTATCGTGTTGATGGTGTACCAGTGTGAAGTAATAACCGGATTATCAAATGTTGCCGCTTGAGTTTGGTTTCCAGTCATGATGTAAGAATCGGTTCTTGAACCAACATGACCGGTCATTCCGGTGTTGGTGACAATATCTCCATAATAGATGGTAATGGCAATTTTGGTATCTGCCGGTAGATTAAAGGCCAATGGGTCAGAAACAGCCGACCCATAAGATGGAATCGTAATGGCTGAATTTCCGTTGAACTTGAGCATTTGAATGGTGTTGGCATCGATACTGCTACCACCTGTTGAAACAGCAATGCTGACAGCATTCATGGTCACCGGCGTTGTTCCGGTTTTGTTGGAAAATTTCAAACGAATGGTGTCACCACCAATGGACACCCGAACGACTTGTCTGAGTGTATTGTTCTGTAAATAAGGCGAAGAAGGTGTGTTGTTATTTCCTACAGCGTAAGGGGCACAACTCCAGGTCCCAACCCATTGTTTTGATTGGGCAAATGAAGTAGCGGATGCAAGAAATAAAGCAATAAAAAGCCAGTGTTTTAATTGTAAAATAGTTTTAAAGGAATTCATTTTCAAGGTATTTTTTATCATTAATTGAATTTGTTGATCTTGTATGAAACGACCAACATGAAAAAGGAAGGGAGCGTGTTGAATTTGCTATAAGATATGGAACTTTCGTTGATGTTATGACTGAAATTCAATCTCTTTCTCAATAGGTCTGTAGCACACAAAGTTAGTGTAATTCTTTTAAATAAAAAAGCTTCGACACCTGCATCAACAATCCACTCGGTTTGATCGAGGGTTGAATAACCCTTGCGATCACTGTACCTCACTTCTGTATTCAAACGAACATTGTCCAGTATCTGATAATTAAAACTGCCATTGCTTCCCCAAGAAGTATTCGTGATGTCGGTTTTATTTGTTAAGGTGTTGCTCGATTTTGAAATTTGGAAATTTCCTCTGATGGAACAATCAAACCTATCATTGGCATACGACATTTGCAATTGATTATTCATCGATCGGCTTTTGGTTAGGCTTTTTTCTCCCAATTTCATTTGAAAATCGGTAATAGGTTCAGTCGTTTTTCCTGAATATCCAACTTGCTGGGAGTAGTTTATATTCGATGTGATATACACATTCATTTTTTGTTCAAACAAGGAAATGTTGTACATGATATTCCCATTGATATTGAAAGGCATTTCCTTTGTATTGACCGTCTGAGAATAACTTTTTCCGGTGACATCATACAACGTGTTGTTAACCATGGCATTTCGCGTAATATTTCCATACATATACACATCCCACGAAGAAAAATGCTCTTGGTTTTGCGCTGAAAATGATAAGTTTACACTGTGATTAAAGGCCGGTGTCAGATTCGCGTTTCCAATGCTTTCGTACATCTGATTGGAATTGTTTTTGACGGGTTGTTTTTGTTGAATGCTTGGATGAGAAATGTTTCCTCTGTAATACAACCTTAAGTATTGGTGTTTTTCACTCAAATTATAATTGATACTGGCCGTTGGAGAGAAGTTGAGTAAATGCTGTATGGTATCAAAACGAACACCATTGCCGTAAATGACCAAATTTTTTCTTTCATTTGGTTCCAGACTGAATCCACCTGAAACTCTGAATTCTTTGTCAACAAATCGGTAATTGGTTTGTAAGGAGGTGGATGTGTATTCATCACTGATTTCGTTGCTGAAGACCACGTCCTTTTGACTCTCAGGATAGCTGTTCGTTAGGGGATCAAAATCAAACTGTTCGTTGTTGGAGTGATTCTTCTGATGTGAGAAAGACAGTGAAGTTTCGAAAAAATGTTTGAGATTTTCCAGTGGCTCAACAAATGAAGTTCTAATATTCATCTGATTGTTGTCCGATTGGCTTATTTGCTTTTGATTTAATACCGTGGTTGTATCTACGGTGTGTTTGACAGAATTGTTAAAACCCAAAGATTCAGATTTGTTCAATGACCCATTTACCGATATATTCAAGGAACGTCCTTTCCTGCTTGCCGATCTTTTTGACACAATAACATTCATGTTTGCAGATTGGTTTTTGGACGTGTTTGAATTTTCAGAGTCACCCCAACTGGTTCTGACAGACCGATTGAAATATTCATATTCATCGGTGTTATTGTTCTGATTTTTTGAAGTCGAAAAGTTGGGTTGAATGTAAACTGTCAGCGTGGAATCTTTTTTTATTTCTACATTCATATTGATGTTGAAACTATTGTTGCTAGACATACCATTGCTTTTGCTGTTATGAATAATGGTGTCATTTAAAATCCAGTTTTCATTTCTGCTTTCATTATCGGTTGTGTTATCGGAAAAACTGTAGTTGGAACTGCCACCTATTGAAAGTGATTTATTGATTTCAGCACTGTTGTCGATGCCGATGCTTTGTGTCTGGGTGTAACCACTTCCACTCCATCCTTCATTGCTCATGCCTAGATTTGGATTGATGGAGTTGATGTTGTTGCTGTTTCCGTATATCGTTGTTTGTGATACACCATTCATCAAATTCAGATGCGTATTCAAACTATAGCGATTCAAAGGGTTGACTTCGGTGATGTCGCGGCCACCGGCTGCTGCCACATTTCCAAAAATACCCCTTCTTTTATTCGGCTTCAGAACCAAATTGAGGGCTTTTTTTGTTTTCTCATCTTCAGATCCTGTCAATTCTGCCTGCTTTGATTTTTTGTTGATGACTTGTACCTTTTCAACCATATCTGCGCCCAGATTTTTTGTAGCCGCATTGGTGTTTCCTTTGAAAAATTCTTTTCCATCAACTAAAATCTGATCTATCGTCTCGCCATTTACTTTGATGGCACCATCCACCAATGATACGCCAGGCAATCGTTTTAGCAAATCTTCCACCGTTGCATTCTCGGACAACCGAAATACAGTTGCATCAAATTCCATGGTGTCTTTGTTGAATGACACGGTCGATTTTTTGTTTTCAATCACTTCAAACTCATTCAACATATGCGAGGTAGGTGACATTCGGATGGTATCCAGTTCAATGGATTTGTTCAACAAGGTAACCTTGGTTTGTATCGGATCAAAACCCAATGACCTGCATTCAACGATGTAGACGGAGGGAGGTAATTTTTTAAATTCAAACTGACCATACGCATTGGAAAGCATGCCGGTGATGAGTGTTGAATCTTTGCCGTTTAAAAGTCTGATGGAAGCCAATTCAATGACTTGAAAATTGCTATTGTTGATGATGGTGGATTTGATGGAATAGCTTGCAGCTTGCGCAAGAGAACAGATCAAAAGCATGCAAAAGCAAATGGTATTTTTCATGTGGTCAGTTAGATCAAATTTTGGTAAAAAAAACACCGCAAGGTACGAAACCTTTAGTTCAAACGATTGTTAAAAATATCAAAATAAGATTACTTGTACGTGTTGAAACGGATCACGTCATCCCACTTTTTTCGCTTTTTATCTCGTTCTTTTTCAGTCGAATAACCCAATGTGATGGCCAGAATGGGTCTGAGTGAATCAGGAATGGACAATGCCTTCCTCATTTTCTTTTCATTGAACCAACCAATAATGCACGTTCCCAAGCCTTGTTCTGCTGCAGCCAAAGTGATGTGTTCGACGGCAATACCAATATCAATATGTGGAAAATGTTTGCCTTTGATTTTTCCACCAATGGTAGAGGTGAGGTTGGCTGATTGTTCCACAACAACGATGTGAATGGGGGCATCTTTTGCAAAATGATTCATGCCCAGGGTCTTATCAGCGATGGCTTCTGTTGTCTTTTCTCTGATATCTGCTTGGTCGACCACAACGAACGTCCAGGGTTGCGCATTGCAGGCAGAAGGAGCCAGTCGGGCACATTCCAAAATATAGTTGAGTTTGTCAATTTCTACCGGATGGTTGGGATCGTAAGATCGAACGCTTTGTCTTTTTTTAGCCAGATCCAGAAAATTCATGGTCAATCCAATTTTAAAACAGCCAGGAATGCCTTTTGGGGTACTTCCACATTTCCGATTTGCTTCATGCGTTTTTTTCCTTTTTTCTGCTTTTCAAGCAATTTGCGCTTGCGACTGATGTCACCACCATAACATTTGGCCGTGACATCTTTACGAACCGCTTTGATGGTTTCTCTGGCAATGATTTTGGCACCAATAGCCGCTTGTATGGCAATGTCAAATTGTTGTCTTGGAATGAGTTCTTTCAACTTCTCACACATGCGTCTCCCCAGGGTTTCTGCATTGGTGACATGTGTCAAACAGGACAATGCATCCACAGACTCACCATTCAGTAAAATATCCAGTTTGACCAATTTGGATTCTCTGAATCCATTGG